>NZ_JAVACL010000002.1:0-464333 GCF_032658145.1 Streptomyces sp. MK7
AGGCGCTTCCCTTCGGTGATCCACACTCTATCAGGCTTTTCCGGTCTCTCTGACCACCGCCCCGCGGACATGCCGAAGGCGATCCAGAGATAGGATCTGACAAGTTGGGTGCTGCCCGAGCAAGGACGCTTGGTCCGCGTCACTCTCTCCCCCGGACAGGGGTACGACTCTACATCGGCCTGCAGAGCCGGTGCAAATCGACGCGTTTGGTGGTCTAGACCACCAACGTGAGCTGTCGTAAGCTCTCGCCCGGATCCGGTACTTACCGTGACATACCCTGCTGCACAGTGCGCCGTCCGGGACAGGCAGTGACGGCACATACGATCTCCACCCCTGGGAGGCTTCCCATGACCACCGTGACGTCCCCGCTCGCCGGACGCGCCATCGGACTGGCCGCAGTGCCGGACCCGGTCTTCTCCGGCGCCATGGTCGGCCCGGGCACCGCCATCGACCCTGTGCGTGAGCCCTCCGAGGCGGTGGCTCCGGTGGCAGGTGTCATCGTCTCGCTGCACCCGCACGCGTTCGTCGTCGTCGACGAACAGGGACACGGCGTGCTCGTCCACCTCGGCATCGACACCGTGCAGCTCAACGGCGAGGGCTTCGAACTGCTCGCGAACAAGGGCGACACCGTCACACGCGGCCAGGCCGTGGTGCGCTGGGACCCCGCCGCCGTCGAGGCCAAGGGAAAGTCGCCGGTCTGCCCGGTCGTGGCCCTGGAGGCCACCGCCGACTCCCTCTCCGATCTTCGCGACAACGGCGATGTGAAGGCCGGCGACAGCCTCTTCGCCTGGAAGTGACACCCCTGCTGTCCTCGAGGACGAGGACGGCGAACAGAACGACCACCGCGGCGGGAGCCGCCGCCCGAACCGGAGACCGGTGAGATGGAGACAACGCTGCGAGGCGTCGGTGTGAGCCACGGAGTGGCGATCGGCGAGGTACGGCACATGGGGACGGCGGTGCTCGAGCCGCCGGCCAAGCAGATACCGGCGGAGGACGCGGAGCGCGAACAGGGGCGCGCCCGCCAGGCCGTGGAGGCGGTGGCGGCCGATCTGATGGCGCGCGGCAACCTGGCCGGGGGTGAGGCCCAGGCCGTGCTGGAGGCGCAGGCCATGATGGCGCAGGACCCCGAGCTGATCGCGGACGTGGACCGGCGCATCGCCGTCGGCAGTACGGCGGAGCGCGCGGTGTACGACGCGTTCGCCGCCTACCGGGATCTGCTGGCCGGTGCGGGTGAGTACCTGGCGGGCCGCGTGGCCGACCTCGACGACGTGCGGAACCGTATCGTCGCGCGGCTGCTCGGCGTTCCCATGCCGGGTGTTCCGGACAGCGACGAGCCGTACGTCCTGGTCGCCCGTGACCTGGCGCCCGCCGACACCGCGCTGCTGGACCCGGGCCTGGTGCTGGGCTTCGTCACCGAGGAGGGCGGGCCGACGAGCCACAGCGCGATTCTGGCGCGTGCGCTCGGGGTGCCCGCGGTCGTCGCGCTGCCCGGTGCCGGGGAGCTGTCCGAGGGCACGTTGATCGCGGTGGACGGCAGCACCGGCGAGATCTTCGTGAACCCCAGTGACGAGAAGAAGGCGCAGTTGGAGGCGGCGGCCGCGGAGCGCAAGGCCGCGCTGGCGGCCTCGGTGGGTCCGGGCGCCACGTCCGACGGTCACAAGGTGCCGCTGCTGGCCAACATCGGCGGTCCCGCCGACGTGCCGGCGGCGGTCGAGGCCGGTGCGGAGGGCGTCGGCTTGTTCCGGACCGAGTTCCTGTTCCTGGACGACAACAAGAACGCGCCGTCCGAGGAGAAGCAGATCGAGGCCTACCGGCAGGTCCTGGAGGCCTTCCCCGAAGGCCGTGTTGTCGTGCGGGTGCTGGACGCGGGCGCGGACAAGCCGCTGGACTTCCTGACCCCGGCCGACGAGCCGAACCCCGCCCTGGGCGTGCGGGGTCTGCGGACGCTGCTCGACCACCCGGAGGTGCTGCGTACGCAGCTGACGGCGCTGGCCAAGGCGGCCGAGGGGCTGCCGGTCTATCTCGAGGTCATGGCTCCCATGGTCGCGGACCGGGCCGACGCCAAGGCGTTCGCGGACGCGTGCCGTGCGGCGGGGCTGCGGGCGAAGTTCGGTGCGATGGTCGAGATCCCGTCGGCGGCGCTGCGGGCCCGCTCGGTGCTCCAGGAGGTCGAGTTCCTGTCGCTGGGGACCAACGACCTCGCTCAGTACACCTTCGCCGCGGACCGTCAGGTGGGCGCGGTGTCCCGGCTGCAGGACCCGTGGCAGCCCGCGCTGCTGGACCTGGTGGCGCTGGCCGCCGAGGCGGCGAAGGCCGAGGGCAAGAGCTGTGGTGTCTGTGGTGAGGCCGCGTCGGATCCGCTGCTCGCGTGTGTGCTGACGGGTCTGGGTGTCACCTCCTTGTCCATGGGTGCGGCGTCGATTCCGTATGTCCGGGCGTCGCTGGCCAAGCACACGCTGGCCCAGTGCGAGCGGGCGGCGGCGGCCGCGCGTGCCGCGGACAGCGCCGACGAGGCGCGTAGCGCGGCGCAGGTGGTGCTGTCCGGCGAGTGAGGGGCCGGGCCCGTAGCGGGCCGGCTGTCGAGGGGCGCTCCACGTGGGTGGGGCGCCCCTTCGCGTGTTCAGTGGCGGTGCCGGGGGTTATGTCCCTTCTCTCCGAGGCCGTTCTCTCCGAGATCGGGTGGTACGCAGTAATCGACGCCGGATTCCGGGCCGATCAGGTCGCCGGATTCGGCGTCGGTGCAGTAGGCGTCGAAGACCTCGCCCTCGGTGAGGGGGGCCAGGCCGTCGCCGCGCAGGCGCCAGCCGTAGACGCGGTCGCGGGCGCCGGGCTGGGTGGTGCGCATGACGAGTCCACCGGGACTGCGGGCGGCCATGCCGAGGGCGAGGACCGTGGTGAACTCGAGTGCCTCGGCCTCGTCGAGCCGGGTGGCGCCGCTGTCGTCGGCATCGGCGTGGAGGGCGGCGACGAGGGTTTCGGCTGGGGCGGTGACGCTGCACACCAGGTGCCGCTCTCCCGGCGGTGCCGTCTCGAGGATGCGGGCGAGGAGGCCGGCGGCTCGGTCGAAGGCGGCGCGGCCGATGTCCTCGCCGCAGGTGGTGCAGGGGCCGAGCCGGCCGAGGAGTGTGGAGGCGTATTCCCAGGTGACCTGGCGGACGGCCTCGTCGACGAGGGTGGGTACGAGTTCGGTGAGGGGCCGTCCGTCGTAGGGGACGGTCGGGCCGGTGGTGGCGATCTGGGCGGTGAAGCGGGCGCGGCTGGCCGGGACGTCGGGGTCGAGGCCGGTGCCGGCGCAGTATTCGGCGTATTCCTCGGGGTCGAAGAGGGCCACCGCGGTGTGGCTGCCTTGGGCGGCCCGGGTCTTCAGGAGTGCTTCCACCTGCTGGAGGTAGGTGGTGTGGTCGTCGAAGGTGAAGCTGCGGTAGCGCCGCATGGCGCGGAAGTCGTGTTCGTCGGTGAGCAGGCCGATGGTGCCGGCGATTTCGCGGCGCAGGACGCGTCGCATGCTCTGGTGGTCGGTGTGCGCCATGTTCTCCCCCTGTGTGCACGGTCGATCACTGCTCACTCACAGTAACCGGCGGCACTGACAACGAGGGGCGGGCGAGTCGGTCACGGACCGTGCGGTGCTGGATGACGCAGGTCAGGGCGATGGTGGCGCCGAAGAGCGTCCATCCGGCGGGGCCCGCGGCGATGGCCGCGGTGACGGCGAGCGGTCCGATGCTGCGCTGTGCGGACTGTGCGAGTCCGTGCACGCCCAGGTAGGTGCCCTGGGCCTGGGCGGGGGCGAGTGCGACGGACAGTTCCCAGGAGATGGTGGCGTGGAGCATTTCCGCCGTGGTGAAGGCGGCGGCTGCGGCGGTCAGGAGCAGGGTGGCGCCGACGGTGCCGGCGGTCGCGGACAGCGCCATGGCGGTGCCGCCGGCGGCGTAGGCGGCCGAGAGCGGGATCAGGAGGCCACGGGCGGCTGCCGTGGTGGCGCCGAAGCGGGCCAGGGGGACCTGGAGGACGACCACCATCACGTTGTTGAGGACCATGAGCAGGGGTGCGAGGCCGTGGGGTGTGGTGCCGGTGTGCGCGATCCACAGGGGCAGGCCGACCTTGAAGACGGCGTCGTCGAGGAAGAGGACGGTTTCGGTGGCGACGTAGCGGAGGTAGGTGCTGTCCCGCCAGGGGCTGTTGGGCTTGGTGGCGGGCTCGGGGGTGTGTGAGCCGGCGACGGTCCTGGAGGGGGAAGGGGGTTCCGCGCAGCGCACGGTGAGAAGGGCGGCGGCGACGAAGGAGAGCGCGTCACCGATGAGCAGCCACCGGTAGGCGGCGGTGGTGCCGAGGGTGAGGGCGGCTGCGGCACCGAGCCCGCCGAGTGCCCAGCCGACATTGGCCAGGGTGCGGTTGAGGGCCTGGTAGCGGACGCGGTCGGGGCCGGCGACGCGGGTGGCGTAGAGCTTGGTGAGGACGCTCGCGGCGCGGTCGCCGAGGCTGCCCACGGCGGAGAAGGTGACCAGCAGGGCGTAGTTGTCGCTGGTGAGGAGGGCGAGGGAGGCGAGTGCGCGCAGGAGTTGCAGGGCGATGAGTACGCGGGTGAGGGGGAGGCGGTCGGCGAGGTGGCCGCCGAGGGGGGCGCCTGCGATGCCGACGGCTCCGGCGAGGGCGGCGAGGGTGCCGACCTGGGCGACGGAGAGGCCGGAGACGTAGGTGAAGTACAGGACGGAGACGGATGTCCACAGTCCGCTGCCGGTGCGGTCGACGAGGGCGACGGCGAGCATTCTGCGGCCGTCCCGTCCTCCGGGGATGCGTTGTCGTCCTGCTCCTGCGCGTCCTGTGCGGCGGGTGGCCCCCACTGCTCCCCCTTGCCATTAAGTTATGTACTGATACATAATTATCTGTGTGGCAGCACAATATGCGATCAGTGGTACGACGGCCAAGGGAATTGCCGCGTCCGTGGAGCGGGGCGTGGCGGAGGGCGCCCTGGCTCCGGGTACGGCGCTGCCGCCGGTGCGGCGGCTGGCCGACGATCTGGGGGTGAGTCCAGGGACGGTCGCCACCGCGTACAAGGAGCTGCGGGGGCGGGGCATCGTCGTCACCCGGGGCCGCGGCGGGACCGTCGTGGCGCCGGCCCCGGCGGTGGCCTCGCGCCGCCCGCCGAAGGTGCCCCCGGGGTTGCGGGACCTCGCTGGCGGGCATCCGGATCCCGCGTTTCTCCCTGGCCTGGTGCCGCCGTCGCGCCTGGCTCCGGGTGCCCGGTCGCACCGCTCGACGCCCCGGCTGGCGCGGCTGGAGGAGGTCGTGCGCGATTGGCTGCGGCCCGACGGGGTGCCGGTGGAGCACGTGACGTTCGCCCACGGTGCGCTGGATCTCGTCGGACGGCTGCTGTCCGTGGAGCTGCGGCCCGGTGACGCGGTGGCGATGGAGGATCCCGGCTACCACCATCTGCTGGACCTGGTCACGGCGCTGGGGCTGCGCAGCGTCCCGGTGGCGGTGGACGACGAGGGGATGCGTCCCGATGCCCTGCGGCGGGCGCTGCGGGCGGGCGCGCGGGCCGTGGTGTGCAGTCCGCGGGGCCAGAACCCGTACGGCGGGTGCTTCTCGCCGGAGCGTCGCGAGGCGCTGGTCGACGTACTGCGCGAGGCCCCGGACGTGCTGGTCGTCGAGAACGACCACGCCTCGGCGGTCACCGACGCGCCCCTGCGGACGCTCACCGCCGACGGTCCGGCGCGCTGGGTGCATGTGCGCACCGTGAGCAAGTTCCTGGGCGCCGATCTGCGCTGGGCCGCCGCGGCCTGCGACGCCACCACCCTGGCCCGTCACGACGGGCGGCTGCTGCTGACGTCCGGCTGGGTCAGCCATCTGCTCCAGGAGACGGTCCACGGGCTGATGACGGACGAGGGCACGCGCGCGCTGGTGTCCCGGGCACGCGCGGCGTACACGGCGCGCCGTGACGCTCTCCTCGGGGAGCTGGCGTTCAGGGGGATCCCGGCGCACGGGGCGAGCGGCATGAACGTGTGGGTGCCGGTGGCGGACGAGTCCGCCGTGGTGAACGGGTTGCGGTCCTATGGCTGGTGGGTCGCCGCGGGCGCGCGGTTCCGGCTGTCCTCGGGGCCCGGGGTGCGGATCTCCGTCGCCGAGCTGGAACCGGCCGACGCGGCGCGGCTGGCCTCGGACTTCGCCGCCGTGCTCGGCGAGTCCGAGGCCACCTACGGGGGCTGAGCGGTGTGGTCAGGCGCGCTTGCGGGCCAGGTCCTCGTAGAAGCGCAGCAGCTCGATGTCGTCGATGGACCCGGGGTTGACCGCCTTGTCCAGCGGGGTGCCCTGGAGGAGGCGCTTGACCGGTACCTCGATGCGCTTGCCGGTGAGGGTGTGCGGGATGCCGGGCACCTCGACGACCTCGTCGGGGATGTGGCGCGGGGAGAGCTGTTCGCGGATGGTCTGCCTGATCCGGTTCAGGAGCGCGTCGTCGAGGACGGCTCCGGGCACCAGATGCACGAACAGAGGCATCCAGTAGCCGCCGTCGGGCTGTTCGACGCCGATGACGAGGGATTCCTTGATCTCGGGCAACCGTTCGACGGCTTCGTAGATGTCGGCGGATCCCATGCGTACGCCCTGGCGGTTGAGCGTGGAGTCGGAGCGGCCGTGGATGATCACCGAGCCGCGGGAGGTGAGCGTGATCCAGTCGCCGTGGCGCCAGACGCCGGGGTACATCGCGAAGTAGCTGTCGTGGTAGCGGCTGCCGTCGGGGTCGTTCCAGAAGTGGATCGGCATCGACGGCATGGGGTTGGTGACGACGAGTTCGCCGACCTCGTCGACCAGGGGTTCGCCGCTCGGGTCCCAGGACTGCAGGTCGGTGCCCAGGCAGGGGGCCTGGAGCTCGCCGATGTGGACCGGGAGGGTCGGGACGGCTCCTGCGAAGCAGGAGCACACGTCGGTGCCGCCGCTGACGGAGGCGATCCACAGGTCGGCCCCGCTCTCCGCGAACTCGTCGTGCAGCCAGCGGAACCCGTCGGGCGGCAGCGGGGAGCCGGTGGTGGCCACGCACTGGACCTTGGACAGGTCGTGGTCGCGGGAGGGATGGATCTGCGCCTTGCGGCAGGCCATCACGTACGCGGCGGAGGTGCCGAACAGGGTGGCTCCGGTGCGCTCGGCGACCCGCCACTGGGCGCCGGTGTCGGGATGGCCGGGGCTGCCGTCGTACAGGACGATCGTCGTGCCGGTCAGCAGGCCGGAGACGAGGAAGTTCCACATCATCCAGCCGGTCGACGTGTACCAGAAGAAGCGGTCCTCGGGGCCGAGGTCGCAGTGCAGGCCGAGCTGCTTGAGGTGTTCGACCAGGATGCCGCCCTGGGACTGCACGATGGCCTTGGGCAGACCGGTGGTGCCGGACGAGTACAGCACCCACAGCGGATGGTCGAAGGGCACCTGTTCGAAGACGGGCTCGACGTCGCCGGAGGTCAGGGCCGACCACTCCAGGGCGCCCTCGGGGGCCGCGGTGCCGAGCAGGGGGATGTGGACGACGGCGCGCAGAGTGGGCAGTTCGCGGCGCAGTTCGGCGACGACGTCGCGGCGGTCGTGCTCCTTGCCGCCGTAGCGGTAGCCGTCGACGGTGAACAGCACGACCGGTTCGACCTGCTGGAAGCGGTCCAGGACGCTGCGGGCGCCGAAGTCGGGGGCGCAGGAGGTCCACACGGCGCCCACGGCGGCTGTGGCGAGGAGGGCGACGACCGCCTGGGGGATGTTCGGCAGGTAGCCGCTGACACGGTCTCCGGGGCGTACGCCGAGGGCGCGCAGTTCGCCGGCCAGGGAGCCCACCTGGCGGCGCAGCTCGGACCAGGTCAGCGGGCTCGGTTCGTGGGTCTCGTCGACGTACAGGAGGGCCGGCTCGTGTGCGCGGGTGTCAGCGGCGCGCAGGGCGTGCTCGGCGTAGTTCAGGGTGGCTCCGGGGAACCATTGCGCCCCGGGCATGGTGCGGTCGCCCAGCACGCGCGCGTAGGGGGTGGAGAAGCGTACGTCGAACCATTCCGTGACGGCCTTCCAGAAGGTGTCCAGGTCGTCGACGGACCAACGGTGCAGGGCCGCGTAGCCGCCCTCGGCGGGCGCTCCGTGGTGCTCGGCCGCCCAGGCCTGGAACTTCGTGATCCGTGCCTGGGCGATGCGCTGCGGATCGGGCTGCCAGAGCGGCAGGGGGTTCGCGGTCGACATGGGGCGGCTCCCGGACTGTGCGCGTCGTGTGCGTCGGTCCGCGCACGTGCTGGGGTGTGCGCGTGACGCGGCTGACACGGACGATGCCATGTGATCGACTTCTGCACCAGGGTGCGCCCCACATAGTCCGTGTCGTGACGATGTGGTCCGGGCCTGGGTGAACGGCAGTTGAACGACACGCGCGCGGAGCGCTGTCGATGGCAGGGTGAGCAGCATGGACGGTCGTGACCTGGTGCGTTCGGTGAAAGCGGTCGGCTCTGCGGGCGGGGCCCAGGGCCTGCGCACCGTACGGGCCGCCTGGCGCAGGCGGCGTGCCGACGCCAGGGCCCTGCCGCCACGGGGGCCCGAGCGCGCACGGACGCCGGGCGTGGTGCGGGACGCGGCGCCCGGGCCCGGGGGCGGGATCGTGCGGTTCAGCCGGTCGGAGCTGCGGATCCTGGTCGCGGTGAACGGTGCCGTCTTCTGGGGCTGGGACGGGGATGGCCCCGAGCCGTCGCACGCGCTGGCCGGCCGCTGCCCCGAGCCGGACCCCCGCGCGGTGCTGGAGCCGGACAAGGAGGGCGGCTGGCGGGTGGTGGCCGAGCGGGTCACCGTCGCGGTCTCGCGGCAGGGCGCGATCGAGGTGCGCACTCCCGGGGGCGTGCCTCTGCGGCGGGATCTGCCGCCCCGTTGGTGGGAGCCGGTCGGCGGGGGTCCGGCGCGCTGGCTCCAGCGGTCGGAGGTGGCGGCCGACGCGCGGTTCTTCGGCCTGGGCGGGCGGGCGTCCGGGCCTCGGTTGCGTGACGGCACCTATCGGCTGTGGAACACCGATCCCGGTCACTCGTTCGGACCCGGTGACGACCCGCTGTACATCACCATGCCGGTCCAGTGGGTGGTGGCCGACGCGGGCACGCATCTGGCGTTCCACGACAACACCTGGGACGGCACGGTCGTCCTGCGGGAGGGTGAGGAGGGTGCCGGCTCGGGCCACGACCGGGCCGGGGTGAGCGAACTGCGGATGGACGGCGGCCCGCTGCGCTGCTGGGTGATCGTCGGTACTCCCGCGCGCGTGGTGCACGCCTGGGCGTCGCTGACAGGGGCGGCGGCGCTGCCGCCCGCGTGGGCTCTGGGCCACCATCACGCACGGTGGGGTTTCGGCACCGAGGAGGAGGTGCGGCGGATCGTCGCGGGCTACCACGAGCACGGCCTGCCCCTGGACGCCGTGCACCTGGACATCGACCACTTCGACGCGCACCAGGTGTTCACCGTCGACCAGGACCGCTTCCCGAAGCTGCCGGTGCTGGCGGAGGAGCTGCGCCGGGACGGGATCAGGCTGGTGTCGATCGTCGACCCTGCCGTGCGGGCCACTCCGGGCAACGCCGTGTACGACACCGGCACGGCCGAGGACGCCTTCGTACGGGACGCCTCGGGCAAGGTCGTACGGGGCGTGGCGTGGCCCGGGGAGACGGTCTTCCCGGACTTCACGCACGCGCGCGTGCGGCAGTGGTGGGGCCGGCTGTACGAGGAGCGGCTGGCCGAGGGGTTCGCGGGCTTCTGGCACGACATGAACGAGCCGACCTCCTTCGCCGCCTTCGGTGAGACGACGCTGCCCCGGTCGGCCCGGCACGCCCTGGAGGGCCGGGGCGGCGACCACCGCGAGGCGCACAACGTGTACGGCCTCTGCATGGCCCGGGCCGGGTACGAGGGGCTGCGCGAGCTGGTACCCGGCGAGCGGCCGTACGTCTTCTCCCGCTCGGGGTGGGCCGGCCTGCAACGCTACGGCGGCACCTGGTCGGGGGACGTGGCCACGAGCTGGCCGGGGCTGAAGGCGTCGTTGTCGCTGGTGGTGGGCCTCGGGCTGTGCGGGGTGCCCTACTCGGGGCCGGACGTGGGCGGGTTCGACGGCAGTCCCTCGCCCGAGCTGTATCTGCGCTGGTTCCAGCTGGGCGCCTGGCTGCCGCTGTTCCGGACGCACGCGAGCCTGCGGGCGGGCCGGAGGGAGCCGTGGGAGTTCGGGCCGGAGGTGCTCGAGCACGCGCGCGTGGCGCTCGTCGAGCGCCGGCGTCTGCTGCCGTACTTCGTGACGCTGGCGCATCTGGCACGGCGCACCGGGGCGCCCTATGTGCGGCCGGTGTGGTGGGGCGCGCCGGAGGACCGCGCCCTGCGCGACTGCGAGGACGCCTTCCTGCTCGGCGACAGCCTGCTGGTGGCACCGGTGCTCCGGCCGGGCACGGAGCGGCGGGCGGTGCGGCTGCCACCGGGCCGCTGGTACGACACGGCCACGGGGCGGGCGTACGAGGGGCCGGGGCAGGTGCTGGTCGACGCCCCCTTGGAGCGGATTCCCGTACTCGCGCGCGCGGGATCCGTGATCCCCGTGCGGGGCGAGCAGGGCGGGCTGGAGCTGGAGGTGTGGGCGCCCGCCCCTGGCCGCACGGGGGGCGGGCTGGTGGTGCCGGACGCGGGCGACGGGTGGGACGAGCCGGAGATCGAGCGCTACGTGGTCCGCCTGCACGGCCGGCGGGTGGTCGTGGAGCGCGAGCGGGAGGAGGGGTTGGGTGCCCCGTCCCACCCGCTCCGCGTCCGGGGGCTCGGCGAGCACTGAGCGCACAGCTCAGACGTACCGGCCCTCGAACCAGGCGCGGACGGCCAGCGTGTGCAGCGGGAAGGCCAGCTCCTCGGGCCTGCGCAGCAGGTGCCATCCCTCCGTCTCGTCGGTGGCGGCGGACTGTGGCAGACCCTCGGCCGGACGTTCCGGGAGCAGCCCGAAGAGGAGCAGATGGCCGTCGGGCGAGCTCATGGCATCGGCGAGCCGCACGTCCCGGGCGGCGGCGTCGATGCCCGTCTCCTCCTTGAGCTCGCGGACGACGGCGTGCCGCCAGTCCTCTCGGTCGTCGATGTAGCCACCGGGCAGAGCCGTGCCCCCGCGCGCGGGGGTCACGGTGCGGGTGATCACGACCAGGGCGGTGCCCTTGGTGTCGTACACGGGCTGGAGGGCCACCGCGACCGGCAGCGGGTTGCGGTAGGCCACGGTCCCGCAGGCCCGGCAGGTGCGGGGCCAGCCGGAGATGCCCTCCCCATAGGGCGCTCCGCAGCTCGAACAGTGGGAGTCCGGTACGGAGTTGACAGTCAGGTGCTGATTTTCGGACACGCGCGGACTGTATCCGATCAGAGGAGGGGCGTCTCCTGTCAGATGTTCGGGCAGTCGCTCAGCGCCCCGGAGTGAGGGACTTCCGGGAGACCGGGAAGTCGAAGTAGGTGTCCGGGTAGGGCTCGGGCCGGTAGGTGTAGTGCCACCATTCCTCGGCGAGGTTCACGAATCCGAGGTTCTCCAGGGTGCTCTTGAGCAGCAGCCTGTTGGCACGCTGTTGTCCCTGGATCCTGGGGTCGAGCGTGTGCGCGAGGGTGTCGAAGCAGTCGAATCCGGTCCCCATGTCGAGGGAGTTGTCCGGAAAGCGCTGGTCCTTGGGCGCGTAGCAGGGCACGAGGGGCTGGCCGGGGACGTAGGGGTGGGTCGGCCGGGCCGGGAGCCGGACGATGGTGAGGTCCATCGTGGAGCCGCGACTGTGGCCGGATTTCGCCGCGATGTAGCCGTCGTCGAACAGCCGGGTCTTGTCGACGCGCGGATAGAACTCCGCCTTCATGGCCTGGTCGTCGAGGTCCTTGGCCCAGCGGACGAAGTGGTCCACTGCGCGTTGCGGCCGGTAGCAGTCGTAGACCTTCAGGCTGTAGCCCTTGCGCAGCAGTTCCTTCTGGGCCTTGTGCAGGCCCTCGGCGGCGGGCCGGGTGAGGATGCACATCGGCTGCTCGTAGCCGTCGACGCGCTCGCCGACGAAGTTGTGAGGCGTGAAGTAGCGCATCTCCTGGATGATCGTGGGATCCACGGCGCTCAGGGCCACGAAGTCCTTCGGCGCCCTGGGATCGGCCGGGGTGGCCCGGGCGGTGGCGGAGGCGGCGGTCACGGTCAGCAGGGCGGCCACTGCGGTGATCACACCGCGGAGGGCACGGGACAGACGTGTCATGTCTCCTACATCTATCGGGACGAGGTCCGCCGTGGGAAGCGTTTGCGCACCGTTCGGGCGGCGCGCGAGTGCGGTCGTGCGCGCTTCCGGTAGGGCGCGGATGCGGACGTACGCGCTCCACAAGGGACCGAAAGCCCTTTCGCATACGCGCTGTGATTGCTCTGGAATCCTGCGTTAACGTCTCATGAACTCGGCCTGGGGGTGCGCGGGCGGCGCCATCATGCTCCCGTGCATTCCTGGACGGATACTCTCCGCTTCGCCTTCCAGCCCGTGGTCAATCTGACCACCGGTGGGATCACGGCTCTGGAGGTCCTGGCCCGGCCGGAGAGCGGCGACGTCCTGGCCGACGCCCGCCGCGACCCCGAGCTCGACGGCCGTCTGGCGGTGTCGGCGCTCCGCGCGGCGACCCGTACGGAGACGCTGCTCCCCCTCCATCTCAACGTGTTCGCCGGCACCCTCGCCGACCTCGGGGGCCTCGGCCCGCTGCACGACGCCGTGCGCGGGGCGGGGCGGCTGCCGTGGGAGGTCACGGTCGATGTCGTGCCGCCGTACACGCACGTACCGCAGCGGGCGCTGCTGGAGGCGATCGCCGTCCTGCGCGCCGAGGGTTTCCGGATCGCCGCGGACGGCGTCGGCGATGGGGACGTGCCCCTGCGACTGCTCACCGACCTCGCCCCCGACCTGCTGAAGCTCGACGCCTCACTGCTGGCGCGGCCCGCGGCGGTTCGGGCGATGCGGACGCTGTGCGAGCAGCTGGGGGCACTGCTGGCCGTCGAGGGCGTGGAGACCGAACGCCAGTGCGCGCTCGCGCTGTCGGCCGGCGCCCAACTGGCGCAGGGCGAGCTGTTCGCGCCGCCGGCCCGGCTGCCCGTCGCGGACGTGTACGTTCCGCCGCGCTCCCCCGAGGCCCTGCCGGCTCCGCGCTCCGGGCCCTCGGTGCGGGAGTTCCTGCGGCCCGCCGCGATGCTGCCCGCCGACGCCTCCGCCGGCCAGGTCCAGGCGCTGCTGACCGGGTCGCCCGACGTGTCCGGCGTGCTCCTCGTGGACGCGCACGGAACGCCGCTGCGGTCGGTGCACCGGTCCCGCTTCCTGCTGATGATGTCGGGGCGCTACGGCCACGCCCTGTACGCCGACCGGCCGGCCGCCAGACTGGGCGACCCGCCGCGCACGGTCGGCGTCGACGCCACCGCCTGGCAGGTTCTGGACGTCGTCGCGGTCGGCGGCCGCGACCGCACGTCGGACGACGTCGCGGTCGTCGACCGGCGCGGGCGGTGCGTGGGCGTCGTCCGGCTGGCGGACCTGGTCCGGGCACTGGCGGAGTCCCGGGTGGAGGAGGCGGCGCGGCTCAATCCACTGACCCGGCTGCCCGGCTCGGACGCGATCACCGGTGAGGTGGACCGGCGGATTTCCGGAGGGCGGCCGTTCGCGCTGAGCTGGCTGGACATCGACCACTTCAAGCAGGTCAACGACGGTGCCGGGTTCGCGGCGGGCGACGAGCTCATCCGTTCGGTGGGGCGGGCGCTGCAGGGTGCGGCGAGCGGGCACGCGCGCGTGGGGCACATCGGCGGGGACGACTTCCTGGTGCTGGCGGAACCGGAGGGACTGGATTCCTTGTTCGCCTCCGTGCTGGACGTCTCCTGGTCGGCGGCCGGTTTTCCGGTCACGTTGTCGCTGGCCACGGTCGTCTGTGCGGCGGGCAGCGTGACCGACCACCGGCAGGCGGCGGCCTGCCTGGCGCCGTTGAAGAAGGCCGCGAAGGCACTCCAGGGACCGAGCTGGGTCCTGGGCCGGGCGGGCCGGCCCGGCCACGAGGTCCGCCGCGGGTCGGCGGTGGCGGCCACCCGGGCGGGCTGAGGCGCGCGGACGGGGGGCCGGAAGGGTCCGCAACCGCCGCGTGCGTGTTTCCGAGGAGGACGCCGCCTGGCCCGGCAGCGACCCGGGCGCGCCCGCTGTCACTGTCGCCGTCGGGCGCCTTGACGCTCCTTGTGCACGGGTGAACACTTTCCGTGCCAGTCGTCGTCCCCGCGCGTCTCCGGCGCGTCCTGGTCGGTTCCCGATGCACGGCCCGCACGCCCCCGGCCTCCTCCACGGGCGATCCGGCTGCCACGGCACGCACGTCACGCACCTTGTCGGCCATCTCGCGCAGTCCGCCGCACTACTGGGACAAACTGATACGAGCGAGGGCGGAAAGGTTGAAACCTCTCCGATCTCCCGCCTCCGCGCACCGCTTCCGTCGATCGGAGGTACGCCCGCGGGCGTCGACCACACCGCAGCATTCCGACCCTCGCCACCAAGGGGTAGCCATGACGGACAACGCCGAGAAGTACGTGGCCGCAATCGACCAGGGCACCACCTCCAGCCGCTGCATCATCTTCGACCACAGCGGGGCCGTCGTCGCCGTCGACCAGCGCGAACACCGCCAGATCTTCCCCAAGCCGGGCTGGGTGGAGCACGACGCCACCGAGATCTGGTCGAAGGTGCAGGCGGTGGTCGCGGGCGCGGTCGCCAAGGCCGGGCTTCGCGCCGACCAGCTCAGCGCGCTGGGCATCACCAATCAGCGCGAGACGACCGTGCTGTGGGACCGCGCCACCGGCAAGCCCGTGCACAACGCGATCGTCTGGCAGGACACCCGCACCGCGGCCCTGTGCAACCAGCTCGGCGGCTCCATCGGACAGGATCGATTCCGCGAGCAGACCGGGCTACCGCTCGCCAGCTACTTCTCGGGGCCGAAGGCGGCCTGGCTGCTCGACAACGTGGCCGGTCTGCGCGACCGGGCCGAGCGTGGCGAACTCGCCTTCGGCACCATCGACTCCTGGCTCATCTGGAACCTCACCGGCGGCACGGACGGCGGCCGGCACGTCACCGACGTCACCAACGCCGGCCGCACCATGCTCATGAACCTGGAGACCCTCCAGTGGGACGAGTCCATCCTGTCCGCCATGAACGTGCCCGTGGCGATCCTGCCCGAGATCAGGTCCTCCTCCGAGGTGTACGGGACCGCCGTCGGCCAGCTGGGGGGCGTACCGGTGGCATCGGCCCTGGGGGACCAGCAGGCGGCCGTGTTCGGCCAGGCCTGCTACGACGTGGGGGACGCCAAGAACACCTACGGCACCGGCAGCTTCCTGCTGCTGAACACCGGGAACCGGCCCGTGCCGTCCAAGAGCGGTCTGCTCACCACCATGGGCTACAAGATCGGCGACGAGCCGCCGGTCTACTGCCTGGAGGGGGCCATCGCGATCACCGGCGCGCTGGTGCAGTGGTTCCGCGACCAGCTCGGCATCATCCGCACCGCGGACGAGATCGAGCCCCTCGCGGCAAGCGTGGCGGACAACGGCGGGGCGTACATCGTGCCCGCGTTCTCCGGCCTGTTCGCGCCGTACTGGCGTTCGGACGCGCGCGGGGTGGTCACCGGCCTGACCCGGTACGTGACCAAGGCGCACCTTGCGCGGGCGGTGCTGGAGGCCACCAGCTGGCAGACGCGCGAGGTCGTGGACGCCATGTACCAGGACTCCGGGGTGAAGCTCACCACCTTGAAGGTCGACGGCGGCATGACCAAGAACAACCTGCTGATGCAGCACCAGGCGGACGTTCTCGGCGTCCCGGTGATCCGGCCCAGGGTCTCGGAGACCACCTGTCTGGGCGCCGCCTACGCGGCCGGGCTCGCGACGGGCGTCTGGAACGACCTCGACGAACTCAAGTCCCACTGGCAGATGGACGCCGAGTGGACTCCGTCCATGGAGGCCTCGGTCCGCGACCGCGAGTACCACAACTGGCGCAAGGCAGTGGAGAAGAGCTTCGGATGGCTCGAGGACGGAGAGGGCTGACCCGCGGTTGAACCGTCGTGACGCACGCGCGCGTGCCCATGGATCGCGGCCCGTACCCCGGTCGGCGGGGGTACGGGCCGTGCGGCGTCCGCCCGGTGGCGGCGTCAGGTGGTGACGGCCTGGCGGCGCTCCGCGGCAAGCGCCATCGCGTGCCGGACGACCCCGATGAGGACCGCCTTGACCGACTCCCGGTCGCGGGCGTCGCACAGCAGCACCGGGACGTCGTCGTCGAGGTCGAGGGCCCCGCGGACGGCCTCGACCGCGTAGCGGGGGGCTCCGTCGAAGCAGTTGACGCCGACCAGGAAGGGGATGGAGCGCCGTTCGAAGTAGTCGACGGCGGCGAAGCAGTCCTCCAGGCGGCGGGTGTCGGCCAGCACCACCGCGCCGAGCGCGCCCTCGGACATCTCGTCCCACATGAACCAGAAGCGCTCCTGTCCGGGCGTCCCGAAGAGGTAGAGCACCAGGTCCTCGCGGAGCGTGATCCGGCCGAAGTCCATGGCCACGGTGGTGGTGTGCTTCGCCTCCACACCGCTGACGTCGTCGACCGGGCGGCCCGCCTCGGTGAGCAGTTCCTCGGTGCGCAGCGGCCTGATCTCGCTGACCGCGCCGACGAGGGTCGTCTTGCCCACGCCGAAACCACCGGCCACCAGGATCTTGAGCGTGACGGGCTCCACCGGGGGCTTGCCGCGCTCAGAACGCCCGAAGATCATCGACTTCTTCTCCTGCTTGACGGGGGTCGGGCGGCGGGCCGTAGCCCCCGCCGCCGGGGGTTTCGATGACGAGTACGTCGCCGGGGGCGACGTCCGCCGAGTCACTGCCGCCGAGTTCGACGACGGTGCCGTCCGCGCGCTCCACCCGGCTCGCGCCCCGTGTGCCGGGCTCGCCGCCCGCCATGCCGTACGGCGGAATCCTTCGGTGCTGGGACAGCGTGGAGACGGTCATGGCCTGAAGGAACCGGATGCGGCGTACCGCGCCGTCCCCGCCGCGCCAGCGGCCGGCGCCGCCGCTGCCGCGCCGGACCGAGAACTCCTCCAGGCGCACCGGCAGCCGCCATTCGAGGACTTCGGGATCGGTGAGCCGGGAGTTGGTCATGTGGGTCTGGACGACGCTCGCGCCGGGGAAGCCGTCGCCCGCCCCGGAGCCCGAGGCGACGGTCTCGTAGTACTGGTGGCGTTCGTTGCCGAAGGTGACGTTGTTCATCGTCCCGGAGCCCTCCGCCTGGACACCGAGCGCGGCGTACAGCGCTCCGGTGATGGCCTGGGAGGTCTCCACGTTGCCCGCCACGACGGCGGCAGGCGGTTCGGGGCTGAGCATCGAGCCGGGCGGTACGACGATCTTCAGGGGCCGCAGACAGCCGTCGTTGAGCGGGATGTCGTCGGCGACCAGGGTGCGGAAGACGTACAGGACGGCCGCGTCGACGACGGAGAGCGGCGCGTTGAAGTTGGTGTCCAGTTGCGGTGAGGTGCCGGTGAAGTCGATCGCCGCCGACCGGTGCGCGCGGTCCACTCGGACGCGGACCCGGATGACCGCGCCCGAGTCGGTCTCGTACGCGTACTCGCCGTCGTCGAGGGCGTCGATGACCCGGCGGACGGCCTCCTCGGCGTTGTCCTGGACGTGCCGCATGTAGGCCTGGACGACGTCGAGTCCGAACTCCTCGATCATGCGGGCGACTTCGTCGACGCCCTTCTGGTTGGCCGCGATCTGGGCGCGCAGGTCGGCGAGGTTGGTGTCCGGGTTGCGGGAGGGGTATGGCCCCGCGGTCAGCAGCCCGTGGGTCTCCTCCTCGCGCAGCCGGCCACCCTTCGCGAGCAGCCAGTTGTCGAAGAGCACGCCCTCCTCGTCGATGGTGCGGCTGTTCGCGGGCATGGAGCCCGGCGCGATGCCGCCGATCTCGGCGTGGTGGCCGCGGGAGGCGACGTAGAAGAGGATCCGGTCACCGTGCGTGTGCGAGGTGTCGAAGACCGGGGTGATGACGGTGACGTCCGGCAGGTGGGTGCCGCCGTGGTAGGGGTCGTTGACCGCGTAGGTGTCCCCCGGCCGCATCCGGGGGCCGCGGCGGTGGATGACCTCCTTGACACTGGTGCCCATCGAGCCCAGGTGGACGGGGATGTGCGGGGCGTTGGCCACCAGGTTTCCGTCCGGGTCGAACAGGGCGCAGGAGAAGTCGAGGCGCTCCTTGATGTTGACGGACTGGGCCGTGGACTGGAGCCGGGCGCCCATCTGTTCGGCGATGGACATGAAGAGGTTGTTGAAGACCTCGAGCATGACCGGGTCGGCTTCCGTACCGAGATCGGAACTCTGCGTAACCGCCGTGCGTTCCATGACCAGATGCCCGTCGTCGGTGGCCACGGCCTGCCAGCCGTCGTCGACGACGGTCGTCGCACTGGCCTCGGTGATGATCGCCGGGCCGGTGACGGTGACACCGGGGGCCAGGTCCTCCCGGCGGTGCAGGGGTACGTCGCGCCAGGCGCCGCCGGTGTGGAGACGGACGGTCTCCGCGCCCGCGGGGCGGACGGCGCGGGCAGGTCGGTAGGGGGCGAGGGCGGACAGATCGGGGGGTTCGGTGATGCCGGTGGCTTCCACGGAGAGGGCTTCGACGACGATCGGGCGGTCGAGCGTGAAGGAGTACGTGGCGCGATGACGTTCTTCGAAGGCGTGCCTCATGGTGTCGGGCTCGGTGAGCTCGACGGTGAGGGTGGTGTCGGTGCCGTCGTAGCGCAGCTGGGCGCGCCGGGTGACTCGGATGTGCTCCTCGGGGATGTCCTCGGCCAGCAGTTCGGCGCGGGCCGCGCCCTCCAGGTCGTCGGCGGTCTTCAGGACGCCCGGCATCGCGGCGGGCTCCAGGTGTGCCTCGACCGACTGCTCACGCATGGCGGTGGTGTCGGCGAGGCCCATGCCGAGCGCGGACAGGACGCCCGCCATGGGCGGGACGAGGACGGTGCGGATGCCGAGCGAGTCGGCGACCATGCAGGCGTGCTGCCCGCCCGCACCACCGAAGGTGGTGAGGGCGTAGCGGGTGACGTCGTGCCCCTTCTGCACGGAGATCCGCTTGACCGCGTTGGCGATGTTGGCGACGGCGATCCGGAGGTAGCCCTCGGCGACCTGCTCCGGGGTGCGGTCGTCGCCGGTCTGCTCGCGGATCTCGTGGGTGAGGGCGGTGAACCGGTCGCGGACGAGCTCCCGGTCGAGGGGCTGGTCGCCGTCGGGTCCGAAGACCTTGGGGAAGTGCTCCGGCTGGATGCGGCCGAGCATGACGTTGGCGTCGGTGACGGCGAGCGGGCCGCCGCCGCGGTAGCAGGCGGGTCCCGGGTCGGCCCCCGCCGAGTCCGGGCCCACCCGGTAGCGGGAGCCGTCGAAGTGGAGTACGGAGCCGCCGCCGGCGGCCACGGTGTGGATGTCCAGCATGGGGGCCCGCAGCCGGACGCCCGCGATCTGCGCGGTGAAGACGCGTTCGTACACACCCGCGTAGTGGGAGACGTCGGTGGAAGTGCCGCCCATGTCGAAGCCGATGACCCGTTCGAAGCCGGCGAGCCGGGACATGCGGGCCATGCCGACGATGCCCCCCGCGGGCCCGGACAGGACGGCGTCCTTGCCCCGGAACTGCCCGGCCTCGGCGAGGCCGCCGTTGGACTGCATGAACATCAGCCGGACGTGCCGCAGTTCCTCGGCGACGTGCTGGACGTAGCGGCGCAGCACGGGCGACAGGTAGGCGTCGACGACGGCGGTGTCCCCGCGCGGGACAAGTCTCATCAGCGGGCTGACCTCGCTGGACAGCGAGATCTGCGGGAAGCCGATGCGCGTGGCCAGCTCGCCGACGGCCCGCTCGTGGGCGGGGTGCAGATGGCTGTGCAGGCAGACGACGGCGACGGCGCGGATCCCGTCGTCGTACGCCTGCTGGAGGGGCCCGGCGAGGGCGTCCAGGTCGGGCGCGCGCAGTACGGTGCCGTCCGCCGCGATGCGTTCGTCGACCTCGAGGACCCGTTCGTGGAGCAGTTCCGGCAGGTCGATGCGGCGGGCGAAGATGTGCGGGCGGTTCTGGTAGGCGATGCGCAGGGCGTCGCGGAAGCCCCGGGTGACGACGAGGACGGTCCGCTCGCCCTTGCGTTCCAGCAGGGCGTTGGTGGCCACGGTGGTGCCCATGCGGACGGACTCGACGGGGTCCGGGGAGTCGGCGAGGAGTGCGCGGACCCCGGCGACGGCCGCGTCGGCGTACCGCGCCGGGTTGTCGGACAGCAGCTTGTGGGTGACCAGACGGCCGTCGGGGCGCCGCGCGACGATGTCGGTGAAGGTGCCGCCCCGGTCGACCCAGAACTGCCAGGCTGCCATGTCGTCACCCCGCTTCCGCGCCGCTCACAGCGCCCGCAGGCCGTTGATCACGTCGCGGAGAATACTTTCGTCCGGCAGTTCGGCGGGCGGCACCGGGCGGCTCACGTGGACGTACTCCTCGTCCACGAGGTCACCGATGAGGACGCGCACCACACCGATGGGCAGGTCGAGTTCCGCGGCGAGTTCGGCGACCGACTGCGGAGTGTCGCGGCACAGCTCGACGATGTCCACGTGTTCCGGGGACAATGCGTGGTCCGCCTCCGGGTCCTCGACATGGGGTTCCGTGACGACCACCGCGATCAGGTCGAGGCGGTGCTGGGCCGCATGGCTGGTGCGGCCCCGTGTCATGGCGTACGGGCGGACCACCGGTCCGGCTTCGTCGTCGAACCAGTGGCTTGTTGCCTGACCGTCTCCGCTCATGTCATCCCACTACCCGCCGGAGGGCAGATCGGTGCGTGGAGCGGCCCCCAGATGTACGCCGACCCGTTTGACGAGGAGCGTCATCTCGTAGGCGACCTGGCCGACGTCGGAGTCGGCGTCCGACAGGACGGCGAGGCAGCTGCCGTCACCGGCGGCGGTCACGAACAGGAAGGCGTCGTCCAGCTCGACGACGGTCTGCCGGACACCGCCGGCGTCGAAGTGCCGGCCCACACCCTTGGCGAGGCTGTGGAAGCCGGAGGCGACGGCGGCCAGGTGCTCGCTGTCCTCCCGGGTCAGGTCCTCGGACACCCCCGTCGGCAGGCCGTCCCCGGAGAGCACGATGGCCTTGCGGATACTTGCGACCCGGTCCACGAGGTCGTCGAGGAGCCAGTTCAGCTCCCGTTTGTCGGTCGTGGTGTGGCCGGTCGCCTTCGGTGCGGTCATC
Organism: Streptomyces sp. MK7; assembly: GCF_032658145.1. Classification (NCBI taxonomy): domain Bacteria; kingdom Bacillati; phylum Actinomycetota; class Actinomycetes; order Kitasatosporales; family Streptomycetaceae; genus Streptomyces; species Streptomyces sp. MK7. The sequence goes on from NZ_JAVACL010000002.1 coordinate 21,204, forward strand.
GACCGTCCCCCTTAGTCGTTCCTGGTGCGGTGCTGCTAGTCGTTCCTGGTGCGGTGCTGCCGCCGCGGGCGTCGTCGGCCGCGGCGTTCTCCTCACGGCCGCGCTGCCAGCCGCGCTGGAGCGAGGCCATACGGCTGCGTACCTCGTCGGCGTCCCGGTCGACGGGGTCGGCCCGGTCCTCGGTGCGCCGCTCGGATGTCTGCCTGAGTTGCGGGGCGAGGTTCGCCTGCCGCACCCGCCGGGGCAGCTGCCCCGCGTCGGGCGCGGGCTCGCCGGACGCTGTGGCGGCCTCGCCGCCGGTGTCGTCGGGCCGGTCGGTGGGGAGAGCGGGCCGTCGGGCGCGCTGCGGAAGGTCGGGCAGCTCCCCGGCCGCCTCGCCGTGGGCCGGGGACCTCTCGCCGGCGGCCGGAGACGTCTCAGAGGTGCCCTGCCCGCCGGGGCCGTCCGCCGCCCGGCCGGCCGGCCTCAGCGGTGTCTCGCCGCGACGGCGGGCGGGCAGCGGGACGGCGGGGTCCGATTCGCTCTGGCCGCCGCCCGTGAGCGGCTTGTCGTCGGCTCGCTCGCGGCGGGACCGCTGCTCGGTGACCGGGCGCCCGTGGGAGCTGACCAGCTTGGGGGTCCGGCGTCGGGGCAGCTGTATCGGAAGGCTGTCGTCCTCGTCCTCGGGGATGCGCTCCGGTGTGCCGCGCAAGCCGGTGCCCTGCCGGGGCCGGCCGGGCTGGCGGGGTCGGAACAGACCGCCGCCTTCGCTGTCCTCGTCGTCGAGGGCGCCCGGGAAGTCCTCGATGGCGTCCAGATCGACGGGCGCCTCCAGTTCCACCGGTCCGTCCAGGAGCGAGACCGGCAGTCCCGGAAGCTGTACGGGGCCCGGGGAGAGGGCGGCTCTGCGGTTCTCCTCCCGCTCGGTCTTCCCGCTGGTTTGGTCTCGGTCGAGCCGGAAGCCGATGCCGTTGGTGTCGGGGACGTCGTCCGTGAGCAGCGCGTCGGGAATGAAGACGACGGCGGTGGTGCCGCCGTACGGGGAGGGCTGGAGCGAGACGCGGACGTTCTGCCGCTGGGCGAGCCGGCTGATGACGAACAGGCCGAGCCGGTCGGTGTCGGAGAGTTCGAACTCCGGGGTCTCGGCCAGCCGGAGGTTGGCATCCAGCAGCGTCTCGGCGGCCATGCCCAGACCCCGGTCGTGGATCTCCAGGGTGAAGCCGTTGGCGACCCGTTCGCCGAGGACCTGCACGGCCGTGTGCGGCGGGGAGAACACCGTTGCGTTCTCCAGGAGTTCGGCGACGAGATGGGTGAGGTCGGCGACGGCGGAGCCGGTCAGGGCGACCCGGGGCAGCCGGCGGACCTCGATGCGCTCGTAGTCCTCGACCTCGGCGACGGCGGCGCGTACGACGTCCATCAGCTGCACGGGTTTGCGCCACTGCCGGGAGGGGGCGGCGCCGGAGAGGATCACCAGGCCCTCGGCGTGCCGGCGCATACGGGTGGTCAGGTGGTCCAGGCGGAACAGGTCGGCCAGTTCCTCGGTGTCCTCGGTCCGGCGCTCCATGGCGTCGAGGAGGGTGAGCTGCTTGTGGAGCAGTACCTGGCTGCGGCGGGCGAGGTTGACGAAGACCTCGGAGACGCCGGCCCGCAGTTCGGCCTGCTTCACGGCGGCTTCGACGGCGGCCCGTTGCAGGGTGTTCAGGGCCTGGCCGACCTCGCCGATCTCGTTCTTGTCGTATTCGAGGCGGGGTACCTCGGTCTCCACGTCGACCTGTTCGCCGGCCGACAGGCGGCGCATCACGCTGGGCAGGCGGACACCGGACGCTTCGTGGGCGTCCAGGCGCAGTTGCCGGAGGTCGCGGATGAGGCCGCGGCCGATGCGTATGGACAGGAAGAGGGAGAAGAGCAGGGCGATCAGACCGAGGACACCGGCCACGGCCGCCTGCAGGATGACGTGCATGGCGACCGGGTGCACCCGGCCCTGGAAGCGGTCGTCGGCCTGGTCGTCGAGGGTGCCGAGGTCATCGAGCGCATCGGCGGCGGCGGTGTCCCAGCTCTTCGCGCTCACGCCCCGCGGCGTGCCGGAGCTGGTGGAGGCGGCGGCCTGCTCGGCCGTCCGCAGCGGGGCGGAGGCGGCGTTCGCCCAGAACCGCTGGTAGCGGCCGCGTTCGGAGGCCGGCAGCAGCGGCAGGCTGACGTCGTAGAGCAGGGAGCGCTGGGCCATGAGCTCGGAGATGTCGCGGCTCTCGTCCCGGGTGAGGGTGCCGACCACCAGGGAGGAGCCGAGCAACGCGTCCTCGCGGGAGAGGAGTTCGCGGGCCCGGGCCAGGTTGACCAGGGCGCGGTACTGCTTGTCCAGGTCGACGTCGTCGACGACGTGGAGGTCGGCGAGCAGGACGTAGCAGGGGTCGACCAGGCGGTTGTAGAGGTCGAGCGCCTGGGCGCGTCCTACGCTGCGGTCCTCGACGCCGCGGCGCAGGGAGTCGAGGCTGTCGAAGGCGTCCAGGGCGGCGGTCAGCCGTCCGGAGCTGCCGGTGCCCAATGCGTCGCGGACGTCGGCGTTCTCGGCGTTCCGGCGGAGCTCGGCCACGGCCTTGTCGGTGGCGGCCCGGCTGCGCTGCAGCGCGGCGAGACCGTCGGAGGCACGGGGGTCGGCGAGGTGGACGAGGGTCTGGCGGCGCTCCTGCTGCAGGACGCGGACGGTGTCCTCGGTGGGGTAGGCGATCTTCTCCACCACGGACGAGGCGTCGAACAGCTGGGTCGCCTGGCGCCCTGTGATCACCGTCGCGAAGGCCCAGATGGCGGCCAGGGACAGCAGCGGCACGAGAAGCAGCGCCACGATCTTCCGGCGGATGGACTTCCCGCGAAAGCGCATGGCCTCCCCCAGCTCGACCCCCGGCCGGCCGGGGGTACACATGTGCGTCAACAAACGGCGCGAGCCTACTACCGACGCACAGGTAACTCGAAGACCCGACCGGAAGATGAACTTCCGTTCCGATGGCGCGAGATGGCGAGTTGTCCGGGCATTGCGGGAGATGGCGCCCGTGGACGTGGAGATGGCAGGCCTGCCGGAACAGGTCGGCCGGCCCGGCCGGTTGGCCGATATTTTTCGCCCGCCGGGAATCTTCGTGGTGCTTCGTTCGTCCTTATCCATGGGGCATCGGGGCGGAATGGGCCACTGGAGCCGCATCCCGCACCTCGGCGGCGTAAAGCGACGCAAGCCGGGCAGTCAGTGGGGAGCCGGTTCTTCGGACACAGGGCGAGCGGCCTGCCGGCGGTGGGGAGTGACACGTTGATGGGCACGGTGGAGCGGCGCGAGCGGGCCGCCGACAGCGGTGGGGAGCCGCGGACGGTGGCACGGCAGGCGCCCGAGGTACCTGATCGCGACATTCCGGCGGTGGGGAGCGCCCGGGCAGGGGCATACGGCCTGCCTGCCGAGGCGGGTGCGAGCGCACCCGTCGAACAGCCCTACTACAAGCCGTTGTGGGTCGAGGAGCCCGCGCGGCGGCGCAGGCTGCCGGATCCCGTGCGCAAGTCGGCCGTGCGCGCGGTGCTGATCATCGCCGTGACGCTCGTCCAGGCCGTGGTGGCCTTCCTGTTCACCCTGGCCGGGTCCTGGCTGGCCTTCCCGATGGTCCTCGGCGGCGTGGCCGGCACGGTGGTGGCCACCTGGGCGGCGCTCGACGTCTGGGTGACCCGCCAGGTGTGGAACCAGCGCTACGGCGTGGTCTCGGCCCCCAGCAGCACCGCGCGGGTTCTGCGGCGCGAACGCCGCAGAACCCGGCGGGAGGAGCGGGCGGCCGAGCGCGCCCAGGAGCGAATACGCCGACGGGGCGGCGCGGGCCGGCTGTCTCACTCCTAGGTCCCGTCGCGGCGCAGTCGGGAGTGTGACGGCGGGGCCTGGCCCGGCCGGCCGCGACCACCTGGCCAGGTCGCTTCATCGGCCCCGGCCAGGCCCCGCCGCCAGGTGCGGCTAGGCGGGACGCTTGTACATCCGTGTCGCCGTGATCTCGCTGTGGACCGACTCTCCGGCGGGGGTCGGCTGGGGCAGGCCCGGGCGCAGGTGTTCCTCCACGCTGATGTACTTCAGCCCGGCCCTGAGGTCGGCGTCGTTGCGGAGGCGGATGACCAGCGGGAACTCCGCCAGCGCCGTCGTGTCGAACAGGCCGGTGGTGTACAGGAGCTGGACGCCGAGCGCGTCGGAGACGGCCCGCTGTAGCTCCAGCAGGTACGTGGCGTTGGCGCGGCCGATGGGATTGTCCAGGAACAGCGTGCCCGCGTGCCGGTGCTTGTCACGGCCGCGGTCGTTGGAGCGCAGCGCGGCCATCGTGCAGTACAGAGCGATGGCAGCGGTGAGCAGCTGACCGCCCGAGAACACGTCGCCCATCTGGCCGACGGGCACACGCTCGGCGCGCAGCACGGCGTCGGGCTTGAGGATCTCCACGGCGACGCCCTTGGGCTGGAGCGCGGCAGCCACCCCGCGCAGCAGCAGGGACATGCCGTCGCGCCGCAGGTCGGAGTTCTTCCTCACGGCGGCCCTGGTCGCCTCGTCGATGACCTCGCCCAGCCGCTCGGTGAGCGTGACCTGATCGGGTTCCTCGAAGCGGATGCGCAGGAACTCCTGCCCCGACCACTCGCCGAGGCCTTCGGGGAGGCGGGACAGGCGCTGGGCGGAGCGGAGGGTGGCGAGGGCCGACTCCACGAGGCCGCGCAGCCGGTCGACGATCGAGTCGCGGTTGCGTTCCAGCTGCGCCAGCTCGTCGGTGAGGACGCGCAGCCGGGGTGCGAAGGCCTCGGCCCACTTCTGGGCGTGCTCGGGCAGGGCGGCGGCGGGCAGCTCGCGGATCTGCTGCCGGGCGGGGGTGCGCACCTGCTCGTAGCGGGTGGAGTTGGCGTGCCGGACGAGGACGTCACCGGCCTCGCGCACCGCGGCCTCGGCGGTGGACAGGTCGGCGGCGCAGCCGCGCAGCGACCGACGGGCCTCGGCGGCGGCCTGCCGGGCCGCCTCCGGGCCGCCCGGGTACGCCTCCGGCTCCTCCTGCTCCTCGTCGACGCTGTGCTCGCGCAGCAGGTCCCGGAGCATGGCGGCGATCTCGTCGAAGCCGCTTGCCGCGTCCTCGGCGGCGCGGTGGGCCTCCAGGAGTTCCGCGTGCGCGCCGCGGGCCTGGGCCAACGCCTCCGTGCGGGTGGCGAGTTCGGCGGTGGCCGTGCGCAGCAGGGCCTGGGCGTGCTCGGCGTCGCGTGGGAGCAGTTCCTCGGGCAGCTCGGTGTGCGCCTCGCCGTCCTCGGGTGCCAGCCGCTCGGCCTCGCCGCGCAGTCGGCCGAGCTGTTCGCTCGCGGACGACATACGCGTCTCCAGGAGCTGCACCAGTTCCTCGGCGCGGGCCGCGGCGGCCTGCCGGGACGGACCGTCGGACCCGTCGGGTGACTCCAGGAGTTGCTCGGCGCGGGTGCGGACCTTGTTGCTCAGCCGGTCCAGTTCGGCGCGGGCCGCGCTCTCGTCGCTCTCCGCGCGGGCCTGTTCGGCGCGCAGATCGGCCCCGACGCCGACCTTCTCGTACACCTGGGAGGCGGCGCGGTAGGCCTCGCGGAGGGCCGGCAGGGACGTCTTCGGCGCGTCCCCGTCGGTCTCGGGCAGGTCGTCGGGGGCTCCGGCGATCTCCGAACGCTCGGCGCGCAGCGCGCGTGCGGTGCGGCGGGCGTCGTCGGCGGCGCGCTGGGCGGCGCGCCGGTCCTCGTCGGCGGCGCGGGCGCGGTCCAGACAGGTCTGGGCGCGGGCCTCCGACTCGGCGGCCTCGTCGGCGAGTTCGCGCAGCCTGGCCTGCCAGCCGGCGCGCTCGCGCAGCCGGAAGGCGAGCCCGGCGAGGGCGTCGGCGGCACGTCGGGCCTTCTGCGCGGCCTCCTGGCGCTCGTCGCGCACCTGTGTGGCCTCGGCGGCGGACTCCTCGGCCTCCGCCCGTACGGTCCGTGCCTCGCCGAGCTCGGTCTCGGCCTCCTCGGCGAACGCGCGGGCGTTGTGGGCGGCCTCGGCGAGTTCGGCCAGCCGCCCGGCCGGACAGCCGGTGCGCCAGGAGGCGAGCCGGGCGGCGAGCTCGCGGTCCTTGCCGAGCCGGGCGGCCATGCGGCGGATCTCCTCGTCCCGCTCGGTCGCCCGCGCGCGCAGCGCCTGCCGCTCCTCGTCGGCGGCGTGCTCGTCGTGCATGGCCGGGTTCGGCGGCACCAGGAAGACATCGGCGTTCGCCGAGTCCGCTGCCGGGGTGGGGGCGAGCAGGGCGGCCGCGGTGCCGACGGCCACGGCGGACCGGGGCAGCAGGGCGGCGTCGGCGAGTGCGTCACGGGCGCGGACGTGGGTGTCCGGGTCGGTGATGATCACGCCGTCGACCAGTTCGGGCCGGGCGGCCAGCACGCGCGCGTGGTCGGCGGGGTCGACGGCCTGGGCGAGGTAGCGCCAGCCGGGCAGGGCGGGGATGCCGTGCTCGCCGAGGAACTCGACGGTGGCGAGCACATCGGGGCCGGGCGGGAGCAGGCCGCCGTCGCCGAGCGCGCCCAGGATCCGGGCGTCGTCGGCGGCCGCCGTCCGCAGTTCGAACAGGTGCCGCTCGGCGGAGGAGACGGCGTCGTCGAGGAGTTCGCGCAGCTCGTCGGCGAAGCGGTCCAGGTCCTCGGGGGTGAGGGGCCCTTCGGCGGGCGGGCGCGGCCTGCCCTCGGCCGGGGCGCCCGCCGGGCCCGTGGCTCCGGTGCCGTGCCGCCCGGTTCCGTCGGCGTCGGAGCGCGCCTCGTCCGCCGCCTTTTCCTCCGTTTCGTCGACCGGGGTGCCGGCCGACGCCTCGTCCGATCCCGTCCGGGGAGCGGGTACCGCGGCTCGCCCGGACATGACGGTGCCGGGCAGGCTCAGCAGCTCGGCGAGCCGCTCCTCGGCCGCCAGCGCCTCGGCGATGCGCCGCTCGGCCTCGTAGGCGCGATCCGCCGCCGCGGTGGCGTCGGCCGCGCGGGCCGCGGTGAGCTCGGCGCGGGTCTCGGCGGAGGCCGCCTCGCGCGCGTGCTCCGTGGCCTTCCGGGCGGCCTCGCGGGCCTGGTCCCAGGCGGCGACGGCCGTCTTCTCGGCGTCGCTGGCGGCCAGCGCGGCGCGCGCCGGATCGGCGTCGGGGGCGCTGTCGTCGAGCCAGCCGGCGCGGACGGCCTCGGCGGTCTCCTGCTCGACCTCGGTCAGCCGCTGACGCAGGTGGCCGGCCTCGCTGCGGGCCCGCTGCGCCCCGGTGGCGGCGGCGGTCGCGTCGCGGTGGGCCGTCTCCCCCGCCTCCTGCAGGTGCGCGGACCGCTCGTCGCCCTCGTTGGCGAGGGCTTCGGCGCTCTCCGCGGCCGCGTGCAGGGCCCGTACGAGGTCCACGGCGGCCTTGGCGCGCGCGGCGAGCGCCGGAGCCGCGTCGCGCTCGGCCTCCTGGATGGCGGCGGAGACGCGGGCCACACGGTCGGAGGCGGCCCGGTGGCGCAGTACGGCCTCGGCGGCCTGCCACGCGGAGTGCAGGGTGCGGGCGTCGGCCAGCTCCCGCTTCTGCGCGGCGGCGGACTTCTCGGCGGCGGCCAGGGCCAGCGAGGCGTGCCGGTAGGCGAGTTCGGCGGCGATCAGCGCGCTGCGCTCCCGGGCGCCCTCGGAGTGCGTGACGGCGTAGGCGGCCGCGGTGACGCGCTGGGCGAGGTCGGCCGCACGCACCCGTTCCCGCACGGCCCGGGCGGACAGCCGCCGCGCCAGCGTGCGCGTGCGCCGCTCGGCCGAGGTGTGGATGTCACGCGCGCGGGTGCGGGCCTCGGCGGCCTCGACGATCCGTCCGAGCAGGTCGACCGAGCCCGCGGTGAAGTCCCGTTCGGCGATGAGTTCGGCGCGCCGGCCCAGCTTGTTGCCGAAGCCGCTGACCAGGTCGGCGAGTCCGTCGGTGTCGCGGGTGTCGGTGACTGCGCGCAGCAGCAGGTCCGTGAAGTCGGAGTCCTTCTTCACCGCGAACAGGCCGGCCGCCTCGCCCTCGTCGGCGTTCATCTCCCGCTGGTAGCGGAAGAGTTCCGGGTCGAGGCCGAGGTCTCCCAGGTGCTCCGTCCAGCGCTCGTGGATCTCCTCCCAGTGCACCTCCAGGTGCGGGTAGGCCTTGCCGGCCTCGGTGATCGCGTCACGGAAGCCCTTCATGGTGCGGCGCCGGCCCTGTGCGCCGGAGGTGCCCTCGGCGGGCGGCCGCACGGAGGTGGCCTCGGCGACCGGGAGGTTGTCCAGGGTGAGGCCGGGACCGGGCCGGAAGGAGTACCAGGCCTCGGCGAACTTGCGCGGGTCGCCCGAGACCTGGCGTCCGCGCCACTCGCTCACCTTGCCGACGACCACGCACTCGCCGGTCTGCACGTGCTGCCACTCCAGTGCCACGTGCCCGCAGTCGTCGGCGAGCAGGAACTTGCGCAGTACGCCGGAGCTGGCGCCGCCGAGGGTGTTGCGGTGGCCGGGCAGCATCACCGAGAAGATCAGCTTCAGGAGCACCGACTTTCCGCCGCCGTTCTCCAGGAAGAGCACGCCGGCGGGCGCGGGGCGGCGCGGCGGACCGACCGGCTCCTCCTCGAAGAACTCCACCTGGATGGGCGCGGGGTCGGGCACCGGCTCGCCCACGCCCCGAAGGTCGAGCACGGTGTCGGCGTAGCGCGCACCGGCAGGACCGATGGAGTAGAGGCGGACCCGGGACAGCTCGTACATGGCGGACTCTCGTCAGTCTTCCGGCAGATCGGGGGAGTTCTGGGTTGGGCGGGGGTGAGTGCTGGGCGGGGTGTCGAGTGCGGGGCGGGGGTTCAGTGCTCGGCGGGCGCGGCGTGGAACGGCAGTCCGGCGTCGGCCACCAGGTCCAAGTCGTCGGTGTCCTCGGCGGGCAGCAGGCTCGGGGTGCCGTCGGTCACCGGGACGACGCCCAGGTCGAGGAGTTCGGCCAGGGCGGCACTGCCCGCCATGTCACGCACCTGGAGCTGGTAGCGGGCCGTGGTGCGGTAGGTGCCGCCGCTCTCGTCGCCGGTGCGCTGCAGGAACCCGGAGTCGGTGAGGAAGGCCAGGGCCTTGGCGACGATGCCGGTCGTGGAGGCGGCGGGGCGACGGGCGTCCTTGGTGGCGCCGGTCGCGCTGCGTCTGGCCCAGATCCGCCAGGCCGCCTCCAGTCCGGGCGCGTCGGTGGCCGGGTCGGTGTTCTCGCCCTGTTCCTCGGCGCGCTCCTCCAGACGGCGGCAGGCCTGGCGGACGAAGGCGTCGACTCCGTTGACCGTGACGCGCCCGATGTAGCCGTCGTCGGCCAGGTCTTCGGGGCGCGGGAAGGCCAGGGCGGCCACGGCCAGGTGGGCGAGGCCGTGCAGGAAGCGGTCCCCGGAGTCGGCGGCGGTACGACGCGCGTAGTCACCCATGCGGACGGCGAAGACGGAGTCCTCGGCGGCGGTCACCGCCATGCCCGCGCGTGACGACACCTCCAGCACGACCAGTCCGAGGCCGGCGGCCACGGCGTCCGCGAGGCGTGCGAACGCCGGGTCCTCGCGGTGGCGGCGCAGCAGCTCGGCGTACTCCTGGTCGCGCGCGGGCTGCAGTTTGGGCTGCAGGCCGAAGGCGACGAGCCGGGCCGCGTCGGCCGCGTCGGCGGGGGTGACGGCGCTGGTCGCCGACGGGGCGGGGGTCTCCGCCTCGCTCCACTCGACGTGCTCGCTCACGGGTTGGGCTCCTTGTCACGCTCTTGATCACTCATGCTGCTTCCGTCCGGTCGGCCGCCATGCCGACCGCGTCCAGCAACGCGGTTCCGACGATCAGATCGGCGCCGCCGAACTCGGGGTCGTCCAGCTCGGTGCCGTCGTCCACGGCGAACAGCAGCTTCTCCTCGCCCTGCCGGTAGGCGGTGCCGACGGCCGGGCTGGCCGCGTGGACCGCCAGCAGGGCGACCAGGTAGGGGAGATCGGGGTCCCCGGTGCGCCGGGCCTCGGCCAGCAGTCCGGACAGCCTGCGCGGCGCGTCCGCCGGAAGGTCGAGCAGTTCCGTCGCCGCCGCCAGCTGTTCCTCGCTGAACCGGCTGTCGTCGGGGGTGGCGATCAGATCGGGCTCGGGCATCTCCGCGCCCAGGTGCTCCCGCTCCACGGGCGGGGTGAGCAACAGGTCCACGAGGTCGCCGACCCGGACGGACACCGGTGTGCGCAGCCCGGTGCCGTGCGCGAAGAAGGCGTCCGTGACGCGGATCGCCTGCGTCAGCGGCAGCGGCAGGACCGGCGCGAGCAGGTGGCCGTAGAGGTCCGTTCCGGAGGTGGTCAGGGGGGTGGCGAAGGCTTGGCGGTCCTGCTCGGCGCGGAAGAGGGGGCCGGCCTCCAGCAGCCGGGTCTGCAGCTGGGTGTGCCTGCGGATGCAGTCCTTGACGATGTCGACGAGCTCGGCGGCGCGCCGCTTGTGCTCGGGCTCCTCGGACTCGTCGCGCGCCTTGCGGATGTTGGTCAGGATCGCGTTCTCGTGCCGGTAGCGGTCGGCGACGTGGTCCAGGGCCTCGGTGATCATGTCCGGTACGGCGCGCAGCCAGTCCACCGCGCGGACGTTGCGCCGGGTGGCCTCCAGGGCCCGGCGCAGGGTCTCCGAGTACTGCACGGTGCGGTAGCGGGCCTGTTCGGCGGCGAGCTGGGCGTCGGCGAGGCGGCCGCGGCTGATGAGCACCTCCAGCTTGACCTCGGCGGCGATCTGCGCGCTGGTGACGTCGGTGTCGAGGGCGCCCACGAGGACGTTGACCGCTTCGTCCGTGGTGCGCAGGTAGACGCTGCCGCCGGGGCCGGGCACCTCCTCGATCAGCTTGAAGTCGTAGTCCCGGCGCACGTACGTACCGTCCGGCGCGAACGTGCCGTAGACCGCGCGGAAGCCCCGGTCGACGCTGCCGACGTTGATCAGGTTCTCCAGGACCCAGCGGGCCACCCGCTCGTGCTCGGCGGCCGGCCGCCGCGGGGCCTGGGCGGCGACGCGCGGCAGCAGCCGGGCCACGATCTGCTCGTGGTCGGCGCCGGTGTCGAAGTCCATGTTGAGCGTGACGAGGTCGATGGCGGCGAGCGCGACCTCGGCCATGCCGTACACCGAGTACGCGCCCGCGAGGTTCGCCTTGCGGGTGTCGAGGTCGTGCAGCGGCGCGGTGCAGGCGAGCGCGCGCAGCCTCCGCGCCAGCCCCTCGTCGGCGGCCGGGCCCGGGGCAGGGCGCGGCCCCGCGCTGAGCTGGGGCGGAACACGGTCCGTCGATGCAGGCGAAGTCACGGTGCACAGACTAGGTCCTCGGTCTGACATCGACCCAAACGGCGCAGACTCACCCCCCGGCGCCACCGCGATCGCACCCGGCGCGCGAGTCCCCCGAACCGGCTCCCGGCGCCCGGCTCCGGCTCCCGGCCCCCACCCGCGACCCCCGGCTTCCGGATGCCGGCTCGCGATCCCCGGCTCCGGCCCCGGACTCCCGGCCCGCGACCCCCGACTCCTGCTTCCCGCTCCCCCCTACGCGTCCTCGCCGACGCGCCGCCGGTACACCTCCACGACCTTCTCCAGCGAGTCGTCGAGATAGACGGCGAGCATCTTCTCCGCCCCGTCCCGGTCGCCGGCCTGGAGGGCCTGGAGGATCTGCTGGTTGCGGGTGAGGTACGGCTCGTGCAGCCGTCGCGGGTCGTCCACGACGTGGAAGGCGAGGCGCAGTTCGGCGAAGACGCTGCGCATCAGTTCGTCGGTGCGCTCACTGCCCGCGAGCGCCACCAGTTCGGTGTGGAAGTGGATGTTGGCCGTGCCCAGCTCTTTCCAGTCGCTTTCGCGGGTGGCCCGCCGTCCCTCGGTGACGGCCTCGGCCAGCCCGTCCAGCGCGTACGGCGACGGTCCGAGCCCCCGTACGACGGCGCACTCCACGAGGCGGCGGGTGCGGTAGATGTCCTCGACGTCCTCGACGGTCAGCACCCGCACGAAGACACCGCGGTTCAACTCGTGGACGAGCAGCCGCTCGTGCGTCAGCAGCCGGAACGCCTCGCGCAGCGTGTTGCGGGAGACGCCGAGCGCGCCCCCGATGCTGTCCTCGGACAGCCGGGTGCCGGGCGGGAAGTAGCCGTCGGCGATGCGGCTTCTGAGGATGTCCGAGACGCGCTCGGCGGTGCTGGTGCGGCCCAGCAGGGCTCGGTCGTCGGCCAGTCCCTTCAGCTGCTCTGCCATGCCCGGAATTCAACCGCAGATCCGAGAACGAGACAACGGGGGTATTGAAGGATCGTTCAACGATCCCCTACCTTGCTGGGCACGGCACCGCCCCGTCCCCGCCCACCTGGGCACCGGTGCCGCCGCTTCCGCACGGCACTGCTCACTCACCTGCACCCTCCGTCGCACCCTCCGTCCCTCAACTGCGAGGTGCCCATGAGCACGACCCCTCCACCACAGGCCCTGACCTCCGGCAAGCGCCCCCGTCGCGGTGAACGCGATGCCGGCGACGGCGCGTTGGGCTGGCTGCGGGCCCTGGATCCACGGGGCCGGCGCGCCTTCGCGGGCGCGTTCGGCGGCTATGCGCTGGACTCGTACGACTACTTCACGCTGCCGCTGAGCATGGTGGCGCTGGCCTCGTACTTCGGCCTGGACAGCGGCCAGACGGGCCTGTTCACCACCGTCACCCTGGTGGTGTCCGCGATCGGCGGCGCCGTCGCCGGCGTGGTCGCCGACCGGGTCGGCCGGGTCCGGGCGCTGATGATCACGGTGATCACCTACGCGGTGTTCACCGTCGCCTGCGGTTTCGCGCCCACCTACGACACACTGCTGGTCTTCCGCGCCCTGCAGGGCCTCGGTTTCGGCGGCGAGTGGGCGGTCGGCGCGATCCTGGTCGCCGAGTACGCGAGCGCGAAGAACCGGGGCCGCACGCTCGGCGCGGTGCAGAGCTCCTGGGCGGTCGGCTGGGCGCTGGCCGCGGTCGTCTACACGCTGGTCTTCTCCGTCGCCGGCGACGACCTGGCCTGGCGCGTGATGTTCTGGACGGGCGCGCTGCCCGCGCTGCTGGTGGTGTGGCTGCGCCGCCGTGTGCACGACGCGCCGGAGGCGATGGCGGTGCGCGAACAGAGCGCGCGCAGGGGCTCGTTCACGGCCATCTTCACGCCGGGCACGGCCGGCTCGCCGGGGCTGCTGCGCACCACGGTCTTCGCGGGCCTGCTCTCCACCGGCGTCCAGGGCGGCTACTACACGCTGGCCACATGGGTGCCGACGTATCTGAAGACGGAGCGGGGCCTGTCCGTCGTCGGGACCGGCTCGTACCTGACGTTCCTGATCTCGGGTGCCTTCGCCGGCTATCTGACCGGCGGTCACCTCACCGACCGGCTGGGCCGGCGGCGCAACATCTGGCTGTTCGCGCTGCTGTCGGCCCTGTGCGTCGTGGTCTACGCGAACATCCCGAGCGGTGCGAACACCCTGCTGCTGGTGCTGGGTTTCCCGCTGGGTTTCTGCATGTCGGCGATCTTCAGCGGTTTCGGCTCCTACCTCAGCGAGCTGTACCCGACGGCGGTGCGCGGCACCGGTCAGGGCTTCACCTACAACACCGGCCGGGCCGTCGGCGCGGTCTTCCCCACCCTGGTGGGCTTCCTGGCGGACAGCTGGGGCGTGGGCGGGGCGCTGGTCTTCGGCGCGATCGGCTACGGTCTGGCGGCGCTGGCGCTGCTGGGGCTGCCCGAGACGCGCGGGAAGGAGCTGGCATGAGCCACACGGACGCCACCGGGACCACGCGGGGCGTGCACGTCACGGACTCCCGCCGTCCGGCCGGGGCGCAGGACCTCCCTGTGGTCCTCGTCCACGAGCACGCGCGCGCGTGGAGCCCGCACACGGCCCGGGAACGCTTCCGGGACGGGCTGGCGGGCCCGACGGCCGGGGTCGCCGCCGGGCACACCCAGGTGAACCTGATCTCGGTCCCCGCGGACTGGGCGTACGAGACGCTGCTCTTCTGCCAGCGCAACCCGAAGCCGTGTCCGGTCCTGGACGTCACCGACGCCGGTTCCTTCCGGACCGTCCTCGCCGACGGCGCGGACCTGCGCACGGACCTGCCGCGCTACCGGGTGTGGCGGGAGGGCGAGCTGGTGGACGAGCCGACGGACGTGCGCGGGCACTGGCGCGCTGATCTGGTGACGTTCCTGATCGGCTGCAGCTTCACCTTCGAGTGGGCGCTTTCGTCCGCGGGCGTCCCGATCCGCCACATCGAGCAGGGACGCAACGTCCCGATGTATGTGACGAGCCGTCAGTGCAGGCCGGCCGGGCGGCTGCACGGCCCCATGGTGGTGTCCATGCGTCCGGTGCCGCCGCGCGACCTGCCGGCGGCCATCCGGGAGAGCGGACTGCTCCCGGCGGTGCACGGCAGCCCGGTTCACTGCGGCGATCCGTCCGCGCTGGGCATCGCGGACCTCGGCCGCCCCGACTTCGGGGACCCGGTGGCTGCCGAGCCGGACGACATCCCGGTGTTCTGGGCGTGCGGGGTGACTCCGCAGGCGGCGGTGATGGCCTCCCGGCCGCCGTTCGCCATCACTCACGCGCCGGGGCAGATGTTCCTGACCGACGCCCGCGACGAGCAGTACCGCGTGGCCTAGGTGCCGCAACAGGCAACGTTCGCCCCGTCGCGACGCCCCCACTCGCCGCACTGCCTTGACGGCGTGGGAGGTGCCCCCACTCGCCGCACCGGGCACAAGCCCAAGTACGTCCAGTACGAGGGCTCGCACCCGGCACTCCCTCCGGCCTTCGGCCGGGGGGACCCCAGAGCACGACCGGACGCCGCTCCTTGACGGGCAAACGTTGCCTGCCGCGGCACCAGCGACGAGCCGTACCGCGTGGTCCAGGCAGACACGACCGCCCCCGTAGTCTTCCCGGCCGGCCACCCGACCACCCGGCCACCAGCGGCTACGCCACCTCCGCTGGTGACGGCTCCGCCAGCGGCAGTGCGGCCAGGGCCGCCGACACCGCGGCCGATGCGCGCAGGTCGAGCCGGGACCGGGTGCCGCGGGCGTGGTGGCGCAGGTCGTCGACGGCCAGGGTGAGCAGCTGCGGCAGCAGGTCGGTGCAGCGGTGGGCCACCCAAGCGGTGCCCGCGGTGGCCAGCCACCACAGGCTCCCCCACCGGGTCGGAGCCGGGAACTCCGGCTCCGGCGACGGCGCGGGGCCTGACGCCACGCCCGCCTCGGCGAGCAGCGAGTGGAAGCGGAGGGCGAACTGCCGGTGCCCGCGCTCCGAGGGGTGCAGCCGGTCCGCGCTCCACATCGTCCGGTCGGTGAGCCACTCCCCCTCATCGGCGTGCAGGTGGACGGCCCCGTACCGGTCGGACAGCGCGTGTACGACGGTGTTGACCGCGCCCTGCCTGCGGGCCAGCGGGCGGGCCAGTGCGCTCGGCAGGCCCAGCATGGCCCCCGGATCGGGCAGGCACGCAGTGAGCAGAACGGCGCCCTGGCCGGTGCAGGCCGCGTACACCCGGTCGAGCCGGGCGGCCACGGCACGGATGTCGAAGGTGCGTCGCAGCGTGTCGTTGACACCGACGACGACGGACACGAGGTCGGGCCGCAGCGCCAGGGCGGGCGGTGTCTGCCGTTCCAGCACGTCCCGGGTCTGCGCCCCGCTGACCGCGAGGTTGGTGAACTCCACGGACTCCTCCGCGAGACCGTCCGCCAGCAGCGCGGCCCAGCCGCGCCGGCCGCTGCCGACGGGGACGCCCACCCCCTCGGTCAGCGAGTCACCGAGGGCGACGAACCGGACGGGGCTCATGGCGTCGCTTCCGGGGCGAGCCGGCGGGAGAGCACCGGTGCGTCGTGGGCGGCGAGGAACGCCGTCACGGAGGTGTCCCAGCCGAAGCACTCGGCACGCGCGCGTGCCGCCTGCCTCCGTTCCGGCTCGGGTCGTGCCAGGAGCGCCTCCACGGCGTCCGCGACGGCCTCGCCGCCCTCCCCGGCCGTGGCGCCGGCCGAGCCGATCACCTCCGGCAGCGCGGAGGAGGCACTCGCCACCACGGGCGTACCGCAGGCCATGGCCTCCAGGGCGGCCAGCCCGAACGTCTCGGCCGGCCCGGGAGCCAGGCAGACGTCGGCGCAGGCCTGGAGCGTGCCGAGCAGCGCCCGGTCGGAGACGTGTCCCAGGAAGGTGACCGGCAGCGCGCGTTCCCGCGCCCGCTGCTCCAGCCGGGATCGCAGCGGACCGTCCCCGGCCACCACGAGCACCGCGCGCCGCCCGCGCCGCAGCAGCGTCTCCAGGGTGTCCAGCGCGGTGCCCGGCCTCTTCTCCACCGACAGCCGGGAGCACATCAGCAGCAGCGCCTCGTCCACGCACGCGTGCCGGGCGCGCACCCGCGGGTCGCGCAGCGCCGGATGCCGCTCGGTCAGGTCGACGCCGAGGGGAGCACGTACGACATTGCGCGCGCCGATCCGCACGAACTCCCGCTCGGCGTACTCGGTGGTGCACACCACGCGCGCGTAGGTGTGCGCGGTGCGGATGTTGAGGGCGTCGGCGGCGCGCCGGGACAGATGCTCCGGCAGGCCCCAGGTGCGCAGCACTCCGTCGGCGGACTCGTGCGACACCATCACGGCGGGTATCCGGGCACGCCTGGCCCAGCGGCCGGTCCACCGCAGCGTGGTGCGGTCGCAGACCTCCAGACGGTCGGGGGCCAGCTGCTCCAGCAGGGCGGCCACGCGCCGCCGGTCGGTGAGGACGCGGTAGCCGCCGGTGCCGGGCAGGGGCGGGCCGGGCAGGGTGATCACACGGCCCTGCTCGGTCTCCCGGTCGGTGTGCCGCTCGCCGGGGACGATCAGCACCGGTTCATGGCCGGCCGCCCGGTACCCCTTGCCGAGCTCGCGCAGGGCGGTGCGCAGACCGCCGGAGGCGGGGGCGACGAAGTTCGCGAGCCGGACGATCCTGAGCGGTCCGCCGGTCATGCCGCCACCGCCGTCCGCCGCCCGGCCAGGACCTCGTCGTAGTGCCCGAGGAGCTGGTCGCCGACGGCCGCCCAGGTGCGGCCCTCGACGGTGGCCCGGCCGGCCGTCCCGTACGCCGTCCTGAGCATGGGGTCGGCGGCCAGCGACCGCACCGCCTCCCCTGCGGCGGCCGGGTCGTTCGGCGGGACGAGGAGTCCGGTGCGGCCGTGGGCGACCAGGTCGAGCGGGCCGCCGGCGGCGGGTGCGACGACGGGCACGCCGCAGGCCATGGCCTCCTGCACGGTCTGGCAGAAGGTCTCGAACGGGCCGGTGTGCACGAAGACGTCCAGCGAGGCGAAGAGCCGGGCGAGTTCGGCACCGGTGCGGCGGCCGAGGAAGCGGGCACCCGGCAGGGCCTCGGTCAGGCGTGCCCGGGAGGGGCCGTCGCCCACGACCACGACCCGCACGCCCGGCAGTCCGCAGGCCCCGGCGAGGAGTTCGACCTGCTTCTCGGGGGCGAGCCGGCCGACGTAGCCGACGATCACCTCGCCGTTCGGGGCGAGTGCGCGGCGCAGTGCCTCGTCCCGGTGGTCCGGGTGGAAGCGGACGGTGTCGACACCGCGCGGCCACAGCCTGACCCGGGGCACCCCGTGCGCCTCCAGGTCGCGCAGGGCCGCGCCGGAGGGGGCCAGGGTGCGGTCGGCGGCGGCGTGGACGGAGCGGATGCGGCGCCAGGCGGCGGCCTCCCCCGCGCCCATGTAGGTGCGGGCGTAGCCGGCGAGGTCGGTCTGGTAGACGGCAACGGCCGGGATGCCGAGCCGGGTGGCCGCCGCCATGCCCCGCACACCGAGGACGAACGGGCTGGCCAGGTGGACGAGGTCGGCGCGGTGCTCGCTCAGCGCGGCGGCGACCCGCCTGCTGGGCAGGGCGACGCGGACCTGGGGGTAGCCCGGGAGCGGCAGGGAGGGCACCCGGACGACGGGCACACCGGGGGCGTCGGCGTACGCCGGCTCGGCGCCGGCCTCGGACGGGGCGGCGGTGGCCGGAGCAACCACGAGCGGCGCGTGGCCGCGGGCGGCGAGGTGGCGGGCGGTCTGGAGCGCGCAGTGGGCGACGCCGTTCACATCAGGGGGAAAGGATTCGGTCACGATGACGACACGCATACCGGTGTTGTCGCCGTGCCGGACGTGAACGCGTCAACGTCGATCTTTCCGGCCGAGGAACGTCCCATGAGCGTTGGGCGCCCCACCCGGGCGGGTCAGCCCGTGTCCATGTGCCCCTGCCTCACGGGCAACCGGACGTTCACGTGACGGGCAGACCGAGGCCGGACCGGGACGTCCACGCGGCCGGCAGGTCGGAGCCGAACCCGGACGTCACGCGGCCGGCAGGTCGGGGTTGATCCGGCTGCGTACGGCCGTCTGGACCTCGGCCTCCTCGGCGGGGTCGGCGGCGAGCCGCCGCAGCTGCTCGACGACCCGGGTGTCGCCGGTCTCGGCGTACCGGGCGGCGAGTTCGCGGGTGGTCTCCTCGCAGTCCCACAGGCACTCCACGGCGAAGCCCGCGGGGAAGGAGGGGTCGGTGGCGGCCAGCGCGCGGGCGGCGCGGCCGCGCAGATGGGAGGAGGCGGTCTCGCGGTAGACGTGCCGCAGGACGGGTGCGGCGCAGGTGATGCCGAGGCGGCCGGTGCCGTCGACGAGGGCGCACAGGGTGGGTGCGTCGGGGCCTTCGCCCCGGACGGCCTCCCGGAGGGCGGCGAGGACGAGGTCGCGGTCCCGGGCTCCGCCGCGGCAGGCGAGCATCCGGCCGGCGGCGGCGCCCAGCGGGTCGGGGCGGCGGGCCCAGCCGCGGGCCCGGTCCACGGCGGCGACGCTGCGCATGCGTTCGAAGGCGTCCACGGCGGCCTCCACTACGCTGGCCGAGCCGTCGGACACGGCGGACTCGATCAGGTCGAGGGCATCGGGATCGTTGCCGTCGGCGAGGTAGCGCAGGGCGGTGCAGCGGGCGCCGTCCGTGCCCTGCCGGGCAGCTCGGAGGATCTCGGGCCGGTCCTCGGGACCGGCCACGGCGGCCAGGCAGCGGGCGGCCGGGACATGGAGGGCGGCGCCGCGGTCGATGCCCTGCTGGGCCCACTCGAACACGGCCTGCACGCTCCAGCCCGGGCGTGGCCCGGTGGGCCGCAGCTGTCGCTGCCAGCGGTCGAAGCAGCCGGCCTCGTGGGCGGCACGCACGCGCGTGGCGATCGATGCGCGCGAATCCTCCGCCCACAGCCGCCACGGCCGTGGCTCGAAAGCATCGCGTACGGCGGCGGCCAGCTCGGCCTCGCCCGCGGCGTCGGTGGAGAAGCGCGCGAGCACGGGCGCGGCCAGCGCGCGCAGCCCGGCGTCGTCGTCGCGCAGCGCCAGTTCGTCCAGGGCCCAGGCCCAGTTGGCGCCGGTCGCGGCGTACCTGCGCAGCAGCACGAGCGCGTCCCGCCTGCCGTAGGAGGCGAGGTGCCCGAGGACGGCGAGGGCGAGCCCGGTGCGGGACTCGTCGGTGTCGAGGGCGTCCTCGGGGTCGAAGAGGTGCGCCTCGATGGCGTCCAGCTCGCCGTTCAGGTCGAGGTAGAGCCGGGCGTAGTACAGGGAGCGGTTCTCCACCTGCCAGTCGTGGCGGGGGTCGTGCAGCACGCAGTGGTCGAGAGCCGCGAGCGCTTCGGCGCGCGGGGCGGTGAGCGCGTGCAGTGTGCCGTCGCCGCGGCCCCGCTGGAGCAGGCCGAGCAGCGTACCGCTGGGCGCTATGACCGGATCGAACATGGGAAACAGCCTCACATCAAGCGTCGACGCAACCGGGGAACACGCACTACCTGGCCGCGTGACAACACGTCGGGGCGCCCGCCGTCTCTTGCTTGCTGTAGACCATCTTCCTCTGCCTCTCGTCGGTGGCCCATGCGGACCGATCACGGTCCGCGCGGTGCGGCAACACCTGCCCAGCCATCGCGTCCGTGAATCACGACGTCATGATGACCCGGCGTCCGTGCCGCCGCGACCGAAATTTCCGGCGGCCCCGTACCGCCTCCCCCGTTTTCGGTGTCTTTACTGGTCTGAACGGTGTTTCAGCAGTCCGCGGCGCGGGGGTTCACTGCTCGCTCGGCTGCTCGCCGAACAGCCTCAGCAGCTCGGTCCGGCCGAACATCCGTGCCGTGTCCAGGGCCGACGGCGTGCCCGCGGAGGGGTCCGCGCCGCCCTCCAGCAGGGCCTTGATCACGTCCTGTTCACCCTTGAAGACCGCTCCGGCGAGGGGTGTCTGGCCCCGGTCGTTGACGCGGTCGGCATCGGCGCCACGTGCCAGCAGCGCGCGGACGGCGTCGGCGTGGCCGTGGTAGGCGGCGAGCATCACCAGGGAGTCGCCGCGGTCGTTGGTGAGGTCGGCCGGGACGCCCGCGTCGACGTACGCCACGAGCGCCTCGGTCCGCCCCTGCCGGGCCAGATCGAAGATCTTGGTCGCCAGCTCCACGACCTTGGGGTCGGGGGCTTCACTCATGGCCGGACCGCCTCTCACTGCGAGCGTTGGGGACTGCGGGTAGCGCGTGGGTACTGGTACTGCTGGTACTGCTGGTACTGCTGGGGACTGGTACTGCTGGTACTGCCGGGGAGTGCGTGCGGGTGCCGCTTCGCGGACCTGCGGGGAGAAGCGTACGACCGCGAGCGCTGCTCGGCCGTACGGGTGAATCGCCAGGGTACTGGCTCGCGCGGCACATGGTCCGGGGCACCCGAGGCAAAGATCACCACTGACCCGGGGCACAGGACAGGGCGTACAGGACCGGACTGTTCAGCGACCCCGCCCACCGACTCCGCCGACCGAGGGAAATCGAACGAAATTCACCCAGTTGCACCTTTTGTCATATGGATACATCCTGTGATGCTGGAAGGACTCAGGGTGACTGTCCCCTCGACACCAGGAGATCTCTCATGATCCTCTCCATCTCAGGCGTCGTCCTGTTCGGCACCATCGGCTTCATCTTCTTCCGCAAGGACGGGCTGAAGCCCTCACACGCATGTGTGTCGGTCCTGTTCGGTTTCTACCTCGCGAGCACCGCCGTCGCCCCGAGCATCAGAGCCGGCGGCGAGTCCCTGGCGAGCCTGCTCGGTGGCATGAGGTTCTGACGCCACCCACCCCGGGGACCCCTCGCCCGTACGTACGACAGGAGGCAGCAGTGGCCCGGCGCCCACTCCCCCGCATTCTGAGCACAGGCAGCGCGCAGCTCGCCCGGAGCCGGGAGCTGGCCCGGACGGCGGCGGACAACGCCACGGACATCCTCCACCCGCTGATCACCATCGCCCGCGGTCTGTGCCGGCTCGCCGCGGCCGGCCGGCGCAGATGGGTGGACACCCCCAAGGACCGGCGCGGGCCGCTGCTGTTCCTGGTGGCCTCGGTGATCCTGGTCCTGATGATGGTGCCGTACGGCCCGCTGCTCGCCACCGTCGTAGTGACGGCGGCGGCAGCCTGGCTCGGCCGCGACCGCGCACCGGCCGAGCCCGAGGGCCCCGACGAGTCGCACGTCCGCCGTCTGTCCTCGCTGTACGAGGCGCTGGTGCCGTACTTCTCGGCCGCCGAGGACCCGGCGCCGCTGTACGCGCACGGCGGTCAGTGGGAGAAGGCCTTCCCCTCGTACACGTTCGACGACTCGGGCCGCGTCTCCCACCTGCTGATCCGCTATCCGGCGTACTTCACCGACGGCGAGCCCGAGGCACGCGCCCGGATCGAGCACCTGCTCTCCGCCAAGGCCGGCCGCGGCCGCGAGTACCTCTTCGCCTGGGACGAGGAGGGCAACGAGCTCTCGGTCACCGCGCTCGCCCCGCTGCCCACCGGCATTCCGGCCCAGCGGTTCGTCACGGCGCCCGGCGAGACCGTGCTGGGATTCACCGATCCGAGCGAGGTCCAGCGCACGCTCCCTCTCGCCTTCGGCGAGAAACAGCACGATGTGCCGCCGGTCGTCTGGCGGACGGGCCAGCGCTCGACCGAGCCCCACCTGCTGGCCATGGGCCAGCCGGGCAGCGGCACCTCCACACTGCTGCGCTCGATCGCGCTCCAGGCCCTCCAGCACGGCGACGTGCTCGTCGTCGACGGCGGCGGCACCGGCGAGTACGCCTGTCTGACCGGCCGTGACGGCGTCCTGGCCGTCGAGTGCGGGCTGGCCGGGGTGCTGGCGAGCCTGGAGTGGGCCGCCACCGAGACCGAGCGGCGGCTGATCGCCGTCAACCGTGCGCGGCAGGCGGGCCACCCGCCGCCGGACGACACCAGGCGCCCGCTGTGGCTGCTGCTCGACCGGCCGACCGCCTTCACCCACCTGGCCGCCGCGAACGGCCGCAAGGATCCCCAGGCGCTGCTCCAGGTGCCGCTGCGGCACGGCCGTGCGGTCAACGTCACGGTCGTCGTGGCCGAGCAGTTCGACAGCGCGGAGGCGCTCGGTGATCCGCTGCGGCAGCACACCCGCGCGCGGGTCGTGCTCGGGCCGGCGACGGCGGAGCAGGTCAAGGCGGTGCTGGGGGTGCCGCCGCACACGACGGCGCCGCCCGTCTTCCCGCCCGGGCGGGGGTATGCGCGGCTGGGCACAGGGGCCGTGCACCGGCTCCAGGTTCCGGCGACGCCCGATCCGTACGACGACTCGGTGAGTGAGGGGTTGCGGGAGGCGGTGCTGGAGTTGTTGCCGGCGAAGACGATGCCGGCGGACGGGGAGACGGTGCCGGAACCCGGGGAGGCCGTGGCTGAGGCTGCTGTGGCCGAGCCGTCCTGAGGCTGCGGCTGTACGGCTGCGGCTGTGCGGCCGCGCCTACGCCACGAACGTCCTCGGGGACTCGCCGTTGCCCGATGCTCCTGTTTCCACCAGGCGGGCCGCTGCCGCGAGCCGCGTCGCGGCTTCCTCCGCCACCGCTCCTGAGACCGTGAACGGCAGGCGGACGTAGCCCTCGAAGGCGCCGTCGACCCCGAAGCGCGGGCCGGAGGGGACCCGTACGCCCACGCGCTCGCCCGTTTCAGCCAGGCGGGACCCGGACAGGCCGCCGGTGCGCACCCACAGGGTCAGGCCGCCCCGCGGGACCTCGAACTCCCAGTCGGGCAGCTCGCGCCGGACCGCCGCGACCAGGGCGTCACGGTTGTCGCGGGCCTGGCCGCGCCGGACCTCCACGGCCTTCTCCCAGCCACCGGTGCTGAACAGCCAGTTCACGGCCAGCTGTTCGAGCACGGGGGTGCCCAGGTCGGCGTAGGCGCGCGCGGCGACCAGGCTGCGGATCACGTCGGGGGCCGCCCGCACCCAGCCGATGCGCATCCCGGCCCAGAAGGCCTTGCTGGCGGACCCGACGGTGATCACCGTGGAGCCGGCCGGGTCGAAGGCGCACACCCGCCGGGGCATCTTCAGGTCCGGTTCCAGGTACAGCTCGCTCATCGTCTCGTCGACGACGAGCACGGTCCCCGCGGAGCGGGCCGCCTCGACCAGACGGCGCCGCTGGTCCTCGTCGGCGAGGGCGCCGGTCGGGTTGTGGAAGTCGGCGACGACGTAGGCGATCCGGGGCGCGGCCTCCCGCAGCACCTGGCGCCAGCGGTCCAGGTCCCATCCGGTGAGCCCCTCGGCCATGGCCACCGGAACCAGCCGGGCGCCCGCCTCCCGCATCAGCTGGAGGATGTTGGCGTAGGACGGCGACTCCACGGCGATGCGCTCGCCGCGCCCGCCGAAGAGGTGGCAGATGGCGTCGATGGCGCCCATGGCGCCCGTCGTGACCATGATCTGCTCCGGCATGGTCGGGATCCCGCGCGCGGTGTACCGCTCGGCGATCATCGAGCGCAGCGCGGGCAGGCCGGCCGGGTAGTCGCCGTGCGTGTGGGCGTACGGCGGCAGTTCCTCCAGGGCACCCTGCACGGCGCGGGTGAGCCAGGGTTCGGGGGCCTGGAGGGCCGCGGTGCCCAGGTCGATCATCGAGCCCAGTGCCTCCGGGGGCAGGGGTTCGAGCCCCCGCGCGGGCAGCGGGTTGCCGGCCGGGACGGCCGTCCAGCTGCCCGCGCCGCGCCGGGACTCCAGGAACCCCTCGGTGCGCAGCGCCTCGTAGGCGGCGGCGACCGTGGTGCGGCTGACGGACAGGGCCAGGGCCAGCTCGCGTTCGGCGGGCAGCCGGGCGGCCACCGGCACGCGGCCCTCCAGGACCAGCAGCCGGATGCCGTCGGCGAGGGCACGGTAGGCGGGCGGGCGGCGGGTGCCGGGACCGGCCGGGCGCTTCTGCTGGGAGACGAGCAGCCGAGCGAGCTGCGTGGCGCCCACCGCCGAAGTCCACTGCGCCATGACGACCAGTCCACCTTCCCTGAATTGGCCATGGATGGGTTGTGTTCCCCCGCCACAGAGTGTCACGAGTCAGGCCACTTCCACCACCAGGGGGGACATTTTGTCCACGCAGGGCCGCCTCGGGCGGCGACTCCTTCAGCTCTACGCCGGTCTCGTCCTGTACGGCGTCAGCTCCGGGCTCCTCGTCGAGGCGGGCCTCGGCCTGGAGCCGTGGGGTGTGCTGCACCAGGGGCTGGCCGAGCTCAGCGGCCTGACCATCGGTGTGGTGTCGATCGTCGTGGGCGCGGCGGTGCTGCTGCTGTGGATCCCGCTGCGCCAGCGGCCCGGCCTGGGCACGGTCTCCAACGTCGTCGTCATCGGCCTTGCCATGGACGGCACGCTCGCCGCGCTGCCGGGCGTCCACGCCCTGGCCGTGCGGATTCCGCTGCTCCTGGCGGCCATCGTGCTCAACGGGGTGGCCACCGGTCTGTACATCACCGCCCGTTTCGGACCCGGGCCCAGGGACGGGCTGATGACCGGGCTGCACCGGCGCACCGGCCGTTCGATCCGGCTGACGCGGACGGTGGTGGAGGTCGTGGTCGTCGTCACCGGGTTCGTCCTCGGCGGCACCGTCGGGGTCGGCACCCTGCTGTACGCCGTCTCGATCGGCCCACTGGCCCAGCTCTTCCTGCGTCTGTTCGCCGCGCCGACGGCCACCGGCGGCAGCACGGCCGTTGCCGCGGCGTCACCCGAAGGAGTGATACTGCGTCCGTGACCACACCCGCACGCCACCCGTTCCTCGACCACCCGGGGCCCCTCGCCTTCGCCCACCGCGGCGGAGCCGCCGACGGGCTGGAGAACACCGTGGCGCAGTTCCGGCGGGCGGTCGAACTCGGTTACCGGTACATCGAGACCGATGTGCACGCCACTGCCGACGGCCGGCTGGTCGCCCTCCACGACGCGACCCTGGACCGGGTGACCGACGGCGCGGGCCGGATCGCGGACCTGCCGTGGGAGGACGTGCGGCACGCGCGCGTGGCGGGCAGGGAGCCGGTGCCGCTCTTCGAGGAGCTGCTGGAGACCTTCCCCGAGGTGCGCTGGAACGTCGACGTCAAGGCGGAGCCCGCGCTGGGGCCGCTGCTGGACCTGATCGCGCGGACGGACGCCTGGGAGCGGGTCTGCGTGGGCTCGTTCTCCGAGGCACGCCTGGTGCGGGCCCAGCGGCTGGCCGGAGAGCGCCTGGCGACGTCGTACGGGACGCGCGGGGTGCTGGCGCTGCGGCTGCGCTCCTGGGGTGTGCCGGCCAGGCTGCGCCGGTCCGCCGTGGCCGCGCAGGTGCCGCTCTCCCATGCGGGCGTGCCGGTGGTCGATCCGCTGTTCCTCCGCGCGGCCCACGCGCGCGGGCTGCAGGTGCACGTGTGGACGATCAACGAACCGGAGCGAATGCACCGGCTGCTGGACCTCGGTGTCGATGGCATCATGACCGATCACATCGACACGCTGCGCAAGGTCATGGAGGAGCGGGGCGTCTGGGTCTGAGCCCCGGCGCCGTCTCGGGACCACCAGGTCCGGGCTCCGGCCCGGTCCATGGATCATGCGCGGCATCTGCGGCGGGGAAGCGAGGGCACGGGTGGGCACCGGTACCGTGCGGACACAGACGGACGACGAGGCCGCCGGGCGGCGGCGCGAGCAGCGCGGCTGGTACTTCTACGACTGGGCGTGCTCCGTCTACTCGACCAGCGTGCTCACCGTGTTCCTCGGCCCGTACCTCACCTCGGTCGCCCGGTCGGCTGCGGACGCGGACGGGTTCGTGCATCCGCTGGGGATCCCGGTGCGGGCCGGATCGTTCTTCGCGTACTGCGTCTCGGCGTCGGTGATCCTGGCGATCCTGGTGATGCCGGTCGCGGGTGCGGCGGCCGACCGCACCGGCCGCAGGAAACCGCTGCTGGCGGCCGCCGCGTACACGGGTGCCACCGCGACGACGGGCCTGTTCTTCCTGGACGGCGACCGCTATCTGCTGGGCGGCGTGCTGCTGGTCGTCGCCAATGCCTCGGTGGCCGTCTCGATGGTCCTCTACAACTCCTACCTGCCGCTGATCGCGCCGCCGGACGAGCGGGACGCGGTCTCCTCCCGCGGCTGGGCCTTCGGCTACGCGGCCGGTTCCCTGGTACTGGTGGCGAACCTGGTGCTGTTCACCGCCCATGACTCCTTCGGTGTCCCCGAGGCGACGGCGGTGCGCATCTGCCTGGCCTCGGCGGGGCTGTGGTGGGGCGTCTTCACCCTGGTTCCGCTGCGGCGGCTGCGCGACCGGCGCACGGCCCCGACCGCGGTGCCGGTGCACGGCTGGCGTCAGCTGGCGGCCACGATCCGGGACATGCGGGGCAAACCGCTCACCCTGGCCTTCCTGCTGGCGTACCTCGTCTACAACGACGGCATCCAGACCGTGATCTCCCAGGCCTCGGTGTACGGCTCGGAGGAACTGGGACTGAGCCAGTCCACCCTGATCACCGCGGTACTGATGGTGCAGGTGCTCGCGGTGGCGGGCGCCCTGGGGATGGGGCGGCTGGCGCGGAGGTACGGAGCGCAGCGCACGATCCTCGGGTCGCTGGTCGCCTGGACGGTCACCCTGGGGGCCGGGTACTTCCTGCCGGCCGGGGCACCGGTGTGGTTCTTCGTACTGGCGGCCGGGATCGGGCTGGTCCTCGGCGGCAGCCAGGCGCTGTCCCGGTCGCTTTTCTCACATCTGGTCCCGCCCGGCAAGGAGGCCGAGTACTTCTCCGCGTACGAGATGAGCGACCGCGGCATGAGCTGGCTCGGGCCACTGCTGTTCGGGCTCACGTACCAGCTGACCGGGAGCTATCGGGACGCGATCATCTCGTTGGTGGCGTTCTTCGCGATCGGATTCGTCCTGCTCGCCCGGGTCCCGGTGCGGCGGGCGATCCACGACGCGGGCAATCCGGTTCCTGATCGGATTTAGCACTCCGGACGAAAGGGCGGTAGTGTACGCGTTTGGCCTGCCAGGCGTACCGTTACTGCGCGTCAAAGATGCCGAAACGCTGGGTGACATCTCCTTGCAGATGTGACAAACCGGGCGCCGGTGGGTACTGCACTGGTTGACAAGGCTGCGGCTACGACGGCGACGCATGACCCGGAACGGGACATCGGAACGGGAATCTTTACCGCCGACCGGACGTTGACCGGATGACGACGACAGCGACACCTGTCCTGTGGGCGACAAGCCCGGGAGGCACGATTCATGAGTGAGCGAGCTCTTCGCGGCACGCGCCTCGTGGTGACCAGCTACGAGACCGACCGCGGTATCGACCTGGCTCCGCGCCAGGCCGTGGAGTACGCATGCGAGAAGGGGCACCGTTTCGAGATGCCCTTCTCGGTCGAGGCGGAGATCCCGCCGGAGTGGGAGTGCAAGGTCTGCGGGGCCCAGGCACTTCTCGTGGACGGCGACGGTCCTGAGGAGAAGAAGGCGAAGCCTGCGCGTACGCACTGGGACATGCTGATGGAGCGGCGCACCCGTGAGGAGCTCGAAGAGGTCCTCGAGGAGCGTCTCGCCGTTCTGCGCTCCGGTGCGATGAACATCGCCGTCCATCCCCGGGACAGCCGCAAGAGCGCGTAGTCCCTGCGGGGCTCGGGCGGCCGGTTTTCAGTGCACGTAAGTTATCGCGGGCGCCGTACGTCATGGTGACGTACGGCGCCCGCGGTTTGCCGTGGGTAGGGTTTTCGTTTTCCTGCGGATATGTGGGGTCACTGTTCCTGGGGGCTGCGCCCCCAGACCCCGCTTCGGACTTGACGGCCTCGTCCTCAAACGCCGGACGGACTGGTAGCACTCATCGAGTCAGAGGTGGGCGCTGCTCACTCGGGGGCTCGGTCGGCTCGTCCCTGATCACTTCGCCCTGGACGACCTTGCCGTCGGGGCGGCGGATGCGGGCCTGCTGGAAGGCGTCGCCCAGGGTGCCGGGGGCGGCCTCGCGGAGTCTGCGGTCGACCGTGCGCTCGGTGTAGCGGCCGACGGCGCGCTGGACCGGCGGGATCAGCAGGAGCAGGCCCACCGCGTCCGAGATCACGCCGGGGATCATCAGGAGCAGACCACCCAGCATCATCAGGCCGTTGCCGCCGCGGCGCGAGGAGGGGGCGCCGCCCCGCTGCAGTGCCTCGTTGAGGTTCTGGAAGGCGCGGCGGCCCGCCCGTTTGATCACCACGGCGCCGAGCACGAAGGCGGCGAGCAGCAGCAGGAAGACCGTGAACCCGCCCGCCGCGCCCGCGACCACGGTCAGCAGCCAGACCTCCAGCACCAGCCACACCGCGATGCCCAGCGGCAGCAGCCTGCGCGGCCGGGAGCGACGGGGCCGGGTGGAGTACGGAGAGGTCGGAGCGCCTGTCGTCATACTCCCAGTGTGCCTGGCGTCTGCTCAGCGCCGGATAAGTGCTATCCCGGGGACTTGTCGCCCCGGCCGGTGATCCTGGTCACCCGCTCCCCCACGCCCCAGGCGGTCACCCGCCACAGCGCCTCCACGAGGATGTCGCGGCTCATCTTGGAATCGCCGAGTTCGCGCTCGACGAAGGTGATGGGGACCTCGACGACGTGGTAGCCGGCCTTCACGGCGCGGCGCGCCAGGTCGACCTGGAAGCAGTAGCCCTGCGAGGCGACCTCGTCCAGCCCCAGGCCCTCGAGGGTCTCCCGGCGAAAGGCGCGGTAGCCGCCGGTGATGTCCCGCAGCGGCAGGTCGAGGGCGAGACGCGAGTACAGGCTGCCGCCCCGGGAGATGAACTCGCGGGTCCTGGGCCAGTTCACCACGCGTCCGCCCGGCACCCAGCGGGAACCGAGCACCAGGTCCGCGCCCTTGAGGGCGGTCAGCAGGCGGGGCAGTTCCTCGGGCTGGTGGGAGCCGTCGGCGTCCATCTCGACCAGCACGCCGTAGTCGCGCTCCAGGCCCCAGCGGAAGCCCGCGAGGTAGGCGGCGCCGAGGCCCTCCTTGCCCGTGCGGTGCAGCACGTGGACCTGCGCGTCCTCGGCGGCGAGCTCGTCGGCGAGCTTGCCCGTGCCGTCGGGGCTGTTGTCGTCGGCCACGAGGACGTGCGCCTCGGGGACGGCCTTGCGCACCCGGCCCACGATCGCCTTGATGTTCTCCGCCTCGTTGTAGGTCGGAATGATCACCAAGGCCGTGCCGAGCGGGCCGAACCGCCTCTCCTGGCCCCGAGCCACGCGGGTGCCGTCGCCGTCGTTCACTGCTGCCCCTTCATGTCCATACGCAGGGGACCACCATAGTGGCCACGGCCTGCGGGTATGCGACACCACGTGCGTACAGGGGTGTCAATTCGGCAAGAGCGGGGTAGGGACGCTCTCTTCGGGATGTGTTTCCGAGTGTGCCGGACGGGCCGCAAGGATCGGTTGTGCCGCGGGATCCGCGGTGCTGCGGAGGGGGGCCCGGCGCCCTTCGGGCCGACCTGGGACCCGCTGGCTGCGGATCGACCGAGAGCCGTTGTCTACTGAGCGGCCGGGCCCCACCCGGGTCACACCCTGCCGACCGTCCGGAACGTTCCCCCGCCGACGCGGACGCTGCGCCTGGCTCCCGTGACGGTGACCCGGTGCGGCACACCGTCCCTGACCCAGCGGCACTGCGACACGGGTACGGAAGTTCCCAGGTCGGGCGTCCGGTGGTGGACCCGGCAGAACCTACCGGCCCCCTGCCGTCGGCTGTCAAACAGTCATGTGAGGGGCCCCGTCGCCCGCCCCGAGCGGGTTGGCGCGGAGGATTCCCAGGTCGCGCGACGGGCACGCGCGCCCGGATCGTCACCGAGCCGGCCCTGGAGATCACTCGCCCGGCCGTACGAAGACCGTCCGTCCGCCGACCACGGTCCGCAGACAGAGGGGCAGGTCACGGCCCGGGTGGAGGTCGGGCAGGCCGGGAGTGCCGGAGCGGGGATCGGTGGACCAGCGCGCCACCCGGTCGTCGGGGGCCTGGACGACGAGCTCGTCCGTGCGCCAGACGGCGTAGTCCGCCGGGGCGCCGGGCACCAGGACGCCCGCGTCGTCCCTTCCGACCGCCCGCCAGCCGCCGCGTGTGTGGGCGGTGAAGGCGGCGCGCACGGAGACACGGTGCTCGGGGGTGCGGTGGAAGGCGGCCGCCCGGACCGTGCCCCACGGGTCCAGCGGCGTGACCGGGCTGTCGGAGCCGAAGGCGAGGGGTACGCCGGTGCGCAGCAGGGTCGCGAAGGGGTTCAGCGTACGGGCCCGCTCGGTGCCCAGGCGCTGTGCGTACATGCCGTCCTCGCCGCCCCACAGCGCGTCGAACGCGGGCTGAACGGAGGCGGTCAGCCCGAGGTCGGCGAAGGCCGCGACGGTCTCCGGGGTGAGCATCTCGGCGTGCTCGACGCGGTGCCGCGCGGCGCGCACGCGGGCCAGGCCCACCTTCTCGGCGGCGGCGCGCACACCCTCGACGACGGCGGTGACTGCGGCGTCGCCGATGGCGTGGAAGCCGGCCTGGAGGCCCGCCTCGGTGCAGGCGATGACGTGGGCGGCGACGGCACGGGCGTCCAGGTAGGCGGTGCCGGTGTGGTCGGCGTCGGAGTACGGCGTGTGCAGGCAGGCGGTGTGCGAGCCGATGGAGCCGTCGACGAACAGGTCGCCGGCCGCGCCGAGCGCGCCCAGCTCCCGTGCCTTGTCGACGTCCTCCTCCGCCCAGTAGCCGACGACACGGGGGCCGGGTTGCTCGGCGGCGAGCCGGAGCAGGCTCGTGAAGTCGTCCTCGGAGGAGATGTCCGGACCACCGCACTCGTGCACCGAGCCGATGCCCAGGGAGGCCGCGTGGGCGAGCGCGACGCGCTGCGCCTCGGTGCGCTGGGCGGGGGTGACCGCGCCGAACGCCGCGGCGCGCACCGCGTGGTGGGCGTCGGCGGTGAGCGGACCGTCCACGGGCCCCAGCCCGCCGCCCACCAGGTCGAGCAGGGCGGTGGTGACGACGGCGGAGTGGACGTCGATCCGGCTGAGGTAGAGGGGGCGGCCTCCGGTGGCCTCGTCGAGTTCCGCTCGCGTCGGGGGGCGGCCGCCGGGCCAGCGTGCCGCGTCCCAGCCGTGGCCGAGCAGGACCTTGTCGTCCGGGCGGGCGGCGGCGAAGTCCCGCACCCGGGCCAGGGCCGCCTCCAGGGAGGGCGCGTCGGACAGGTCGAGGCCGGTGAGCGCGAGGCCGGTGGCGGTGGTGTGTACGTGGGCGTCGGTGAACGCGGGGGTGACGAGGGCGCCGTCCAGGTCGATCACCTCGTCGACACCGCCGGCGAACGCGTCGGCCGCGCCCTCCGAGCCGACCCAGGCGACATGTCCCGCCTCGACCACCATCGCGGTCGCGAACGGGTCGGCGGGACTGTGGACCTCGCCGCGGCGTAGAAGAACGGTCTGCGGTTCGGCGTTGCGCTCACTCATGACCACCAGTCTCCCGCCTCCCCGGATCGAACCCGCACGCAGGGCGGCCGCACAGCGGGACACAGCTGTCCTCCCGGACCCGCGAGCGGGCATGCGGCGTCTCTGACCTCACCGGAGGAGGTCGCAGGCGCGGAGACGGACACGGGGAGGCCGCCCGCGGCGGGCGAGCGCACCGGAAACCGCGGACACGCCGCGTCCGGCGCCGACGCGTGGCGGACGGCACCGCTCGGACGAGTGGCGGGCCGGGCCGGACGCGAGGCGGGCGCGCCAGGCCTCCGGCCCTACGCGACCCCGGCCGGGACCGACTGAGTCAGCCGGATACCCCGACGGCTCAGGCCACGACCACGCACTGGAGGTCCCCGGCACACCGCAGGCGCCACGCCGGGCGCGGTGATCGGCGGGCTGAACGGGCCGGAGGGGGGCCCGGGTCAGATGCGGGGCGGGCGTGCCTCGTAGGGGGTGGAGAGGACCACTGTCGTGCGGGTCGAGACGCCGGCCAGGCTGCGGACGCGGGCCAGGAGTTCTTCCAGTTCGTGGGGGGTGGCCACGCGTACCTTGAGGATGTAGTTCTCGTCGCCGGCCACGCTGTGGCAGGCCTCGATCTCCGGGACGCCGGCCAGGCGGTCCGCGATGTCGTCGGGGGCGCTGGGGTCGAAGGGTTTGACCGAGATGAAGGCGGTCATGGGCAGGCCCACCGCCTCCGCGTCGACGACCGCGGCGTAGCCGCGGATGACGCCACGCTGCTCCAGCCGCCGCACCCGCTGGTGCACGGCCGACGTGGACAGGCCCGTGGCCTTGCCCAGGTCGGTGTAGCTCATCCGCCCGTCCTTGACGAGCAGCTGCACGATCTGTCGGTCCAGCTCCTCCATGGCGCAAGAACCTACAGTGCGGCTGATCTCCTCGGATACCTCGGCGGCCCAGGTCATGCCCCGTTCGCCGGGCGGCGGATCCCTCTCGGCGAGCACCTGCGCGCGGCATGTGACGAACGCCACAGCTCCCGGGCGCTCTCCGTGATGTTCTCGTGATTACCGCCGAGACCGGACGGGAAATGCTTGCTGTGGTCGAGGCCGCAGCGCCTTCACGGCCCAGCCTTAGGGGGAGAATCCCATGCAGAGTCTTAAGCGCCCTGGTCGTTCCGTGCCCATGCGGCAGCAGCCGGTCATCGAGCCTCAGCCGGAGGGCGTCGAACCCGGCGACTTCGACGGCGAGGAGATCGACGCCTACGACACCTTCGAGATGTACCGGGTGATCTGCCCGGAGTGCGCGCAGCCCATCGCCCTGCTGGCGGACGAGGAGGTCCTGCCGGAGCACGCGCTGTGCGCCTCGCCGTGGAACCCGTTCGGCCTCACGGTCTGCGCCGGCACCGGCCGCAAGGCCTCGGACGCCCGGCCGGCGGACGAGTCCGTCGAGCCGCAGGAACAGCAGACCGCCCTGTTGTTGACGCTCCCCCAGGGGCTCGACTGGCGGACGCAGCCCTTCTCGCACGTCGGCGGCCCGGGCTCGCGCCCCATGCGCGTGCCGACGATGCGCCGCCACGCCGCCTGAAGCGGGCGCTCCCACCTCCGGCACCTGCCCTGCACCACGGCGCACGGACCGCCCTGGTGCAGGACCAGTGCGCCGCGACGCGGGCCGGACGCCGGTGAACTCACTCTCGATTCCGGCGATCGGTGACCTGTCCGCCCGGCACCGCGTTGCCCAGGTATGACCCTCAT
Organism: Streptomyces sp. MK7; assembly: GCF_032658145.1. Lineage (NCBI taxonomy): Bacteria > Bacillati > Actinomycetota > Actinomycetes > Kitasatosporales > Streptomycetaceae > Streptomyces > Streptomyces sp. MK7. The sequence continues at coordinate 54,508 of NZ_JAVACL010000002.1, forward strand.
CCAGTCGGCGACCGGGCGCCGGCGCCGGATCTTCGTGCCACCGCCCGCGGAACCGGTTCCGCCCGCGCCGCCGCAGCTTCCGGACCCGCCGATCTACCGCGACATGGTGCGCGCGTGGGCCGACCGGGGCCGCACCCTGCCGGGGCGCCACGACCCGGAGTGGGTCCGGCTCGCCGCGCCCTTTCCCGGCCTGGGGCAGTTCAGCGGGTCTCGGGACCCGCGACGTGACGGGCGATGACCATCCGCTGGATCTGGTTGGTGCCCTCGACGATCTGCAGCACCTTCGCCTCACGCATGTAACGCTCGGCCGGGAAGTCCGCGGTGTAGCCGTACCCGCCGAGCACCTGGACGGCGTCGGTGGTGACCTTCATCGCCGTGTCCGTGCAGAACAGCTTGGCCATGGCCGCCTGCCGCGCGAACGGCCGGCCCGCGTCGCGCAGCCGCGCCGCCGCCAGGTACAGCGCGCGGCCCGCCTCGATCTGCGTCGCCATGTCGGCGAGCATGAAGCGCAGCCCCTGGAAGTCGGCGATCGGCCGTCCGAACTGCTGCCGGTCGGTGGCGTAGGCGACCGCCTCGTCGAGCGCCGCCTGGGCGAGTCCGATGGCGCACGCGGCGATACCGAGCCGCCCCGAGTCCAGCGCGGACAGCGCGATGGCGAAGCCCTGGCCCTCCTCCCCGAGCCGGCGGTCGTCGGAGACCCGCACCCCGTCGAGGTGGATCTGCGCGGTCGGCGAGCCCTTCAGGCCCATCTTCTTCTCCGGTGCCGCCGCGCTCAGCCCCTCGGCGTCGCCGGGCACCAGGAAGGCCGTGATCCCGCGCGGTCCCTCCGCGCCCGTGCGGGCCATGACCGTGTAGAAGTCGGCGATCCCGCCATGGGTGATCCAGGCCTTGGTGCCCGTGATCACCCAGTCGTCACCGTCCCGGACCGCCTTGGTGCGCAGCGAGGCGGCGTCGGAGCCGGAGGCGGGCTCGGAGAGGGCGTAGGCGCCGAGCAGGCCGCCGCCGAGCATGGCGGGCAGGTGCTCGGTCTGCTGCTCCTTGGTGCCGTAGGCGGCCAGCCCGTAGGCGGCCAGGGTGTGCACGCTCAGCCCCAGGCCGACGGTGAGCCGGGCCGCGGCCAGCTCCTCCAGGACCTGGAGGTACACCTCGTACGGCTGGTCGCCGCCGCCGTACTCGGAGTCGTAGGGCAGGCCGAGGAGCCCCGATCGGGACATCAGGGTGAAGACCTCGCGCGGGAAGCGTCCGGCGTCCTCCTCCTCGGCCGCCTTCTGGGCGATCTCGTGCTGCGCGATGTCGCGGACGAGTGAGATCAGATCCCGGGCCTCGTCCGTGGGCAGTTGCCGGTCCACCGGCTGCGGGGCGCGGTCGGGCATGGCGACGCTCTCCTCCCTGTCGGGCACATCGGCGGACGTGCGCCTTGGGTGGGGCGGCTCCGCCGGAGTCTTCCTCAGCCGGCCGATGCTCGCGCTCTCGGGTCACGGAAGCGGCTGACCAGCGGCTGTGCGCTGTGAGTATGCCCGATCGGCGGCACGGAGTCACCGGTTAACGACCGCTTACTTCAAGAAAGGGCCGACCGCCTCCCGCAGCACCGGACCGGACGGCCGCTGTCGGGGCGGTTCCGGCCGTCCTTCTCAGCCGTCCCGGCGGGCGGCGGCGGGGGCGGGATAGGCCGGGTCCAGTTCCTCCACGGCCCGCAGGGCGCCGCCCAGCGTCCTCACCAGCAGTTCGCGCATGGCGTCGCGGGAGAGTTCCGGGCGGTCGATCCAGTCCAGGGTGGCACCCTCGACGCCGCACACCCAGGAGAGCAGGCCCATCCGGGCGAGCGGCGCGACGGCGGCGCGGCCGTAGGCGCCCTCCGCGATGGTCGCGACGATCGCCTCGCGCACGCCGTCGCGGATGGCGTGCACCTCCGCGTCGAAACCGACGCCGCCGCTGACGATGGTGCGGTAGGCGGCCTGGTTGTGCTCGGCGTAGCGGAGATAGCCGTCGACGGTGCGGTGCACCCGCTCCACGGCCGGAAGGTCCCGGCCGCTTCCCGCGAAGGTGACGAAGTCGGCGACCGAGTCCTCGACGATGGCCAGGTAGTAGCCGCGCTTGGACTGGAAGTAGTAGTAGATCAGCCCCTTGGCGACATGGGCCTGCCGCGCGATGTCGTCCATCGACAGGGCGTCGTAGGAGGTGTCGGCGAACAACCGCCGCCCGATCGCGATGAGTTCGGCGCGACGTGCCGATGAACGCTCGGTGCCGCGCACCCGGGGGTGGGCGCTCTCGCGGTGTTCACTCGTATTCAATTTCGGCCCCGGTCTCCAACTGGCGGTCGACGCCCGCAGTATGGCAGGTCCGGGTATGAGTCAGCTCACAGAGCGCACAGAGGGAAAGGCCCCGGTCTCCCGGGGCCTTTCGCCCGCGGTCAGCGCACACCCACCGCCGCGAGCGCCATGCGCTGACGGGGGGTCGGGTGCGCCGGGAAGTAGAGGTAGCAGACGCCGCCGCTGCCGGAGACGACCTTGCCGGAGGCGTTGTACCGCTTGGTCCTGAGCCAGATGTTCTCGAACTCCCGGCGCAGGTACACGCGCCGCACCGCCGCGTCGCTGGGTGAGGCCGGGTCGTTGGCGATCACGTCGCCGTCGGCGGTGAAGCCGATGACCGTCATCAGGTGGCCGGAGGTGCCGTAGCCCGCGCCCGTCAGCTCGGTCTTGAGGAAGGACTGGGACGTTATGGCCGGGATCCCGGCGGCGATCAGCGTCTCCACGTCGTTGAGGGAGCCGAGGCGGGTGACGACGCCCTGCAGTCCGTCGAAGGTCGCCGCGTAGGCCGCGTTGAAGGGCCAGTTGCCGCAGCCCGCGTACTGGTAGTCGTACGTGGACCGGGCCGCGTGGCAGACCTGGGGGTCGGCGTAGGACGGGTCGACCCAGGAGAGCTGCTCCGGGGTGAGCCGGCCGCCCCAGTACTCGATGATCATCTGCGAGGAGGTGGGGCTGCACCAGGCCTCGCCGCCGTTGTCGTACTGGGGGTACTGGCCCGCGTGGATCTCCTGCGAGAAGCGCGGGACGATCAGTTCTCCGGCGGGTGCGGCGGGTGCGGAGGCGGCGACGGTGAAGCGGTCGGGGATGTCGGAGCCCATGGCGCCGACGCGCCACACCGTCGGGGTGAGGCCGGTGCCGGGCCTGCGGTACAGGGTGAGACGGAGCCGGTAGGAGGTCAGGCGCAGGCCGGAGGCCGCGTCGTCGATGGAGAAGGTGTCCGTCCAGATGGTGCTTCTGCCGTCGGTCTGGTCGTCGACGGAGGTCCGTTTGATGTCCTGGTCGCCGGCCGCCCAGCGGCCCATGACGTACCAGGGGGTGTCCGTGCCGTCGGAGTACGTGCCCTGCAGTTCCACCTGCAGCCAGGTGCCGGCCGGGGTGTGGGCGTTCCAGGAGGCGATCGCCTCGGTCGCGGGGACCGAGAGCCGGTGGACCGGGCCGGTCCAGGTGGCGTACTCCCAGGTGGCGGTGGTGCCGGTGTGCGGGTCGGCGTAGTCGGTGGTGCCGGCGGGGGCGGCGATCTGGAGGCCGGGGCGCAGGCCCGCGAAGGGGCGGGTGCCGTGGGAAGCGCCCGAGCGCCAGTCGATGTACGTGGTCCAGGCGCGGTAGTCGACCGGGCGGGTGGAACTCGCGGCCGTGTGTGCGGTGGTGGCGGTGCGCTCCGTCGCGGCGGCCGTCGGGGCGGTGGCGCCGGCCACGGCGGCGGCGACCGCGGCGGTCAGGACGGATCTGCGGGACAGGTGTTCGGCACTGCTCATGAGTGGGAGACCCCCAGGTGTCCGAGTCGGGGCGGGAGCGGGTCCGTGCACGGCAATGGGCCCACTATGGCCGCGGGGACCGGCGCCTGCCAGCACTTCGGCACACGCCACGGCTACCAATATTGGTCTCTGCCAGTGGCATCACCTGGGGCCCTTGCAGCGGGGCGAGCCCCCGGCCCTCGGCACCGGGGGCGAGCCCCTGTGCGTCAGATCAGGTCCATCGCCGCCACCTCGTCCGGCCGGCCGTAGCTGACCGGCCCCTGGAAGCGGCGGCGGGCCGTGGCGAACCACCACAGGGTGGCCACGAGCAGGACCACGGCCAGGGCGACGGGCGCGTAGTTGAAGGAGTCGACGGTGATCGGGGAGGCCTGCGGCAGCATGAACAGCACGCTGCTCAGGGCGATCCAGGTGACGGCCACGATTCCCACCGGGCGGCCCCAGCGGCCCAGGTGCCAGGGGCCCGGCTGGAACTCCTCGCCCAGGCGCAGACGGAGCAGGATCGGCACGGCGTAGGCGAGGAACAGCCCGACGACGTTGACGCTGACGATGGCGGTGAAGGCCGTGTGCGACCACCAGCCGGGCAGGACCAGTGCCAGGGAGCAGGCCACGGCCAGCCAGACCGCCTTGACGGGGGTGCGGGTGCGCGGGGAGACCGAGTGCCACCAGCGGGAGCCGGGCATGGCGCCGTCCCGGGAGAAGGCGAAGATCTGCCGCGTGTTGCTGGTGAGGTTGGCCAGGCCGCAGAAGAGCATGGCACCGATCACGATCAGCAGGAGGGCCTTGGCGGTGCCGAGGCCGAGCGCGTCGATGAGGATCTGCACGGGCGGTGCGTCCGCGGCCGCCACATGGCCGTAGTCGCGAATGCTGAGGACCAGGGCGAGCATGAGGATCAGACCGGTGACGGCGGAACAGCCGATGGCGCGGGTAATGCCTCGCGGTGCGTTGACGGTCGCCCGGACCGTTTCCTCGGACATGTGGAAACTGCCGTCGAAGCCGGTGAAGGTCCAGCTGGTGACCAGCAGGCCGAGCATGCCTCCGTAAAGTCCGCTCGTGAAGCCGGTGTTGTTCGCGAAATGCGTGACGAAGGACGCGGGACGGTGGTGGTCGGGGACGGCCACGAGAGCCGTCACGATCACCACGAGACCGATGAGCAGCCACCATACGGAGATCCGGTTCAGGACGGCGACCAGCTGGACCGTATAGGTGTTGGCCAGTCCCTGGACCACGATGATCAGCGCCGTGATCAGCACCGTCTGGTGCGCCGTGGGCCGGTAGGAGGGCCACTGGAGGGCGATGAAGGCCTGGACGAAGGTGGCCGCCGCGTAACCGGTGGCCGCGGTGCCGCCGACCTGGCCGACGAAGTTCAGCCAGCCGGTGAACCAGGACCAGGCTCCCTCGTGCCGTTTGGCGAGTTTTCCGGCCGAGAAATACAGCGCACCACTCGTCGGATAGGCGGAGGCCACTTCGGCCATCGCCGCACCGATGAAGAGCACCATGACGGACACGCCGATCCAGCCGAATACGAGAATGCGTGGACCGCCCGCGTTCATCCCGAATCCGAAAGACGAGAAAATACCCGAGATGACGTTGATGATGGTGAAGGATATGGCGAAGTTGTCGAACGCCTTGAAGCGCCGGGTGAGTTTTCTGGGATAGCCCATCGCGTGCAGGGTGGCGTCGTCGTCGAGGGCGTTCGGGTCGGCCTCGGCATGGGCCGTCGTCCGCTCCGGCATGTGTCGGCCTTTCTCTCGGTGGGGGGTGGGGCGAGGTCAGGGCGTGGGGGGCACGGGCAGGCCGCAGGCGCGCCGGGCCCGGGAGAGCTGCTCGACGGGGTCGCCGAAGACGCACCACGGCATGCGTGAGGCGTAGGGACCCATGGCGGTGAGGACCGCGCGGGCCTCGAACTCACGCCCGCCCTGGACCAGGGCGTGGGCGAGGTAGGCCAGGTCGAGTACCGGGGTGAAGCGGTGACCGGCCACCGTGGGCAGCCAGTTCTGGTAGATGGCGAGCGCGGTGGAGCGCCACTGCGGCTGTTCCCAGACGCGGCCGGCGAGCAGTCGGGCCGGGTCGTGGCTGTCCACCAGGGCGACCAGCGGCAGCAGCCGCAGCGCGGAGTCGGCCGGTGCCCGCTGGCCGAGGAAGGCGGCGACGTCCCAGGCCGCGTTGACCGAGCCGCCGTACCGGGTGAAGAAACAGGCGAGGAAACGGTGGTGGGCCTCGCGGTGCCAGGGGTCGAGGGAGAGGATGTGGGCGAACAGCCGCCAGGGTCCGGGCGGGGCGGTGAGCAGCCCCTGAGGTGCCGGATCGCGCAGCCGGTGCAGCCGGGCCATGGCCAGTTTGGCGACCCATGGGGTGGGGTCGGCGGGGGCCATGGCCGCGGCCCGTTCGCAGGCGGACAGTGCTATCCGCTCCAGCGGTTCGGCCCGCGGGTCGAGGGTGTCGGCGGCGCGCAGCGCCCTGAGCACGGCCACCCGCGCCCACACCAGCGCGGCCTCGGGTACGGGCTCCTCGGCCAGCCAGTGCTCGGCGAGGTCGGAGTCGGCGGCCTCGGAGGCCACCACCAGCGAGCGGTGGGCCCGAAGCGCGAAGTCGTCGCGGGTCTCGGCGAGGGCGGCCCGGGCGCTCGCCCAGCGGCCGGCCCGGACGTCGACGCACGTGCTCGCGAGAACGCGGTCGTCCGCCGCCGGGTGCCAGACATACTGCCCTTCGAATAACCCAGCGGCCATCTACCCCGTCCGTCCCCGTACGACGCCTCGCAGTTGCGCATCAGGCACTTTACTCATCACCGGGCACAACCGGAACGCCGTTTTCGATATGTCCACCGATGGATTCCCGGCGGGAATAGGGCGGGTTTGGTGGGCGTTCGCTCGGTAGTTCAATTCGACACTATTCGAGGGGTGCCTATCGGGGCAGGTGGGGGCGGCCGCTAGAATGTTCCTCGCACATATGCCGCCACCTCGCCCCGGGAATCGCCATTCACGCCCTCGCCGCCCGCATCCGGGACCTCCCGCCGTCCTGCGGCCCCGTCCGCCTGGTCGGCGTCGACGGGCACGCGGGCTCCGGGAAGTCCACGTTCGCCGGCCACCTGGCCGCGGCGCTGGGCGGCGCCCCCGTGCTGCACCTGGACGACATCGCCAGCCATGAGCAGCTGTTCGCGTGGGACGGACGGCTGCTGACCGAGGTGATCGAGCCGCTGACCCGGGGCGCGACGGCCTCGTACTCCCCCTACGACTGGCGCGCCCGGCGCTTCGGTCCCGCCCGCGCGCTGCCGCCGGCGCCGGTGGTGCTCGTCGAGGGCGTGGGGGCCGGCCGCCGGACGCTGCGCCCGCACCTGGCCCGCCTGCTGTGGATGGAGGTGCCCCGCGAGGAGTCATGGGCCCGGGGGCGGGCCCGGGACGGGGAGGAGCAGCGGGAGTTCTGGGCCGGATGGGTCGAGGCGGAACACCGGCACTTCGCCGGAGACCCGTCGCGGCCCTTCGCGGATCTTCTGGTGCGGCAGTTGGCGCAGGGATACGAGGTGCTCACGACGCCCGCCGGGACCCTTGAAACGGACCGGAGCGTCACTCACCGTGACGGATCACCGGCGATGTGGTGAACCTGTGAAGACCCTTGCGGAGGAACTTGGCTGAGTACCTCAACTCCGCTTGACCGGGGGACCATACAGGTCTTACGTTCTCAATGTGCGGTCGAGACGGACCGCCCGCAGTCGCGAAGCCCCCGGTTGTTCCCCCGTGATCGGGGGCTTCGTTCTGCCCGCGTTCGGTTTTCCGGACGCTGCGTGACGCCGTTCGCTCACCCTCGGTCACCGGCGCACGACGCGCCCCGTCTGCTCCCGCCTCCCCGAACGCTCCCTGCCGCACCCTTCGGCGGGCGGCGGCCCCACGGGTACGATGACCTCGGTGCGACCTTCGAACGGCTGCTTCGCGCACCTGCAACTCCGGTCCGCGGCACAGCGGTTCGGCCAGAGGCTGCCGCCGGGTGGATGCCCGGCGGCGTACGGGGGCACGGTTTGTGGGGGACGTGATGGACTTCGGCACGCAGGGCCCCGAGGCCCCGGCCGACCTCGCCTGGCTGCGCGGCGTGGACGCCTACACCATGGGGGCCTATCCGCAGGCCGAGGAGGAGTTCCGGGCCGCGGTGCGGATGGATCCCGGGATGGCCGACGGCTGGCTCGGGCTGCACGCGCTGCGCGTCGACACGACGACCGCGCTGCTGAAGATGTTCCGGCACCGGGACCGCTTCGGCGAACAGCGCGCCCGGCACCGCCGCACCCTCAACTCCTGGTACTGGCTGGGCTGGTGGGTGCAGCCGGTCCTGGAGAACCCCCGCGATCTGCTGCTCGCGCACGCCTCGCACTGGCTGGACGGGCGGCACGTGCCCGAACTGGACCGGGCGCTCGCCGGACTGCCGCCCGTGGACACCGACCCCCACGTCCGCTTCCTGCACGCCTGCCGCGCCTATCTGGTCAAGGACTGGGAGCAGCTCGTCCGGCACACCGACCCACTGGTCGACGACCCGATGCTCGGCATCGAGGCCGGCCTCTTCGGCGGCATGGCCCGGGTCCGGCTGGAGATGTACGGGCAGGCCGAGCCGCTGCTGTCGGCCTCCCTGATGCGCTGCCGCAGCGAGCAGCCGCAGCGCAAGGAACTCAGATACTGGCTCGCCAGGGCCCACGAGGGCACCGGCCGCAGCGCCGCCGCCCTTCCGCTGTACAGGGCAGTGCACCGGGTCGATCCGGCCTTCATGGACACCTCCGCCCGGCTCGCGGCCATCGCCGAGGGCGACGGATACGACGACACCGCCGATCTCGCGGCGATCACCCTCACCGGCCTCGGGCAGGACTCCGTGGACGGCTCGGACGTCCTGGATCCGCTGTTCGGCACCGAGGGCCGCGACGTGAAGCTCGACCAGCCCGATCCGGCGGCCTCCGGTCTGCTCCCCTCGGCCGCCGACCCCGCGGTACGGGAACGGGCAACGGTCGCCGCCGGACCGCTGCCCAGCGGACCCACCGACCCCGCGCTGCTCGAGGAGGCGCTCGCCGAGCTCGAGCGCATGGTGGGTCTGGAACCGGTGAAACGCCAGGTCAAAGCCCTGTCCGCCCAGCTCAACATGGCTCGGTTGCGGACCGGGCAGGGGCTGCCCGTGCAGCCGCCGAAACGCCACTTCGTCTTCTCCGGCCCCTCCGGCACCGGCAAGACCACCGTCGCCCGCATCCTCGGCCGCGTCTTCTACGCCCTCGGACTGCTCGGCGGCGACCATCTGGTGGAGGCCCAGCGGGCCGACCTGGTCGGGGAGTATCTGGGCCAGACCGCCGTCAAGGCCAACGAGCTGATCGACTCCGCGATCGGCGGGGTGCTGTTCGTGGACGAGGCCTACTCGCTGTCCAACTCCGGGTACGGCAAGGGCGACGCCTACGGCGACGAGGCGCTGCAGGTGCTGCTGAAGCGGGCGGAGGACAACCGGGACCACCTCGTGGTGATCCTCGCCGGCTATCCCGAGGGGATGGACCGGCTGCTCGCCGCCAACCCCGGGCTGTCGTCGCGCTTCACCACCCGGGTGGACTTCCCGTCGTACCGGCCCGGGGAACTCACCGAGATCGGCAAGGTGCTCGCCGCGGAGAACGGTGACCTGTGGGACGACGAGGCCCTCGACGAGTTGCGCTCGATCGCCGGACACGTGGTGGACCAGGGGTGGATCGACGAGCTCGGCAACGGGCGGTTTCTGCGGACGCTGTACGAGAAGAGCTGCGCGTACCGGGATCTGCGGTTGTCCGCGTATCCCGGCACGCTGTCGCGGGACGATCTGGCGACGCTGCGGCTGCCGGATCTGATGCAGGCGTACGGCGAGGTGCTGTCGGGGCGGGGACCGCAGGATCCGTCGGCGCTGTGACGGATCCCGTGGCCCGCTCCTGCCGGCCCGCAGCCGGGCAGGCGGCACATCCCGCGGCAGGCGGCACATCCCGCGGCAGGCGGCATTGCCCGCGGCTGCGTCGGCTACGTGGCCAGGACCTCCTCCTGGTCTCCGCTGCCGCGGGGTTCCGTGAGGCGGATCTCCGTCGCCACCCTGTGAGCGGGGTCGCGTACCTCGCCCACCAGGAGTTCCAGCACGTCCTCCAGGGCCACCACGCCCAGCACCTTGCCGGAGGGGTCGGCGACCTGGGCCAGGTGGGTGGCCGCACGGCGCATGACGGTCAGGGCGTCGTCCAGCGGCAGCTCCGAGCGGAGCGTCGCCATCGGCCGCCATATCCGCTGCGGCACGGCGCGGTCGGAGTCCTCCAGGTCGAGGACGTCCTTGACATGCAGGTAGCCCATGAACGGGCCGTTCTCCGCGGCGACCGGGAAGCGGGAGTACCCGGTGCGGGCGGTGAGCGCGACGACCTCGCCGGGGGTGACCGACGGGCTGACGGTCACCAGCGCCTCACGGCCGAGGAGCACGTCCAGGACCGGGCGGGAGCCCAGCTCCAGCGCGTCCTCCAGCCGCTCCTGCTCCTCGGGGTCCAGCAGTCCGGCCTGGCCGGAGTCCTCCACCAGGCGGTTGAGCTGCTCGCTGGTGAAGGCGGCCTCGACCTCGTCCTTGGGTTCGACGCGGAAGAGCCGCAGGATGCCCTTGGCGCAGGCGCCGAGCGCCACGGTGACCGGCTTGCAGACCCGGGCGAAGGCGACCAGGCCGGGGCTGAGCCACAGCGCGGCCTTCTCCGGCGCGGCCATGGCGAGGTTCTTCGGCACCATCTCGCCGATGACCAGGTGGAAGAAGACCACGGCCGCGAGCGCGATGACGTAGCCGAGCGGGTGGACCGTGCCGTCGGGCAGGTGCATCCAGGCGAACACCGGCTCCAGCAGGTGCGCCACCGTCGGTTCGGCGACGGCGCCCAGGGTCAGTGAGCAGACGGTGATGCCGAACTGGGCGGCGGCCATCATCTGCGGCAGCCGCTCCAGGCCGTAGAGCACCTGGCGGGCCCGTGCGGTACCGAGCGGTTCGATCTGGCTGCGGCGGACGGAGACGAGCGCGAACTCGGCGCCGACGAAGAAGCCGTTGGCGAGGACCAGCAGCGCGGCGAAGAAGAGTTGGAGGACGCTCATCGGGCGGCCTCCACCATGCTCGTGACGGCGTCGGTGACGGGCGCGGTCCGCACCAGGCGGACGCGCTCGGCGCGGTAGTGCCCGACCTGGCGCACGGACAGCCGCCAGCCCGGCAGCTCCGCCCGGTCGCCGGGGGCCGGGATCCGGCCGAGCAGGTCGGCGACCAGGCCGGCGACGGTCTCGTAGGGGCCTTCGGGCGCGTCGAGGCCGATGCGCTTGAGCAGGTCGACGCGGCAGCCGCCGTCGACGTCCCAGGCGGGCCGGCCGTCCTCCGGCGGTGCGGGAGCGAGTTCGGGCACGTCCTTGGCGTCGTGCTCGTCGCGGACCTCGCCGACGAGTTCCTCGACGATGTCCTCGAGCGTGACGACGCCCGCGGTGCCGCCGTACTCGTCGACGACGACCGCGATGGGCTGCTCGCTGCGCAGCTGGGCGAGCAGCGGCTGCACCGGCAGGGTCTCGGGGACCAGCAGGGCCGGACGGGCGATTCGGCGGACCGGGGTGCGCAGCCTGTCGTGCACCGGGACCGCGAGGGCGTCCTTGAGGTGGACCATGCCGACGATCTCGTCGATCTTCTCGTGGTAGACGGGGAAGCGGGACAGGCCGGTGGCGCGGGTCAGGTTGACGACGTCCTCGGCGGTCGCCGAGGACTGCAGGGCGCTGACCTTCACGCGCGGGGTCATGACGTGCTGCGCGGTCAGCTCGCCCAGGGACAGCGTGCGGACGAACAGGTCGGCCGTGTCCTGCTCCAGGGCGCCGGCCTGGGCCGAGTGGCGGGCCAGGGAGACCAGCTCGCCGGGGGTGCGCGCGGAGGCCAGCTCCTCCGTGGGCTCGACGCCGAGGGCCCGCACGAGCCGGTTGGCGACGGTGTTGAGCGCGGCGATCACCGGGTGGAACAGGCGCGAGAAGAGGTGCTGCGGGCCGGCGACGAACCGGGCGACCTGCAGCGGCCTGGACACCGCCCAGTTCTTGGGCACGAGCTCGCCGATCACCATCTGGAGCGCGGAGGCGAGCAGCATCCCCACGACCACGGCGACACCGGAGACGGCGCCCTCGGGGACGCCGATCGCGGTGAAGGGCCGGCTCAGCAGGTCGGCCAGCGCCGGTTCGGCGAGCATGCCGACGACCAGGGAGGTGATGGTGATGCCGAGCTGGGTGCCGGACAGCTGGAAGGACAGCTCACCCAGCGACTCGACGACCGTACGGGCGCGTTTGTCGCCGTCGGCGGCCGCCTTCTCGGCGTCCGGACGCTCGACCGTGACCAGGCCGAACTCGGCCGCGACGAAGAAGCCGTTGGCGAGGATGAGCAGGAAGGCCGCTCCCAGGAGCAGCAAGGAGATGGTCATGATGCCGCCGCCTCCACGTGCGCGCGGACCTCGGTGTCGGGGTCCGCGCTATGTCGGCAGGGGGCGGCGCAGGTACTACAGGACGATCCGTCCATCGCCGGAGGGAGTCACTCCTCGGGTAGCAGGAGCCCCTGGCACCGGTCGGAGCTCAGGGGCGGAGGCGTCGCGAAAAACGCCTCCGTCAACAGATTAATCAAGACCCGGCCCTGTGTGTCAGGGTGGACGTCCCCGAGTCAGCCCTGAGGTTCACCCCTCGGACCGCTCGGGGTCGTGGACGGAGCGGGCCTCGACGAGGGCGCGCAGGGCGCGTGCGTCGGCGATCGCGCGCTGTTTGGCGATGCCGGGCTGGATGCCGAGCGCGGGCAGGCTGGTGCCGTCGCTGAGGTTGAGGAACACCCACGGGTCGCCGGGGCGCAGGTTCACCTGCAGGATCTCCGGCCACTCCAGATGGCGCCTGCTGGCGATGTTGACGACGGTGACCCCGGAGTCGTCGACGACGACCTTCGGCCGGGCGAGCAGCACCAGCACCCCGAACAGGAGTGCGCCCGTGAAGACGAAACTGATGCGCTCACCGGGGCTGAGCTGCTCCAGCAGCAGCGCTACGACCGTGATCACCACGAAGATCGCCACTCCGGCCGTGAGCAGCACCGCACGGGTCTGCGTCGGCCGGAACGTGACGGGGAGTGCGGGCAGGTCGGACATCGTCGTGGACCCTCTCTGACCTTCTGCGTGCCTCTCGTGACCGTCCGGCCGTTCAGAGGCGGCAGGCGTGGATGGCCGTGGTCAGGATGGCGCGGGCGCCGATGGCGTACAGGTCGTCCATGATCCGCTGGGCCTCCCTGGCCGGGACCATGGCGCGTACGGCGACCCAGCCCTCGTTGTGCAGCGGGGAGACGGTCGGGGACTCCAGGCCCGGGGTCAGCGCGACGGCCTTCTCCAGCTGCTCGACCCGGCAGTCGTAGTCCATCATCACGTACGTCCGGGCGACCAGGACGCCCTGGAGGCGGCGCAGGAACTGCTGCACCTTGGGTTCCTCGGCGTCCGCGCCGGTGCGTCGGACGACGATCGCCTCGGACTTCATGATCGGCTCGCCGATGACCTCCAGGCCGGCGTTGCGCAGCGAGGTGCCGGTCTCGACGACGTCGGCGATGACCTCGGCGACGCCCAGCTCGATGGCGGTCTCCACGGCGCCGTCGAGGTGGACGACGGCGGCGTCGATGCCGTTGTCCGCGAGGTGCTTGGCGACGATGCCCTCGTAGGAGGTCGCGACCGTCATGCCGTTCAGGTCCGCCACGCCGTTCGCGGTGCCGGGCTTGGTGGCGTAGCGGAAGGTGGAGCGGGCGAAGCCGAGGGGCAGGATCTCCTCGGCGTTGGCGCCGGAGTCGATGAGCAGGTCGCGGCCGGTGATGCCGATGTCGAGGCGGCCGGAGGAGACGTAGATCGCGATGTCGCGGGGGCGGAGGTAGAAGAACTCCACCTCGTTCTCCGGGTCGACGATCCGCAGTTCCTTGGACTCGCGGCGCTGCTGGTAGCCGGCCTCATGCAGCATGTCCGCCGCAGGGCCGGAGAGTGAACCCTTGTTGGGGACGGCGATGCGCAGCATGAGGTCGGCTTCCTTTGCGTGAAGGGGGTTTCTACGGCTTCTTACAGCAGGCGGGTTACAGATGGGCGTAGACGTCGTCCAGGGAGATGCCGCGGGCGACCATCATCACCTGGACGTGGTACAGCAGCTGCGAAATCTCCTCGGCGGCCGCCTCCTTGCCCTCGTACTCGGCGGCCATCCAGACCTCGGCGGCCTCCTCGACGACCTTCTTGCCGATGGCATGCACCCCCTTGCCCACCAGCTCGGCGGTGCGGGAGGTGGCGGGGTCGCCGTGGGCGGCCTTGTGCTGGAGCTCCGTGAAGAGCTCCTCGAACGTCTTCTTGGACATGGTGCTGCTAACCCTACGCGCTCCGGGCCGCTCCTCAGCGCCAGGGTTCGGATACTGAACGCAGCGTGGCGGCCGTCGCGACCGCCGCGGTCACCGCCTCGTGGCCCTTGTCCTCGCTGGAACCCTCCAGGCCGGCCCGGTCCAGGGCCTGTTCCTCGGTGTCGCAGGTGAGCACCCCGAAGCCGACGGGCACGCCGGTCTCGACCGACACCTGGGTCAGGCCGTTGGTGACGCCCTGGCAGACGTAGTCGAAGTGCGGGGTGCCGCCGCGGATGACGACACCGAGGGCCACGATCGCGTCGTAGCCGCGGCCCGCCAGCACCTTCGCCACCACCGGGAGCTCGAAGCTGCCGGGGACCCTGAGCAGGGTCGGCTCGTCGATCCCCAGCTCGTGCAGGGCGCGCAGGGCGCCGTCCACCAGTCCGTCCATCACCTTCTCGTGCCACTGTGCCGCGATGACGGCGACCCTGAGGTCCCCGACGTTCCGGACGGACAGTTCCGGTGCACCCTTGCCGCTCACGTGTCTCCTCAGTTCCTGGTCTTACTGGTCTTACTGGTTGCCGCAGGTGGCCGCGGTCGCGGCCACGGAGGCCGGCGCAGCCTCGGCCGCGGCGGCCGCCGCGGCCGGGGTGTCCAGCCAGGGCAGGTCGTGCCCCATCCGGTCCCGCTTGGTGCGCAGGTAGCGGAGGTTGTGCTCACCCGCCTGGACGGGCATGGGCTCCCGTCCGGTGACCTTGATGCCGTGGCGCAGCAGCGCCTCGGTCTTGTCGGGGTTGTTGGTCATCAGGCGGACGCCGGTGACCCCGAGGTCCTCGAGGATCTGCGCGCCGGCGCCGTAGTCGCGGGCGTCGGCGGGCAGGCCGAGTTCCAGGTTGGCGTCCAGCGTGTCGCGTCCGCGCTCCTGGAGCTCGTAGGCCCGCAGCTTGGACATCAGGCCGATGCCGCGCCCCTCGTGGCCGCGCAGATAGACCACCACTCCCCTGCCCTCGGCCTGGATGCGTTCCAGGGCGGCGTCCAGCTGGGGGCCGCAGTCGCAGCGCAGCGAGCCGAAGACGTCGCCGGTCAGGCACTCGGAGTGGACACGGACCAGGACGTCCTCGCCGTCGCCGATCTCGCCGTGGACGAGGGCGACGTGCTCGACGCCGTCGGCGGTGGAGCGGTAGCCGTACGCCGTGAAGACACCGTGCCGGGTGGGCAGGTTGACCTCGGCCTCGCGGCGGACGGTCGGCTCGCCGACGGGGGACTCGCTGCCGCGCCGGTAGGCGATCAGGTCCGCGATGGAGATGATCGTCAGACCGTGCTTGCGGGCGAAGACCATCAGCTCGGGCAGGCGCAGCATCCGGCCGTCCTCGCCGGCGATCTCGACGATCGCACCGGCCGGGCGCAGCCCCGCGAGCCGGGCCAGGTCGACGGCGGCCTCGGTGTGGCCGTCGCGGACGAGCACGCCGCCGGGCCTGGCGCGCAGCGGGAAGACATGGCCGGGGCGGACCAGGTCGGTCGGCTCTGCCGTGCCGCTCGCCAGCAACTGGAGGGTGGTGGCGCGGTCGGCGGCGGAGATACCGGTGGTGACGCCGTGGGCGGCGGAGGCGTCGACGGAGACCGTGAAGGCGGTCTTCATCGACTCGGTGTTGTCCTCCACCATCTGCGGCAGCCTGAGCCGGTCCAGTTCCTCGCCCTCCATGGGAGCGCAGATCAGACCGCGGCACTCGCTCATCATGAAGGCGACGATCTCGGGGGTCGCCATCTCGGCGGCGATGACGAGGTCGCCCTCGTTCTCGCGGTCCTCGTCGTCGACGACCACGACGGGACGGCCGGCCGCGATGTCGGCGACGGCCTGCTCGACCGGGTCGAGCGTGAAGTCCTCGCCGGCGTCGGTGCCGTAGGCGCCGGTGCTGTAGGCGTCGGTGTTGTACAGGATGGGTGCCGCGGTCATGCGGGCGCTCCTTCCGGGACGGGCTGCGCGGCTCGGCGGGAGCGCAGCCACCAGTCGCGCATGCCCCACAGGACGAGCGCGCCGTAGATGACGTAGACGAAGCCGGAGAAGGCGAAGCCGTTGGCGAAGTTGAGCGGGACGCCGACGACGTCGACGAGCAGCCAGGCGAACCAGAACTCGACCATGCCGCGCGCCTGGGCGTACATGGCGACGATGGTGCCCACGAAGATGTAGGCGTCGGGCCAGGGGTCCCAGGACAGGGACGGGTAGGCCTTGAACAGGGCGGCGACCACGACCGTGCCGACGGCGGCGGCGCCGAGCAGGACCGCCCGCTCGCGCCAGGTGGCGAACCGTACGGCGATGTGGCCGTCCGCCGCCTGGTCCTTGCCGCGGTTCCACTGCCACCAGCCGTAGACCGCGACGACCATCACGACGATCTGCTTGCCGGCGCTGCCGGAGAGATGGGCGGTGGCGAAGGCGGCGAAGAGGATCAGACCGGACAGGAACTGGGTGGGCCAGCTCCATATGGAGCGGCGCCAGCCGAACGCCAGGCCGATCAGGCCGATGACGTTGCCGATCATGTCGGACCACTTGATGTGCTGGCCCAGGAGGGTGAAGGCCTCGGAGTTGAGCCAGTTCACTTGCCGGCCCCCTGCGCACGGTCGCCGAGCAGCCGCTCGACGTACTTGGCGACGACGTCGACCTCGAGGTTGACCGGGTCGCCGGGCTGCTTCAGACCGAGGGTGGTCAGGGCGAGGGTGGTGGGGATGAGGCTGACGGTGAAGTGGTCGGCGCCGGCGTCGACGACGGTGAGGCTGATGCCGTCGACGGTGATGGAGCCCTTCTCGACGACGTAGCGCGCGAGGTCCGCCGGCAGTGAGATCTTCACGATCTCCCAGTGCTCGGAGGGCGTGCGGTCCAGGATCGTGCCGGTGCCGTCGACGTGTCCCTGCACGATGTGCCCGCCGAGGCGCGCGCCGACGGCGGTGGGGCGTTCGAGGTTGACACGGGAGCCGACGGCGAGGACGCCGAGGCTGGAGCGCTTGAGGGTCTCCGCCATGACGTCGGCGGTGAACTCGTCGCCCTCGTGTTCGACGACGGTGAGACAGACCCCGTTCACGGCGATGGAGTCGCCGTGCTGTGCGCCCTGGGTCACGACGGGTCCGCGGAGCCTGAAGCGAGCGGCGTCGCCAAGGTTCTCGACGGCGGTGACCTCGCCCAGCTCTTCGACGATTCCGGTGAACACTTCCCGGGTCCTCCTGCCTCTTCGGGCACGGACTCCGGGGCTGCCGATGACGACAGAGGACACGAACGAGAACACTCGGTACGGCGACGCCGGACGGCAACTCGCCGTGAGGGCGAGCCCGTAGACGGCGGCGCGCACACATACGTGCCCGCTCGCCGCGCACTGCCTCCCATCCGGACTTTAACCGTCGGTCCAGGAATTCCACCTGGTCAACCGGCCGCTGGAAGCGACCGGGTCGCGGACTGTAACCGCCGGTTCGGACTTTCACCGACCCCGGAGTGCGCTGCTACTGGTACGAAGCCAGTCTGCCACGCCCGCCCGACGTTCATACAGACGAACGGTGTGGGTTCGCTCACAGAGCGCATCGCCGCTCGAGCGGCCCTGACCTCGACCGCGACGCGACCGCGACGCAGCCGCACGGAAACCTGGTCGATCGAAAGGCCCGGCGGCGGGCAAGGGCCGTCGTCACCGCCGCCGGACCGGCCTGTGCAGGAGTCAGACACTAAAAGGACTAGACCAAAGCGTCAACCGTCAACATCTCGGCACCGGGCGCGAGTTCGGGCCCGTTCGCACCTGCCCGTGCCTCCCCACGCCTGCCGGGCCGTGCACACGGCGTGCGCGGTGATCCGGTGGCGCGAGCGGCGGGTGATGATGATCCCGGACAAGCGGGAATGGCTGACCCGGGGCGTTCGTCTGGGAGCGCCGATGACGGAGTGTGCGGAACGTCCGGAGGGACTGAACAGCATGACCATGATCCTGGTGACCGGCGGCACCGGAACGCTCGGCCGCCTCGTCGTCGAGCGGCTGCGCACGGACGGACACGAGGTGCGGGTGCTCAGCCGGCACGCCGAGCCGTACGCCGTCGATCTGCGCGAGGGCGGTCCCGCGCTGGACGCGGCCGTCGCCGGCGTGGACACGGTCGTGCACTGCGCGAGCTCGCCCAGGGGCGGCGACGAGGAGGCGGCCGCCCATCTGATCGCGGCGGCGCGCAGGGCGGGTGTGGGCCACCTGGTCTACATCTCCATCGTGGGGGTCGACCGGGTCCCGCTCGGCTACTACGAGACCAAGCACGCCGTGGAGCAGCTGATCGAGGAATCGGGCCTGGGCTGGACGGTGCTGCGGACCACCCAGTTCCACGACCTGCTGGCCACCCTGTTCCGGGCCCTGGCCAAGCCGCCGGTCATGCTGCTCCCGGCGGGCGTGCGCGACCAGCCGATCGAGGTCGCCGAAGTGGCCGCGAGACTCGCCGAGTTGGCGACCTCCGCGCCGGCGGGCCGCGTCCCGGACATGGGCGGCCCGGAGGTCCGCACCTTCGACTCCCTGGCCCGCGCCTACCTGAAGGCCACGGCCCGCCGCCGCCCGGTACTCACCGTCCCCCTGGCCGGCAGGGCCTACCGAGGCTTCCGCGAGGGCGGCCACCTCACTCCCGCTCAGACCGTGGGCAAGCGAACGTTCGAGGACTTCCTCGCCACGCGTTTCGGGGGCGGTGGCCGCCGGGGCTGATGCCGGTTGAGGGGTGCGGGCGGGGCCGCGGGAGGCGAAGCCGCCGCCGGGCCAGGGGCGCAGGGGGACCCGGGAGGCGGAGCGGCCGCCGGGGCGCAGGGGGACCCGGGAGGCGGAGCGGCCGCCGGGCCACCGGGTCGGGCGGGCGAGGCCGGGTCCGGGGGTGCAGGGGCGGAGGCCCACCGGGACAGGGGCTGGGGTCACCGAGTCTGGCTGACGAGTGGGCAGAGCCTGGGGGTGCAGGAGCGGAGCCCTCACCGGGACAGGGGCGGAGCCCTCACCGGGCCGGGGGTGGGGTCACCGAGTCTGGCTGACGAATGGGCAGATCCTGAGGGTCCGGGCAGCGCCCCGCCGGGGGCCGGGGCAGAGCCCGCCGGGGGCCGGGGCAGAGCCCCGGGCGGGCGCCTCTGGAGTTACCGAGTCGGGTGGGTGGGTGGGCCCGCCGGTGCGAACAACTCGTCCTGCGCGCGTTCCCGCGCCGTCAGCAACGCCCCCCGCAACACGGCCCCGCCCCCCAACGCGCTCGCGCGCACCTCCGTCCGCAGCGGCGACATCCGCCCGACCCGCTCAGCCACGCGCCCGGCGAGCACGTCCCCGCCGGCCTGCCCGATCTCCCCGCCCAGAACCGCGCACCCGGGATCCAGGACGGCCACGACGGAGGCGACACCGAGGGCGACCCGGTCGGCGAGGGCGTCCAGGAAGTCCGCGGCTCGGGCACCGCCCCCCGGGGCGGCCTCTTCCGCGGACCCCTCTCCCAGGGACGCGGCCGCGCGGCGCACCAGCTCGGCGGCGGCCGGCTCCCGGCCCCCGTGCTCCCCCGACAGCCCGTACGCCCCCGCCAGTTCCGTCACCGCCGCCGACCCGGCCAGCGAGTGGAAGCCACCCGCACAGTCCGTCGCCGACGGCACGCCACCGGTACCGGGCACGGGCAGGAAGCCGATCTCGCCGGTGCCGCCGGAGGCGCCGCGGCGCAGCGTCCCGTCCAGGACCACCGCCGCACCCGTGCCGTGGCCGAGCCACAGCAGGACGAAGGTGTCCCGCCCCCGGGCGGCTCCGTCCCGCTGCTCGGCCAGCGCCGCGAGGTTGGTCTCGTTCTCGACGATGACCCGGGCCCGCGGCAGCCGCTCCTGCAACGCGGCCACCAGCCGGCGGTGCCAGGCGGGCAGGCCCGTGGAGTCGCGCAGCTCGCCCGTGTCCGGGTCGATCAGGCCCGGCGCGCCGATGGCCACGGTGTGCAGCTGCTCCGCCCCCGCCTCCTTCGCCACCCGCTCCACCAGCGTGACCGCCTGCTCGACCGCGGGTCCGGTCCCGGTGTCCCCACCGATCGGCACGGACGCCTCGGCCAGCTCCCGCCCGAGCAGGTCGGACACGGTCACCGAGACGCTCTCGGTGCGTACGTCGAGGGCGGCCAGATGGGCGCGGTCGGCGACGATGCCGTACAGCCGTGCGTTCGGGCCGCGCCGCCGCTCCCCCGCCTCCCCCACCACGGTGATCAGGCCGGAGACCGTCAGGCGTTCGACGAGATCGGCGACCGTCGGCCGGGACAGGCCGGTGAGCTGCTTCAGCTGCCCTGCCGTCAACGGTCCCTCCTGCTGCAACAGCCGCAGGGCGAGCCGGTCGTTGATGGCCCGGGCGGTGCTCGGGGATGCGGGCATGCCGGGAATCCTCCCAGATCTGCGGGGCCGCGACGCGGGCGGCGCCGGGTATCCCCTATCTATCAGGCAGGGTCCCTGATAGTTTACGCCCGCGGCAGGACAACGAGCCCGCGGCGGGACACACGGGAGGGGCCGGACAATGAGTGCAGTGGTCGACGAACAGCGCGAGGTGCGGCGCGCCCGGTACGCCGTGGCGGCCGTCTTCGCCGTACACGGCGCCGTCACGGGTTCGTTCGCCACCCGGGTGCCGTGGATCCAGGACCACGCCTCGGTCAGCGCCGGGCAGCTCGGCCTCGCCCTGGCCTTCCCCGCGCTCGGCGCCTCCGTGGCGATGCCGCTCGCGGGCGGCATCACTCACCGCTTCGGCGCCCGTACCGCCCTGCGCGGCCTGCTCGCCCTGTGGACGCTCTCCCTGGTCCTGCCCGCCCTCGCCCCGAACCTCCTCACCCTCTGCCTGGCACTTTTCGTCTACGGCGCCTCGGCGGGCATGGCGGACGTCGCGATGAACGCCCTCGGTGTGGAGGTCGAGAACCGGCTCGGCCGCTCGATCATGTCGGGCCTGCACGGCATGTGGAGCGCGGGTGCCCTGACCGGCTCGGCGGCCGGCACGCTCGCCGCGCACCTGGGCTCGGACGCTCGCCTGCACCACGTCCTGGCGGCCGGCGTGCTGACCGTGCTGGGCCTGGTCGCCTGCACCTGGGTGCTCGATCTTCAGCCGGCCGAGGACGAGGAGCCGCCGCCCCGGTTCGCGCTGCCGCCGAAGTCGGCGCTGCTGATCGGCGCGATCGGGTTCTGCGCGGTGTTCGCGGAGGGCGCGAGCCTGGACTGGTCGGCGGTGTACCTGCGCGACCAGCTGGACACCTCGGCCGGTCTCGCGGCGGCCTGCACCACCGGATTCACCCTCACCATGGCGGTCGCGCGGATCGCGGGCGACAAGGTGGTGGACCGGTTCGGCTCCGTGCGCACCGTGCGGGCGAGCGGTGTCCTGGCGGTGCTCGGCGGCCTGCTCGTCGTCGTCGCGGGTCATCCGGCGGTGGCGATGACCGGCTTCGCGCTGATGGGCCTGGGCATCGCGGTCGTGGTGCCGCTGTGCTTCGCCGCGGCCGGCCGCAGCGGGCCGAACCCCAGCCAGGCCATCGCGGGTGTGGCGACGATCACGTACACCTCCGGCCTGGTGGCGCCGAGCGCGATCGGCGGACTCGCCCAGGCGACCAGCCTGGTGGTGTCGTTCGGCCTGGTGACGCTGCTGGCGTGCGGTCTGGCCGCGTTCGCGGGGGTGCTGCGGGCGGGCGACCGGGACCGCCCGAAGGTCAGCCGGCCGGCCGCAGCAGTTCCCGACCCGCGGCCCTGAACTCCTCGCTCCAGGGCGCGGGGCGCAAGGTGGCCGAATCCAGTCGGACCAGGACGCGGCCTCCGCGGGCGTACGTCACCGCGCCGTCGGCCGAGCAGAAGCGGAAGCCGTACGTCAGGCCGGTCCTGCCCAGCCGGTCCAGCCACAGGTGGACGGCGTACGCACCCGGCCGGGTCACCGGCGCCTCGTAGCTGATCCGCAGCTCCTTGACCGCGTTGCAGGCGTCCCCGGCGGCCGCCCAGTCGCCCTCGAAGCGGAAGCCGTGCCCGTGCCACAGTTCGGACCAGGCCCGTTCCACCAGCAGCGGGTAGCGGGCGTTGTGCAGCAGCCCGAGCGCGTCCAGGTCGTCGAAGTGGACGGCGACGGGGATCAGCCGGCCGTACGACAGGGCGGTGGCGACGGGTGCTTCGGCGGTCACGGCGGGGCTCCTGAACGTGCTGGTGAGGAGGGGGTACGACCCCTCATCCTAAGCGGACGCTCAGGAACGTCGGCAGGGAAGGTGCTGGTCGCTTGCCCGGAACCCGGACAATGGGTTTCGGACATCTTCCCGTTCAGAGAAAGCGAAACCCCACCATGGACCTCGGCGTGCGCTGGAAACTGCACGGTGACGGGCGCACGCCCGCACCAGGAGCGGTGGTCCGGCCCGACGAACGGCTCTCCTGGCCCCGCACGGTCGGACTCGGCGCCCAGCACGTCGTGGCCATGTTCGGCGCCTCCTTCGTGGCCCCCGTGCTCATGGGCCTCGACCCCAACCTCGCGATCATGATGTCGGGCGTCGCGACCGTGATCTTCCTGCTCGCCACCCGCGGCCGGGTGCCCAGCTACCTGGGCTGCTCGCTGTCCTTCGTGGGCGTCGCCGCGGTCATCCGGGCGCAGGGCGGCACGAGCGCGACCGTGACGGGCGCGGTCCTCGTGGTCGGCATCGCCCTGTTCCTGGTCGGTCTCGCCGTACAGCGCTTCGGTGCGCGGATCATCCACGCGGCGATGCCGCCGATCGTCACCGGCGCGGTCGTGATGCTGATCGGCTTCAACCTCGCCCCGGTGACCGCCTCCACCTACTGGCCGCAGGACCAGTGGACCGCGCTGCTGGTGATGCTGTTCACCGGGCTGGCCGTCGTCTGTCTGCGCGGCTTCTGGTCCCGGATCGCGATCTTCCTCGGCCTGGTCTTCGGCTACGCCGTCTCCTGGGTCTTCGACCAGCTCTTCGGCAAGATCCACTCCGTCGACGGCAGCGGCAAGCTCACCGACCACTGGCGCCTGGACCTCTCCGGCGTCGGCAAGGCCGACTGGATCGGGCTGCCGTCCTTCCACGGTCCGGCCTTCCACTGGTCGGCGATCCTGGTCGCGCTGCCGGTCGTCATCGCCCTGGTCGCGGAGAACGCCGGGCATGTCAAGGCGGTCGGCGAGATGACCGGCGACCCGCTGGACGACAAGCTGGGCACGGCCATCTCGGCGGACGGTGTGGCCTCCATGCTGTCGACGGCCGTGGGCGGCCCGCCCAACACCACGTACTCCGAGAACATCGGCGTGATGGCCGCCACCCGCGTCTACTCCACCGCCGCCTACTGGGCCGCGGCCGGGTTCGCGCTGCTGTTCGGCATCTGCCCGAAGTTCGGCGCCATCGTGGCCGCGATCCCCGGCGGTGTCCTCGGCGGCATCACCGTCATCCTGTACGGGATGATCGGGCTGCTGGGCGCGCAGATCTGGATCAACGCCAAGGTCGACCTGCGCAACCCGCTGAACCTGGTGCCGGCCGCGGCGGGCATCATCATCGGCGTCGGCAACGTCACCATGAAGTTCACCGACACCTTCTCCCTCAGCGGTATCGCGCTGGGCACGCTCGTCGTCATCACCGGCTACCACACGCTGCGCGCCTTCGCGCCCGCGCACCTGAAGCAGCAGGAGCCGCTGCTGGACGAGGGCACGTCGTCGTACGACGTGCAGAGGCGGGCCGGCACCCAGCGCGCCCAGTCGTAGGCACGGGCCCCAGGCGCGCACCAGGCGAGCGTTCCCCCGTTCCGGGGAAGCGCCGGGCCCGTCGGCACCCGGTCCGGGCCCGGCCTGGGACGCTGCCCCCATGGGGCAATCGGCACAACTCACCCGTCGGCTGGACACAGTGGACGCGGCCCTCGCCCGAATGCGCGAGCTGGACGCCGCGCTGCCGGAGCGGGACGGGATCGCGGTCTTCAACCGGGTCTATCTCGCCGTCACCGAGGCGGTCGACCGGCGCCTGGCGGCCGGGCGGTTCGCGGACCCGCGGGCCGCGGCCACGCTGGACGTACGGTTCGCCGAGCGGTATCTGGCCGCCGTGGACGCGGCGGCGGAAGGGCGGCGCGCGCCGGCCTGCTGGCGGCCGCTGCTGCAGTTCCGCCGCCATCCCGGTGTGCGCCCACTGCAGTTCGCGCTCGCGGGCATCAACGCGCACATCGGCCACGATTTGGCGCTGGCCGTCGTGGACGCGTGCGGCACGCTGGCGTGCGAGCCGGCCGACCTGGAGGGCGACTTCGACCGCGTGGGCGACCTGCTCGTCGCACTGGAGGAGCGGGTCCGGGAAGACCTGATGCCCGGTCCCGACCTGCTGCAGATCGCCGACCCGCTCACCCATCTGCTCGGCGCGTGGAGCCTGGAACGGGCCCGGGACGCCGCCTGGTCGGCCGCGCGGGCGCTGTGGGCGCTGCGCCGGCTGCCCGACGTGGCCGAGGAGTTCGCTCAGCGGCTGGACGCGGCGGTCGGCTTCGCCGGGCGCATGATGCTCACCCCGCTGCCGGACTAGACCCGACGGGAAGACCGGGACCCGACGGGAAATCCGACGGCCGAAGACCTGCGAAGGCACGTACCGGGGAACTCCCGCGTGATCACTGTACGTTGATCGGTGGAAACGGACGATCACGAAGGAGCTCACCGCCATGGCGATCCGTCTGGGACTCGGCCTTCCGCAGAACCGGCAGTACCACCTCGGCAAGGACGTGCCCGACGTGGCACGCGCCGCGGAACACATCGGCTACGAGAGCCTCTGGGTGTACGAGCGGGCCCTTTTCCCGGAGCCCGCCACCCAGGGGCTGTACGGCATCGAGGGCATGCCCTGGCCCGACTCCTACCGCCATGTGGCCGACCCGCTGGTCACGCTCACCCTGGCCGCGGCGGCCACCGAGCGGGCCCGGCTGGGCAGCAGCGTGCTGGTCGCGCCGCTGCACGCGCCGTTCCAGCTCGCCAAGGCCCTCGCCTCGCTGGACGCGGCCAGCGGCGGCCGGGTGATCGCCGGGTTCGGCACCGGCTGGTCCCTCGACGAGTACGCGGCCACGGGCATCCGGCCGATCAAGGAGCGCGGCAAGGTGCTGGACGAGGTGATCGACGTGTGCCGGGCGGTGTGGGGGCCCGACCCGGTGCGCCACCACGGCAGGATCACGGAGATCGACTCGGCCGCGGTCGGCCCCAAGCCGGCCCGGCCGA
Organism: Streptomyces sp. MK7; assembly: GCF_032658145.1. NCBI lineage: Bacteria > Bacillati > Actinomycetota > Actinomycetes > Kitasatosporales > Streptomycetaceae > Streptomyces > Streptomyces sp. MK7. The sequence goes on from NZ_JAVACL010000002.1 coordinate 79,780, forward strand.
TCCCGATCCTGCTGGCGGCGAGCACCCGCAAGGCGCGGGAGCGGCTCGTCGAGCACGCCGACGGCTGGCTGCCGACCGCCATGGGCGTCGAGCAGGTCGCCGGCGAGTGGCACGCGGTGCAGGACCTGGCCGCCGAGCGCGGCCGGCAGCAGCCGATCCAGACGGTGCTCCGGGTGAACGCGCGCTACTCGGCCAAGTCCCACGAGGGCGCGAACCGGCGCCCGTTCCACGGCAGTCCCGACCAGCTCGTCGAGGACCTCGTCGCGTACGCGGAGATCGGGCTGGAGGAGATCCTCGTCGACCTGCAGAGCACCGTGCGGGACGCCGAGGAACTGAAGGACGTGGCCGCGGAGGTGTACGAGAAGGCCCGGGCGGCCGGGCTGTGATCCCGGCCGCCCGGGCCTGCCGGGGCTGACCGGCCGAGGAGTTCTCTGCAGCCGGGCTCGTCCCCGGGGTGTCTGTCAGCCCCTGAAGCGTCGCTCTTGGCCGATCGCGAACACACCGGCGGTGCCGCTCACCGAACACGTCGCGGACGACACGCGGTTGCGGTAGCGCCACGGGCCGGTGATCGTCCATTTCGCGCCACCGCTGTTGATACAGGTGACCACGGTTCTGTGCTGGCGTACTCCGCTGCGACTGTCGCACTTCACGTTGCCGGTCTGCCCGGAGTTGCTCGGCCAGGACGAGCAGTCCTCACTCGCGGCGGCGGCGGTCTCCCAGGCTGTGGAGGTGGCGAGGAGGCCGGCCGCGAGAACCGGTACGAGCAGCAGACGTGTCTTGTTCCTCATGTGATCGATTGCCTTCGTTCTCAGAGGTTCCGGGTGGTGAGGCGCTTGCCGTCCTGGGCCACGAGGATGAGGTTCCACGCGGTGGCGTTGTCGCCGCCGTCGCCGTCCCACCAGGTCGCGAACGTGTCGGCCAACCGCCTCAGGTCGGTCTTCGCGCTCTTGTCGGTGTAGGCAGTGGTGAGTTCGACGTCGTAGTCGCGGTCGCCGAGGTGGACGAGAACCGCCTCGGCGGCCTGCTGCGCGGACTGCTTCGCTCCGTTCTCTGCGGCCCAGGACCGGAAGCGGGCCAGGAGGTCCGGGTCGGGTTGGCGGCGTGTCACCGGCCCCGCGGGCGGACGACGCTCCGTTCCCGTTCCCACTGCCTGCTTGCAGCCCATCACCCAGGCTCCGCGGTCCTTCTCCACCACGTTCCGCGGCTGGGCCGTGAGGGACCGGCGGACGCAGCCGCCCCACACCGCCTCGCGGACCGCGGCGCCCTTGCCGCCGTCCTCGAAGAGCTGTTTGCCGGTGCGCCATCCGGCGTCGTAAGCCGCCTCGTAGCCGTGCGCTTCGGTGGCACGGGACGCGGTCGCTTCCGGCTTCGGGCTGCTGCCGCTGTCGCAGGACACGGCGGCCAGTCCCAGTAGGGCCGCCGCGATCGACAGCCCGACCGGCCGTGCCTGTGTGGGTGAGCGCATGCCCCGTTTCCCCTCTCGGTGCCTTTGACGTCCGTCCCGTTAGAGGCCCCATACGAAGACTTGGTTGCTCCATGGAATCGCCTTTACGCACGAGACGGGGTGTGGGTAGGGTCCAAGATCGCAAAAGACCGGGCCGAACTGACCAGGGCCCGCAACACACCTGAATCAGGGGGAACTTTGAGGCTGAGACACAGCCTGGCGGCCGCCACCGCGATAGCCGCCACCTTCATGTCGACGTCCGCATGGGCCGAGCCCGCACCCGCTCCCGTGACGGCGTCCCCCAGCAGCTCACCGCTCGCCGGGCAACCGTCCGCCGCCCCGTCGAAGGAGGCGCCCCCCGCGACTCCTGCGTCCTCCCCGTCCTCCAGGAACACTTCGGCGACCACACCGCCGGCCTCTTGGTCCGGATCGCCGGACACGCCCGGCCCGTCGCCGAGCACGAGTGGCACGCCCGAGGACGATCCGGCATCGGCGACGGAGCTGGAGAAGTTCTGGACCCCGGAGCGGATGGCCCAGGCCGTCCCCGTCGAGGAAGACCAGCTCCTCCCGGAGCGGAAGGCCGGCGCGAGCCGGACCAAGCCTGACGCGGCCCGCGGGAAGGCCGTCAGCGGGACTTCGCCTTCGCACACGTTCGAGGGCATCAAGGAGGTCGGCACGTTCTTCTGGCAGGACAGCGACCTGAAGTACCGGTTCTGCGCCGGCACCGTGGTCCCCTCCCCGGGCAAGGACCTGGTGCTGACCGCCGCGCATTGCTTCGACAGCACCGACCAGACCAAGAAGCTTGTGTTCGTGCCCAAGCACCACCAGGCCGATCCCAAGCCGTACGGGGTGTTCCCGATCAACGTCGGGCAGATCTACGCCGACCCCCGCTACCTGCGCAAGGGCGGTGACCACGACTACACGGACCTCGACTTCGCCCTGCTGAGGACCGAGCCGCGCTCGGACGGGAAGAAGGTCCAGGATGTCGTCGGAGCGATCCCGATCGGATACGGCACCGGCTTCGACCATCCCAGGACCAGGGTGATCGGCTATCCGTGGCTGCCGGACGACGACGGCAAGTACAAGCCGCACCAGGACCCGCTCGACTGCACCTCGCCGATGAAGAAGTTCGCCACCGCAAGCTCCGGTGGCTGGAAGGGCGGCACGTTCTCCCAGATCGACTGCAAGGGCTACGTCCGCGGAACCTCCGGCGGCCCGTTCATCATCGGTGGCGACCACCCGCAGGTCATCGGTGTGACGGGAGGGTGGCAGACCGGCGGGCACAGCGACGACACGTCGTACTCCTCGTACTTCGACAGCGACCTCAAGCGGATCTACGACGCCGCGGTGGCGGGGAAAATGCCTGCCCCGGTCGTGCTGCCGGCCGCGTCGACGTGGAAGCACGCCAGGGACATCGCCTCGGGCTATTTCGCCCTCGGCGGTCCGGTCTCGCAGGACCGCATGGACATGTTCGTCCTCTGGTCGGACGGCGAGCTGACGATCTACCGCGGCGCGGACAAGGGCCTGAACTACTTCGACAAGGAGATCCGGGTCCAGAAGCCGAACAAGCTGTGGGCCGACCACGCCAAGCAGGTCGTGGCCGGTGACTTCACCGGTGACAACGGCTCCGACCTGATCGTGCTGTGGTCGGACGGCGAGGTCACGCTGTACCCGTCGGTGGACGAGCACGGCTTCCACGGCGAGAAGCAGATCGTCGCGCCGAACGAGACGTGGAAGCACGCCGAGGCCATGACCGCCGGCCGGTACGGCGGGAACAAGTGGCAGGACGACCTCGTCGTCCGCTGGTCCGACGGCGAACTCACCGTGTACCAGAACACAGGCACGAGCCTCGGCAAGGAGATCAAGGTCGTCAACCCGAACAAGCTCTGGACCCACGCGGTCGAGATCGGCTCCGGCGACTACACGCAGGGCGACACCTGGGACCTCGTGGTGCGCTGGTCCGACGGCGAGCTGACCTGCTACGACGACTTCACCGGCACCGGTGACACCTGGGGTGAGCACAAATGGAAGGCCCCCAACGACCTGTGGGAGCACGCCATGCTCGTCACGGGCGGGGACTTCAGCGACAACCCGTGGCCGGACGACACGCTCGTCCGCTGGTCCGACGGTGAGCTGAGCCTCTACACCGAGGGCAACGCATCCGGGATCGGCACCGAGCACCAGCTCGTCGCCCCCTGACCGGAACCCACAGCGGGCTCCGCGACCACAGCGCTCGCGGAGCCCGTCGGGATGATCCGCCGCGTGACACGGAGCGGAGGATGCGAACCGGCGGACCGAGCCATGTCGAACGACCGGTCCGGCTAGTCCTCGGGGAGTTCCACGGGCGCGATCTCGTCGTAGACGTCGCCGGGTCCGGGGTTGGCCGCGTCGGTGGCCCCGCCGAGGTGGTGCATGACGCCCCAGACCGCGTTCAGCGCGGTCTGGACGGCGCCCTCGGCCCAGCCCGCGGTCCAGGAGATGTCGTCGCCGGCGAGGAAGATGCCGCGCTTGTCCTCCGGCAGCCGGTCCTGCATGAAGTGGGTGAACAGGCGCCGCTGGTAGCGGTAGTGGCCGGGCAGGTTGGCCTTGAACGCGCCCATGAAGTAGGGCTCGTTCTCCCAGGAGACCGTCACCGGGTTGCCGATGATGTGCTTCCTGATGTCGACCTTCGGGTAGATCTCGCCGAGCGACTTCAGCATGACCTCCATCCGCTCGTTCGCGGACAGCGGCAGCCACTTCAGGCTGTCGTCGCACCACGTGTAGGACAGGCAGATGACGGCGGGCCGGTCCGGGCCGTTGTCGAGGAGGTAGGTGCCGCGGGTCATCCGGTCCGTCAGCGTCATCGACATGACGTCCCGGCCCGTCTCCTCGTCCTTGTCCAGCCAGAACGGCCGGTCGACCGGGACGAAGAGCTTGGAGGACTCCATGTAGTGGGTGCGCTCGATGGCGGTCCAGTGGTCGATCGGGAACAGCTCGTCGTCGCACTGGATCTTGGAGAGCAGCATCCAGGACTGGGCGGTGAAGATCGCCGCCTGGTAGGTCCGGATGTCGCCGCCTGCGTCGGTGACGGTGATCTGGTTGCCCGCGGTGCGGTGCAGCCGGGTCACGGCGGGGCGCGGCTCGCCGTCGACGTGCAGGGACCTCAGCGAGGTGCCGTACGGCCAGTGGACGATCTTCTCCGGCTCGCGCTCCCAGAGCCTGAGCGGCAGCTGCTGAGAGCCCCCGACGATGCCGCGGTGGTGGTCGTCGGCCTCGGTGTAGACGACGCGCAGGATCTCCAGGATGGAGTTGGGGAAGTCGGTGTCCCAGCCGCCGGTGCCGAAGCCGACCTGGCCGAAGATCTCCCGGTGCCGGAAGGACCTGAAGGCCTCGGAGTCGCACAGGAAGCCGTAGAAGGTCTGGTTGTCGAGCTTCTCGACGAGCTGGGACCAGATCTCGCGGATGCGCCTGACGTCCCGCTCGCGCATGGCGCGGTTCATGTCGGAGAAGTCGGCGCCCTCTTCGAGGCACCTGTTCCAGGCGTCGGCCACGTCCCGGTAGACCTGCGGCAGGTCGTCGATGGTCTCGGCGTAGTGCGACTCGCCCTTGAGGTCGACGACGGTCGAGGGGGTCGCCTCCGCGAGCGGGTTCGGGAAGGACCTGGTCTCCAGGCCGACCAGGTCGATGTAGTGCTGGAGGGCCGTGGAGGACGGCGGGAAGCGCATCGCGCCCATCTCGGCGGTCAGGAACTCGTCGCAGCCGTCGAAGCCGACGGTGCGCAGCCGGCCGCCGATCCGGTCGGCCTCGTAGACGACGGGCTTGAGGCCCATCTTCATCAGCTCGTAGGCGGCCACGATGCCGGACAGGCCGCCGCCGATGATCGCGACCTCCGTGCCGTGCCCGGTGGCGGGTATCTGGCCGAGGCCCGCCGGGTGGGCGAGGAAGTCGTCGTACGCGTACGGGAAGTCCGGGCCGAACATGGTGATCGGCGGCTGCTGCTCGTCTGCGTGCTCGACGGCGTTGGGCACCGTGGACGTCATGGGGTACGGACTCCTTGCGCGGGGAAGAGCGGGAAGAACGGGTGGGGGTGGCTGCCGTGAGAGGTCAGGAGAGGGCCCCGTAGAGGGCGGGGCGGCGGTCCCGGAGGTACGGGTTCGCCTCACGGGAGGCGGCGAGCAGGGCCGGGTCCACGTCGGCGAGGACCACTTCCTCGGCCTGACCGGCCCGGGTACGGGCGACTCCGTCGGGACCGGCGAGGGTGGAAAGCCCGGCGAAGTCGAACCCGCCCTCGCGGCCGACCCGGTTGGCGTACGCGACGTACATCTGGTTCTCGAAGGCGCGTACGGGCACGAGGGACTCGGCGACGAACTGGAACGGGTGCATCAGCGCCGTCGGAACGAGCAGCAGGTCGGTGCCGGCCAGGGCGTGGCCGCGGGTGTTCTCCGGGAACTCCACGTCGTAGCAGATCAGCAGGCCGACGGTCAGGCCGTTCAGCTCGGCCTGGACGACCGGCTGCTCGCCCGCGGTGAAGTGCTCGCGCTCGAAGCCGCCGAAGAGGTGGGTCTTGCGGTAGTTGGCCAGGCGCGTGCCGTCGGCGGAGATCAGCTGGGCGGAGTTGAAGACCGCCTCGCCGTCCCGCTCGGGGTAGCCGTAGGCGATCGCCAGACCGTGCCGGCCGGCCAGCTCCGCGATCGCGTCGGCGGAGCCGCCGTCGGCGGGCTCGGCCAGTCGGCCGATGTCGTCGCCGATCGCGTACCCGGTCAGGAACATCTCCGGCGCGAGGAGCAGCGCGGCGCCCGCGGCGGCGGCGCGGCCCGCGGCCGCGTCGAGAACTTCCAGGTTCTCGGCGACGGCACCGGGGTGGCCGGAGCTCTGGAGCAGGGCGGTGCGCATGCGGGATCCTCACCGGTCAAAGGGGGTGTCGGGGGGTCGGTTAGACGGTACGGTCGGGCGGCTCGCGCGGACAAGCGGGAGCTGTTGCGCGGCGGTGGGCGGATCGTTGCGTAGGGGGTGGGATGGGCGGCGATTCGTTGCGTGGGGCTCCGCCGGGGCCGGGGCTCTGCCCACCCGCCCGCCCGACTCGGTTGCCGCAGAGGTGGCCGTCCCGGGGCTCCGCCCCGGACCCCGGCGTGGGCTTCGCCCCCTGTACCCCCAGGCTCTGCCCACTCGCCCCCCGACTCGGTCACTGCCGACGGGGGCCGCCCCCGGGCCCCGGAAGTTACGTCGGGGAGCCCGAGGAGAAGCGGCGGAGCAGTGGGGACAGGACCAGGACGGACTTCGTGCGTTCCACGAAGGGCTCGCCGGCGATGCGTTCCAGGACTCGCTCGAAGTGGCGCATGTCGGCGGCGAAGACCTGGGCGACCGCGTCCGCGTCGCCGGTGACGGTGGACGCGGACACGACCTCCTGGTAGCGCTCCAGGCCGCGCTGGATGGTCTCCGGCGATGTGTTGCGCCGGCAGTAGATCTCGACGTAGCCCTCGGTCTCCCAGCCGAGGGCGGCCGGGTCGACGCGGACGGTGAAGCCGGTGATGGCTCCGGTGGCGCGCAGCCTGTCCACGCGCCGCTTCACGGCGGGCGCGGACAGGCCGACGAGCTGCCCGATGTCCGCGTAGGAGCGGCGGGCGTCCTCGGCAAGGGCGTGCACGATGCGTTCGTCGAGATCGTTCAGCACGGGGTGTGGGTCACTTCTTCGGGATCGGGCGCTCGGTCACTTCTCCGCCGTCACGAGGCTCGGCTCGGCCGCGAGGCGGGAACGGCGGTAGCCGTACACGAAGTAGAACACGAGCCCGACCGCCATCCAGACTCCGAAGACCACCCAGGTGACGGCGGACAGGCTGCCCATCATCCAGACGCAGAAGGCGAAGCCCACCGCGGGCAGCAGCGGCGACAGCGGCACCCGGAAGGTGCGGTGCATGGTCGGGCGGGTCCGGCGCAGCACCACCACGGCCACGTTGACCAGCGCGAACGCAAAGAGGGTGCCGATGCTGGTGGCGTCGGCGAGCTGGCCCAGCGGGATGGCCGCCGCCAGGACACCGCAGAACAGGGAGACGATCACCGTGTTGGCACGGGGCGCCCCCGACTTCGGGTGGACCCGGGAGAACACCTTGGGCACGAGGCCGTCGCGGGACATGGCGAACAGGATGCGGGTCTGGCCGTACAGCACGGTCAGGACCACGCTGGCGATGGCGATGACCGCGCAGAACGCCAGCAGGGTGCCCCAGAAGCTCTGACCGGTGACGTCGCGCATGATCTGGGCGAGGGCCGCCTCGGAGTCGTTGAACTTCCGCCATGGCTTGGCGCCCACGGCGACGGCGGCCACGAGGACGTACAGGGCGGTGACGATGACCAGGGACAGCATGATCGCCCGGGGCAGGTCGCGCTGGGCGTTCTTGGCCTCCTCGCCGGCGGTCGACGCCGCGTCGAAGCCGATGTAGGAGAAGAAGAGCGTCGCGCCCGCGGCGCTGACGCCGCTCATGCCGAGCGGCATGAAGTGGGAGTAGTTGCCGGAGCGGAAGCCTTGGACACCGATCGCGCAGAACAGCACCAGCGCGGCGATCTTCACGCAGACCATGACCGTGTTGGCCCGCGCGGACTCCTTGGCGCCACCCATCAGGAACACCATCGCCAGCAGGACGACGATCAGCGCGGGCAGGTTGAAGACGCCGCCGTCGCCGGGCGGCGCCGACAGGGCCGCCGGGATGGTGACGCCCAGGGTGCCCTTGAGCAGCTCGTTGAGGTACTCGCCCCAGCCGACGGCCACGGCGGCCACCGACACGCCGTACTCCAGGACCAGGCACCAGCCGCACACCCAGGCGATCAGCTCGCCCATCGTTGCGTATGCGTACGAGTAGGAGGAGCCGGAGACCGGGATGGTGCCCGCCAGCTCGGCGTACGACAGGGCCGAGAAGAGGGCCGTGAGACCGGCGATCACGAAGGACAGGGTGACGGCGGGACCGGCCTTGGGGACGGCCTCCCCGAGGACCACGAAGATGCCGGTGCCCAGGGTGGCACCGATGCTGATCATGGTGAGCTGCCACAGGCCCAGGGAGCGTCGCAGGGTGCCGCCTTCGCCGTGGCCACCCTCCGCGACCAGGCGTTCCACGGGCTTGCGTCGCATCAGGCGCGCACCGGCGGACAGGGGGACGGTTCTGCGGTTCTGCGGTGGTGCGCCTTGATCGAGCACGCGCGGCTCCTTGTCGCTGCGGGTCTTCGAGCGGCCGGGACCGGTGGCCCCCGTCCCGCGGGGAGCCACCGAGCGGGGTCCCTGCCACGCCACGTACAGCGCAGAACCTTACGAGCCGGGGCGTTGCCCCTGTAATGCAGCAACCTTGCGCATCCCCGCAAGATCGTTGCGTTCGCGGGGACTGTGCGGGTGTTCGTTGCGCGGGGGCTTTCGTCCGTTGCGCACGAGACGGGCGGGACTGTCCGGAGTCGCCGGACACGTCGGACACGCCACACACGCCGACGGCCCCCGCTGTCCCGGCGAGGGAGAGCGGGGGCCGTGCGGAGACGGAAGAGCGGGGGCCGTGCGGAACGGCGGCCGGCTCAGGTCCAGCTCGCGTGCAGCGGCTTGCCCTCGGCGTAGCCGGCCGCGCTCTGGATGCCGACGATGGCCTTGTCGGCGAACTCCTCCAGGGAGCCGGCACCGGCGTAGGTGCACGAGGAGCGGACGCCCGCGATGATCGAGTCGATCAGATCCTCGACGCCCGGGCGGGCCGGGTCGAGGAACATGCGGGAGGTGGAGATGCCCTCCTCGAACAGCCCCTTGCGGGCGCGGTCGTACGCCGACTCCTCCGAGGTCCGGTTGCGCACCGCGCGCGCGGAGGCCATGCCGAACGACTCCTTGTAGGCGCGTCCGCCGGCGTCGTGCTGGAGGTCGCCCGGAGACTCGTACGTGCCCGCGAACCAGGAGCCGATCATCACGTTGGACGCGCCGGCCGCGAGGGCCATGGCCACGTCCCGCGGGTGGCGGACACCGCCGTCGGCCCACACGTGCTTGCCGTACTTCTTCGCCTCGGCGGCACACTCCAGGACCGCGGAGAACTGCGGCCGGCCCACGCCGGTCATCATGCGGGTGGTGCACATGGCGCCGGGGCCCACACCGACCTTGATGATGTCCGCGCCCGCGTCGATGAGGTCCTTGACGCCCTCGGCGGAGACGATGTTGCCGGCGGCGATCGGGACCTGCGGATCGAGGGCACGCACCAGCTTGATCGCGGTGATCATCGACTCCTGGTGGCCGTGCGCGGTGTCGATGACGAGCGTGTCCACGCCCGCGTCGAGCAGCTGCTTGGCCTTGCCGGCCACATCGCCGTTGATGCCGACGGCCGCGGCGATGCGCAGCTTGCCGTTCTTGTCGACGGCCGGGGTGTACAGCGTGGCGCGCAGTGCGCCCTTGCGGGTGAGGATGCCGGCGAGCCTGCCGTCCTTGTCGACCGCGGGGGCGTAGCGCCGGTTGTGCGCGTCAAGGGTGTTGAAGGCCTCGCGCGGGTCGATGTCGGCGTCCAGCAGGAGCAGGTCCTTGGACATGACCACTTCGAGCTGGGTGAAGCGGTCGACGCCGGTCAGGTCGGCGTCGGTGACGACACCGACGGGCCGCTGCTCCTCGTCGACGACCACGCCGGCGTTGTGCGCCCGCTTGGGCAGCAGGGCGAGGGCGTCGGCGACGGTCTGGTGCGGGGCCAGCACGATCGGGGTGTCCAGCACCAGGTGGCGGCTCTTCACCCAGGAGATGACGTCGGTGACCACGTCGATCGGGATGTCCTGCGGGATGACCACCAGGCCGCCGCGCCTGGCCATCGTCTCGGCCATGCGGCGGCCGGCGATGGCGGTCATGTTGGCGACGACGAGCGGGATGGTGGTGCCCGTGCCGTCCGGCGAGCTGAGGTCCACGCCCTGACGCGAGCCGACCGCGGAGCGGCTCGGCACCATGAACACGTCGTCGTACGTCAGGTCGTACGCGGGCTGGATGTCATTGAGGAAACGCACGTGCTGCACATCCCAGTCGATCAGAGGTGACCCCCGGACAGGTCTGCCAGGGGGAAAGAGCACGTACTTCATTGTCCCATGACGGGCACGTTGTCAGGGCCTGTCATATGGCCCAGGCTGCCGCGGAGGTGTTTAGGACGATCCTCCAAGGGCCGACGATCCGCCGAGGGCCGGGGCGACGGTGAGCGCGGGAGTGCGCTCGGCCGCCTCGGCGAACACCTGCCGCGCCGTGCACCACTCGCCCAGGTTCGCCTCGGCGTACGCCCGCCGGCCCCGTACGACGAGCAGCAGCCCCTGGCGGGCGGCCGCCCGGGGCCGGACGGTGCGGTCGGAGAGGCAGTCGGCGAGCGCGTCCCGGTTGCGGCCGAACCAGTCGGGCAGCGCCAGGGCCCGGGCGGTGCGGTCCATCAGGGCCGCCTGCCCGTGACGCCGTCGAGGTCCAGGGTGACCGGTAGCCGGCCCGCCAGGTCGTCGCTCACCTCGGCTTCAGCCCCCGTCCGGGTCCGCCCGGGCCAGGGCGGGCTTCGGAGCGGGTCCGGCCGTCATCAGGGAGTCGGCGGCCGAGGTGTCCGTGACCAGGCTGGTGACCAGACCGGAGCGCAGCACCGCGTCGATCGCCGGCGCCTTGCGCTGCCCGCCCGCGATCGCGACGACCTCGGGGATACGGCGCAGCTGCTCGGCCTTGACGGTGATGCACCGCTCCCCCAGGTCCCGGCCGATCCGGCGGCCCTGGGCGTCGAAGAGGTGCGCGGACATCTCGGCGGCGACACCGAGCGAGGCGTAGTGCGCGCGCTCCTCGTCGCTGAGCATGTCGTGCACCGTGGAGATGCCCGGCTCCCAGGAGCCGATGGACACGCAGGCGACCGTGACCTTGTCGAAGTACTCGAAGGCCCGGGCGATCCCGGTCTGGTTGCGCAGCGCCGCCGCGGTGGCCTCGTCGGGCAGCAGCATCGGCGCGTAGATGGGGTGGGCGTCCCCGCCGGAGACCTGGGCGGCGCGGCGGACGGCCTCCACCGAGCCGCGTTCGGCGGTCCCGGCGTCGTACACGCCGGTCAGCTGCACCACCGTGCACGGGGGCAGCCGGTCGAGGGCCGCCGCCATGTGGATGGTGGACCGGCCCCAGGCCAGGCCCAGCACATCGCCCTCGTTGACGAGCTCGCCGAGCAGGTCCGCGGCGACCTCGCCCAGGTTCTCCGGGTCGGGGGTCTCCTCGGCGTCGGCCGGGGATTCGACCACGACGGCGTGCCTGAGGCCGTAGCGGGCGCGGAGCGCGTCGGAGCGCTCGGCGTCCAGTTCGGCCGGTACGCGGATCTCGATGCGCACGAGGTCGCGTTCGAGGGCGGTCTCCAGGACCCGGGCCACCTTGAAGCGGCTGACGCCGAACTCCTCGGCGATCTGGATCTTGGACTTGCCCTCGAGGTAGAAACGGCGGGCCATGGCCGCCGCCTGCACCAGCTCAGCGGGTCCCATCCGCACTGCTGACCGGCCCGCCGACATACCCGACACGGCGATCTCCTCACTGCTGTTCACATTCTGGATTCGCCGTTCATCCTTGCAGATCCGGCGCTCTTGATCAGCCCTGATGAGAGCCGTTCACGTACCTGATGCCCAGTGGTTGCACGCCCACGACATGCTCGGTGGTTCCACTCCATGATGGCCTCCGTGGTCGCACGCGTGTGTCCGGTGGCCGTGTGTTCAGTGGCCGCACGCCCACGACGCCCCGGAGGTGGCCGCCTCCGCCTGTGCCCGCAGTGCGCGCACCGCCTCGGCCGGGTCCTGCGCCCCGTAGACGGCCGAGCCGGCGACGAAGACGTCGGCGCCGGCCTCCGCGCAGCGCTCGATCGTGGCGGCCGACACCCCGCCGTCGACCTGGAGCCACAGCTGGAGGCCGTGCTTGCTGATCAGCTCCCTGGTACGGCGGATCTTGGGCAGCATGATGTCGAGGAACGCCTGGCCGCCGAAGCCCGGCTCCACCGTCATGATCAGAAGCATGTCGAGCTCGGGGAGCAGGTCCTCGTACGGCTCGATGGGCGTGGCGGGCTTGAGCGCCATCGAGGCCCTGGCGCCCTTGGCGCGGATCTCGCGGGCCAGCCGCACCGGGGCGCCGGCCGCCTCGACGTGGAAGGTGACCGAGGAGGCGCCCGCCTCGACGTACTGCGGGGCCCACCGGTCGGCGTCCTCGATCATCAGGTGGCAGTCCAGCGGGGTGTCCGTCGCCCGCGCCAGGGATTCCACGACCGGAACGCCGAGCGTGAGATTCGGGACGAAGTGGTTGTCCATCACGTCGACGTGGAGCCAGTCGGCCCCTTCGACCGCCTTCGCCTGCTCGGCGAGGCGCGCGAAGTCGGCGGACAGGATGCTGGGGTTGATCTGCACGGCCATGCCCCAAGCCTGCCATGTCGCCGCGCTCGGCTGTAACGGCGGTCCTCACCGGTTGCGTTTTGTCCAACGGCCGGTGGGGGCTGGTCGCGCGCAGGCGGCGGAGCCGCACGTCGATACGGCCCCGCGCCGGTGGGTCGGCTGCCTCCAGCGGTGTTTCAGGCAGTTCTGCGGATCAGGGCCAGGTACATCGCGTCCGTGCCGTGCAGATGCGGCCAGAGCTGGACGTCCGGGCCCTCGCCGAGGGCCGGGACGCCCGGGAGCAGGGGGCGGGCGTCGATCAGCTCCGTCTCCGGGCGCTGCTTGAGCACGTCGGCCACGACGGCGCGGGTCTCCGCCAGGTGCGGGGAGCAGGTGGCGTAGCCGACGACGCCGCCGACGCGCACCGAGTCGAGGGCGGTGCGCAGCAGGGCGCGCTGGAGGGGGGCGAAGTTGTCCAGGTCCTCCGGGCGGCGGCGCCAGCGGGCCTCGGGTCGGCGGCGCAGGGCGCCCAGGCCGGTGCACGGCACGTCGACGAGGACCCGGTCGAAGCTTCCGGGACGCCAGGCGGGGCGTGTTCCGTCGGCGGCGACGACCTGGTACGGGCCGGGGTTCCCGGCGAGCGCCTTGGCCACCAGTCCCGCCCGGTGGGGCTGCTTCTCGGAGGCGAGCAGCACGGCCCCTCGCTCGGCGGCGAGGGCGGCGAGCAGGGCCGCCTTGCCGCCGGGTCCGGCGCAGCCGTCGAGCCATCGCGCGTCGGGGCCGTCGAGGGGCGCGTTCGCCAGGGCCAGCGCCACGAGCTGGCTGCCCTCGTCCTGAACGCCGGCGCGGCCCTCCCGTACGGCGTCCACGGCGCCCGGCTCCCCGCCCTCGGTGAGCCGCACGGCGTGCGGCGACCAGCGGCCCGGCACCGCGGCCTCCTCGCGCAGCAGCTCCTCGGTGGTGGCCCGGCCGGGCCGGGCCACCAAGGTGACCTCGGGCCGCTCGTTGTCGGCCTCGAGCAGGTCCTCGATGCCGGCGCGGGGTCCGCCGAGGGAGTCCCACAGGGCGGAGACGACCCAGCGGGGGTGGGAGTGGACGACGGCGAGGTGGTCCTCGGGGTCGTCGTCGTAGGGCGGGGCGACCTTCTCCAGCCATCCGTCGAGGTCGTCCCGGGCGACCTTGCGCAGCACGGCGTTGACGAACTTGGCCCGCCCGTCGCCGAGCACCACCCGGGCCAGCTCGACCGTGGCGGACACGGCGGCGTGGCTCGGGATGCGGGTGCCGAGCAGCTGGTGGACGCCGAGGCTGAGCACATCGAGGACGGGCGGGTCGACCTCCCTGAGCGGCCGGTCCACGCAGGCGGCGAGGATCGCGTCGTAGGTCCCCTGCCGGCGCAGCGTGCCGTACACCAGCTCGGTGGCGAGCGCGGCGTCCCGTCCGTCGAACTTTTCGGGTCCCTCCTTCTCGCGCGCCTTGCGCAGCAGGGGCGGCAGGACGAGGTTGGCGTAGGCGTCCCGCTCGTCCACGGCGCGCAGCGCCTCGAAGGCGAGGATGCGGACGGGGTCCTTCTGCGGCCTGCGGTAGGGCTTGGCGGGCTTGCGGGGCCGACGGGGGGTGTCGCTCACGAAAAAGGTGCTCCGGATGTCTGGGGCGCCGCGCACGGATGCGCCGCGCACGAATGTGCTGGGCACGGATGTGCTGGACCTGGGTGCGCGTGGCCCGGGTGTGCTCTCCGACCAGGCTACGTCCCGCAGCCGACCGCTGGTCGGCGGCCGAGGGGTCAGCGGGGGCGGCGCCCGGGTGTCCGCAGGGGCGGCGGGGGCAGCGGCCGAGGAAGCTGTCCGCTCGGCGGCCGACGAGATGGCCTGGTCGGCAACCGATGTGCCTGCCCGCTCGAGCGGCGGCCGACGGCCCCGGCCCAGGCAGCGTCCGACGAAACTGCCCACTCGACGACCGACAGGACTGCCTTATCGACGGTCGACGAACTGCTGCCCGGCCAGCGGTCGACGAGACTGCCCGGTCGGCGCCCGACGAACCGCGCGAAGGCGGACGGGACTGCCCGGTGTTGCGGTCGGCGAGGCCGTCGGTGGTCAGTGTCCGAGGGTCTCGCCCTCGGTGATGCGCACGCCGCGTGCCCAGTCCGCCGCTCGCATCGGCTTCTTTCCCTGGGCCTGCACCCACAGCAGTTCGACGGCGTGGGAGCCGGTGCCGACGTGGAGGTGGTTCTTGCCGGCGGCGAGCGCGCCGGGGGCGAGGTCGGTCCGCTGCGGCGCGAGGGCGACCTGGATCAGTTTGAGCCGTTCGCCGCGGAACGTGGTCCAGGCGCCCGGGGCCGGCGTGCAGCCGCGCACCACCCGGTCGACGCGCAGGGCGGGGGCGCTCCAGTCGATCCGGGCGTCCTCGACGGTGATCTTCGGCGCGAGGGTGACGCCCTCGGCCGGCTGCGGTACGGCCTTCAGGGTGCCGTCCTCGATGCCGTCCATGGTCGCGACGAGCAGCCCGGAGCCGGCGAACGCCAGCCGGGTGAGCAGGTCGCCGCTGGTGTCGGTGGGCCGGATCCGCTCCGTGACGGTGCCGTAGACCGGGCCGGAGTCCAGGCCCTCCTCGATGAGGAAGGTGGAGGCACCGGTGATCTCGTCGCCCGCCATGAGGCTGTGCTGCACGGGCGCCGCACCGCGCCAGGCGGGGAGCAGGGAGAAGTGCAGGTTGACCCAGCCGTGCGCGGGGATGTCCAGCGCGGGCCTGGGCAGCAGGGCGCCGTAGGCGACGACGGGGCAGCAGTCCGGGGCGATCCGTGTCAGCCGCTCCAGGAACTCCGGGTCACGCGGCCGCTCCGGCTTGAGCACCTCGACGCCGGCCTCCTCGGCCCGCTCGGCGACCGGGCTCGCCACCAGTCGGCGCCCGCGTCCGGCCGGTGCGTCGGGGCGTGTGACGACGGCGGCCACCTCGTGCCGCCCGGAGGCGAGCAGAGCGTCCAGGGCGGGAACGGCGACCTCGGGGGTACCGGCGAAGACGAGCTTCATGGGCGGGTGCGGCCTCTCGGTCGGGGCTGGGCGGGCAGCACACCAGTCTATGACCATGAACGGACAGCCGCGGCGGACGAGCGGCGCAGCGCACGCCCGTGGGGGCGTACGCATATGCCCTTACGCCCCCACACCGTGACCAGCGGAGCGAAAGCGCGTTGGTCAAGACAGAGTTGACCACCAGGGGCCGCGCTCGTGCGGCTCGATTCCTTTCAACGCCGGTTCGAGAGGCTTGTTCATGGCCGACCACGCAACCCACGACGCCCAGGCCCGGGCGAGCCTGCACTTGCTGGTGCGGGACATCGAGCGGGTCCGTCGGCAGGTGGACGCGCTGCGCACGCTCACCGCCCAGTTGGGCAACGTCTACCGTCCGCGCCGCTCCGGTCCCTCCACGGGCTTCGTCGTCTACGGACGCGCCCCCGCGCCGACCGTCCGCCTCGCGCAGGAGCTGCGGGACAGTGTCGAGACCCTGGTCACGGCCGCCGTGGACTTCGACCGGTCACTCGGCTTCTCGTGGGACGCCGTGGGTTCGGCGCTCGGCGTCACCAAGCAGGCGGTCCACCGTCGTTACGGCGCGCGCCGTGCCGCCGCGCAGGCGGCCGCCGAGACCGAGCGGGGCGCGGAGCCCGCGGGCACCCGCACGATCAACGTCGGCACCGGTCTTCCCACGATTCCGGCGGTGCCCACGGCCCGCTCCATGCCGACCCAGCCGACGGCAGGCAGCCCGTCGCTGCGCGAGGACGCGCGGCCCACGGCGTTCCCCGGACCGCGCAACGGCTGAGCGCGGGCGGGCAGCACTCACCTGACGGCCACTCACCGATGCACTCCCCGGAGGTTCCGGGAGGGCATCGCACATGGGTGACACGCGCCGGCCACCCGTGACGACCTGTCACCCGCTGCCCGTCAGCTCACCGGGTCCAAGGGGTCCTAAGTCATCTCACCCCTATCCGTCACCGCGGCCGACGTCCGTCACCTCAGCCGATGTCCGGCGGGTCGATCCGCACCCACACCGGCTCACCGCTCCCGCAGGCCGTGCGCGCCGCCTGAGCGGCCTTCAGGGCGGCGGCGAGTGCCGCTCCGCTGCCGGGCGGGACGCGGATCAGCGCCCGGTCCCACTGCTCGCCGGGCGGTGGCGCGCCCGACCGCCGGGGCCGTCCGGGCGGGGTGACCGGAAGCGGCACCGGGCCCAGGATCTCTGCCTCGCGCGGCAGTTCGACCGCGCGGAGGAAGTCCGCGACCACCTCCGGCGGGCCCGACACGGCCGCCATCCGGGAGACCGGGGGGAACCCCAGTTCGGCCCGCTCGGCGCGCTCCCGTACCGCGTGTCCGACGGGGTCCCAGCGCACCAGGGCCTGCACGGGCCGCAGCGTCGGCTCGGCGACCACGACCACCGTGCCACCCGTCTCCTGCGGGCGGACGAGCGCGGCGGCCCCGATCCACCGGCGCAGCGCGTCCTCGCCCGCACGCAGATCGGGGCGCCCCAGCATGGCCCAGCCGTCCAGCAGCAGGGCCGCCGCGTACCCGCCCTCGGCGACCGGCTCGGCGCCCGGTGTGCTCACGACCAGCGCGGGCGCCGCCGGGACGGTGTCCAGCACGTGCTCGCGGCCCGAGGTGCGCACCGGCACGGCGGGGAAGGCCCGCCCGAGCTCCTCGGCGGTCCGGCGGGCCCCGACGACCTGTGCCCGCAGCCGGAACGAGCCGCACTCCGGGCAGTGCCAGGAGGTCTCCTCCCGCCCGCACCATCCGCAGCGGAGCAGGACCGCGTCCTGCCCCTGGAGGGGGCCGGCGCAGTGCCGGCAGCGGGCGGGCGCGCGGCACTGGGCGCAGGCCATCCGTGGGACGTACCCCCGCCGGGGAACCTGCACCAGCACCGGGCCGTGCCGCAGGCCCTCACGGGCGACCTGCCAGGCGAGGGTGGGCAGCCGCGCGGCCCGGGCCGCCTCGTCCCGCGCGAGGTCCCCGTCGCCCACGGTGCGCACGAGCGGGGCCGCCCGCCGCACCTGTTCGCGCGCCGCGACCAGGGGCCGCGCCCAGCCGGTCTCGACGAGTTGGGCGGCCTCGACGGTGCAGCTCCAGCCGCCGAGCAGGAAGCCGCACCCGTCCAGCGCGGCGCGCAGCAGCAGCACCTCCCGCGCGTGGGGCTGGGGTGCGTGCTGTTCGCTCAGGCTGTCGTCGCCGTCGTCCCAGAGGGCGACCAGTCCGAGGTCGCGCACCGGCGCGAACATGGCGGCGCGGGTCCCGACGACGGCCCGTACGGAGCCTCTGCTGACCGCCAGCCACTGCCGGTACCGCTGCTCGGGGCCGGCGTCGGCGGTGAGCAGCGCGTGCCGGCCCTCGCCGAGGAGGGAGGTCAGCGCGGCGTCCACCCGGGCGGCGGCCCGTCCGTCCGGTACGACGACGAGGGCGCCCCGCCCCGATGCGAGCGTCGCCGCGACGGCGCGGGCCAGCTCCTCGCTCCACTGCGGCCCCGGCAGGGTGTTCCAGACGGCCCTGGGGGTGCCGCCGGAGGCCAGTGCGGCGAGGAAGGCGCCTCCGTGCTCGTACCGGGCCCAGGGGCCGGCGTCCGGGTCGGGCGGCGGGGGCAGCGGAGGAGGTGACGGCTGCTGCTCGGCCCGAGCGCTGCGCGGCGGTACGGCGAGTTGCAGTACGTCGGCGACGCTGCCGGCGTACCGGTCGGCGACGGCTCTGGCCAGCCCGAGCAGCTCCTCGCTCAGCACGGGCTCGGGCGAGACGACCTGGGCGAGCGCGGCCAGTGGCCCGGAGTAGTCGGACTCGGCCCGGCGCTCGATCAGGAACCCGTCGATGAGTCCGCCGCCCTCGCGCCGGCCCTCCCGCACGCGGTGCCGTCCGGCGCCGAACCGCACCCGCACCCGCACGCCCGGCTGGGCGTCGGCGTCCAGCTCGGCGGGCACGGCGTAGTCGAAGTAGCGGTCGAGGTGGAGCACGCCCTTGTCGACGAGCACCCGCGCGACGGGCAGCCGCTCGGCGAGCGCCGCTCCCCGCCAGGTGCGGGGCTTGGCGCGGGGCTCCTTCGCCTTGCGCACGCTCTCCCGAATGAGCGCGAGCTGCTCCGGCGGTGCCCCTTCGGCCCCGCCGTCCCCTTCTGTCCGGGACGCCCCGTTCTCGCTGCTCACGCTTGCATTCTTACCAAACGGCACTGACATTGATGCTGATACTCGGGTTCCTCCGTACCGGCTGAGCCATGACGCGCATGCGTCGAGGCCCGGCTCCCGTGACCGGGATCCGGGCCTCGACGGATGGACGGCGTGCAGGCCGAGGGGCTGCTTACAGGCCCGCGGCCTGGCGGAGGGCGTCCACGCGGTCGGTGCGCTCCCAGGTGAAGTCCGGCAGCTCGCGGCCGAAGTGGCCGTAGGCGGCGGTCTGGGCGTAGATCGGGCGGAGCAGGTCGAGGTCGCGGATGATCGCGGCCGGACGCAGGTCGAAGACCTGGTCGATGGCCTTCTCGATCTTCTCGGGGTCGATCTTGTGGGTGCCGAAGGTCTCCACGAACAGACCGACCGGCTCGGCCTTGCCGATCGCGTAGGCGACCTGCACCTCGCAGCGGGAGGCCAGGCCCGCGGCCACCACGTTCTTCGCCACCCAGCGCATCGCGTACGCCGCCGAGCGGTCGACCTTGGACGGGTCCTTGCCGGAGAACGCGCCGCCGCCGTGGCGGGCCATGCCGCCGTAGGTGTCGATGATGATCTTGCGGCCGGTCAGGCCCGCGTCACCCATGGGGCCGCCGATCTCGAACCGGCCGGTGGGGTTGACCAGCAGGCGGTAGCCGTCGGTGTCCAGCTTGATGCCGTCGTCCAGGAGAGCCTTCAGCTCGGGCTCGACGACGAACTCGCGGATGTCGGGGGCCAGCAGGGAGTCCAGGTCGATGTCGCTGGCGTGCTGCGAGGAGACCACGACGGTGTCCAGGCGGACCGCCTTGTCGCCGTCGTACTCGATGGTGACCTGGGTCTTGCCGTCCGGGCGCAGGTAGGGGATCGTGCCGTTCTTGCGCACGTCCGACAGACGCTTGGACAGCCGGTGGGCCAGGAAGACCGGCAGCGGCATCAGCGTCGGCGTCTCGTCCGAGGCATAGCCGAACATCAGGCCCTGGTCGCCGGCGCCCTGCCGGTCCAGCTCGTCGTCGTCGCCCTCGACCCGGGTCTCGTACGCCGCGTCGACGCCCTGCGCGATGTCCGGGGACTGCGCGCCGATCGACACGGACACGCCGCAGGAGGCGCCGTCGAAGCCCTTCTTCGAGGAGTCGTAGCCGATCTCCAGGATCTTGCCGCGGACCAGGGTCGCGATGTCCGCGTAAGCCTTGGTCGTGACCTCACCGGCCACGTGCACCAGACCGGTGGTGATCAACGTCTCCACCGCGACCCGGGAGGTCGGGTCCTCGCGCAGCAGTGCGTCGAGAATGGTGTCACTGATCTGGTCAGCGATCTTGTCGGGGTGACCCTCGGTCACGGACTCCGAGGTGAACAGGCGACGGGACACAACGCTCCCTGGGGTTGCAGCGGCTGCTGGCTGATCATTGGTGGACGGCACGGGGGGCTGCGCCCTGCGCCGTCCGGAAAACAGTTTATCGGTCGCGCTCGGCCACGGGCCCACCCGTCTCGCCTCTCGGGCCCACTGTGACCTGCGGCACGGGCATTGTGCCCAATGCCCGGCGACCTTGAACAGGGTGCCGCCGCCCGAGTACGGAGTCCGGGTGAACCGGCCGGGGCGGGGTTTCAGCGCAGCCGGGCGGCCACGAGGTCCCACACGGTCTCGGCCAGGGCCTCCTTCGGCCCGTGCGGCACGGGGGTCTCGCCGCCGTCGGCGGCCAGCACCACGGCCTCGTTCTCCTCCGCACCGAAGGTCTTGCGCTCCCCCACCTCGTTGACCACGAGGAGGTCGCAGCCCTTGCGCGCCAGCTTCTTGCGGCCGTTGGCGAGGACGTCGTCGGTCTCGGCGGCGAAGCCCACGATCACCTGTCCGGGGCGCGCCCGGTCGGCCGATATCTCCGCGAGGACGTCCGGATTGCGCACCAGGGCGATGGGCTCCGGTTCCTGGTCGTCCTTCTTCTTGATCTTCCCGGTCGCATACGTCGCGGGCCGGAAGTCGGCGACGGCGGCGGCCATGACCACCGCGTCGGCGTCCCGGGTCGCCTTGAGCACCGCCTCGCGCAGCTCCACGGCCGTCCCCACCGGGACGACGTCCACGCCCGCCGGGTCGGGCAGGCCGGTGGTGTTGGCGGCGATCAGGGTCACCCGCGCGCCCCTGGCCGCCGCCGTGCGGGCCAGGGCGTAGCCCTGCTTGCCGGAGGAGCGGTTGCCGAGGAAGCGGACCGGGTCCAGGGGTTCCCGGGTGCCGCCGGCGCTGATGACGACGTGCCGGCCGGCCAGGTCGGGCTCGGTCACGCCCCGGGCCAGGACGCGACGGCAGATCTCGAAGATCTCCGCCGGGTCGGGCAGCCGGCCCTTGCCGGTGTCGACGCCGGTGAGCCGGCCGACGGCCGGTTCGATGACGACGGCGCCGCGGCGGCGCAGCGTCGCCACGTTCTCCTGCGTGGCCGGGTGCTCCCACATCTCGGTGTGCATGGCCGGGGCGAAGACCACCGGGCAGCGGGCGGTGAGCAGGGTGTTGGTCAGCAGGTCGTCGGCGAGGCCGTGGGCGGCCTTGGCGAGCATGTCGGCCGTGGCCGGGGCCACCACCACCAGGTCGGCGTGCTGGCCGGTACGGACGTGCGGCACCTCGTGGACGTCGTCCCAGACCTCGGTGGCGACGGGGTTGCCGGACAGGGCGGACCAGGTGGCGGCGCCGACGAAGTGCAGCGCGGAGGCGGTGGGGACGACACGGACGTCGTGTCCGGACTCGGTCAGCCGGCGCAGCAGCTCGCACGCCTTGTAGGCGGCGATGCCGCCGCTGACCCCCAGAACGACCTTGGGCTTGCTCACCGGGCCTCCCGCACTCGGCACACACGACACGCACGCCTCGGCTCATCGGCGTACGCGTCCATGCTGCATCATCGCCGCTTCGTCGCGGGACGAGCCTGCCCCGCACCCCCGAGCACACCACAGGCCCGGCAGCCGCGCTGCCGGGCCTGTGGAAAAAACACTTACTGCCCCGGGCCCTCGACGGCCTCGGAGGTCAGCAGACCCGCGTTGATCTCGCGCAGGGCGATGGAGAGCGGCTTCTCGTGGACGTGGGTGTCGACGAGCGGACCGACGTACTCCAGAAGACCCTCGCCGAGCTGCGAGTAGTACGCGTTGATCTGGCGGGCACGCTTGGCCGCGTAGATCACGAGGCTGTACTTCGAGTCGGTGGCCTCGAGGAGCTCGTCGATCGGCGGGTTGATGATGCCCTCGGGCGCGGAGATGGAAGAGGACACGCTCTACCTTCCGATGGATGGGAAAGATTCAGTCGGTGTGCGATCACCCGGTGCGACCACCACGGTGACCGTCACGATCACACAACGTCCATCAAGGCTAGCAGCTCGCGCGCCACGTCCTCGACGGAGGTGTTGACCAGGGTCGTATCGAACTCCGGCTCGGCCGCCAGCTCGACCTTCGCCGCCCGCAGCCTGCGCTCGATCACCTCGGGCGGCTCGGTCCCCCGGCCGGTGAGGCGGCGCACCAGCTCCTCCCAGGTGGGCGGAGCGAGGAACACCAGCTGGGCCTCGGGCATGGACTCGCGGACCTGCCGGGCGCCCTGGAGGTCGATCTCCAGCAGGACCGGCTCGCCCGCCTCCAGGCGGTCCAGCACGGCGGCGCGCGGCGTGCCGTAGCGGTTGCCGGCGAACTCGGCCCACTCCAGCAGCTCGCCGTTGGCGATCAGCTTGTCCATCTCGTCGTCGGTGACGAAGAAGTAGTGGACTCCGTGCTGCTCGCCGGGGCGGGGCTTGCGGGTCGTCGCCGACACCGAGAGCCATACCTCGGGGTGTTCTTTGCGCATATGGGCGACGACCGTGCTCTTGCCGACCCCGGAGGGGCCGGAGAGCACGGTCAGCCGCGGACGTGCGTCCGGGGGGACGGGGGACGTCCCCCGGGGTGTTACTGCCATGCAGCGATTATTCCAGCAATCCCGGAGTGCCCGGGACTCCCTTCCCGACGGGGCGGGGTTCAGGAGCCGGTGCTGCCGAACTCACGCTCCAGGGAAGCGATCTGGTTGGAGCCGAGGCCGCGGACCCGACGGCTCTCGGAGATGCCGAGTCGCTCCATGATCTGCTTGGCGCGGACCTTACCCACGCCCGGCAGGGACTCAAGAAGGGCGGACACCTTCATCTTGCCGATGACGTCGTTCTCCTGGCCCTGCTTGATGACCTCGTGCAGGGAGGCGCCGGAGTGCTTGAGTCGATTCTTGACCTCGGCCCGCTCCCGGCGAGCCGCGGCGGCCTTTTCGAGCGCGGCTGCGCGCTGTTCAGGGGTAAGGGGCGGAAGAGCCACGCCTACGTCACCTCGGATGTCGAACTGTCGGATACGGACCGGTGAGGAACCTAGTCGCCCCACACCTGGGGAGCCACGAGCAACACGCTTGCCCGTTCTCCCCCACTGCCTCGAGGGCGTGGGAGGTGGCCCCACTCGACGGAGACTAGCGGTCAAGGACGCCAGAGTCAGCGAGAACAGAGGAAAAGTCCTGGTCAGCCTCAGTGAGGACGGACATTTAGGACATATTGCCTCGGATTTGAGAATGTATCCAGCCTCAAGCAGCCCCGGATCGCGCCCGGAAACTCATCCGGCGGCCACCGCGACCCGGATCTCGTCGGCGAAGCGTTCCGCCGCGTCACGCAGCGCGACGACGTCGGGACCGTGACGAAGAACACCCCGGCTGACGTTCGGGACCACCGTGCGCACCGCGGGGCCGAAGACCGTGGGAAGATCGGCCGGGGTCGCCCCCTGCGCGCCGATCCCGGGCGCCAGCAGCGGTCCGTTGATGTCCAGGTCGTACGACGACAGGTCGCCGAGCGTGGCCCCCACCACCGCGCCGAAGGAGCCCATCGGGCTCTCCCCCGCGTTCTCCCGCGCCAGGTGCGCGAGCATCGTCGCGCCCACGTTCCGGCCGTCGGGCCGGACGGCGTGCTGCACCTCGCCGCCCTCCGGGTTGGAGGTCAGCGCCAGCACGAACAGGCCCGCGCCGCTCTCCCGCGCCAGCTCGACCGCCGGCCCGAGCGAGCCGTACCCGAGGTACGGCGAGACGGTCAGCGCGTCCGAGAACAGCGGCGCGTCCTTGTGCAGGAAGGACTCGGCGTAGGCGGCCATGGTCGAGCCGATGTCGCCGCGCTTGGCGTCCATGACGACCAGTGCCCCGGCCGCCCGCGCCTCCTGGACCGCCTTCTCCAGGACGGCCACACCCCGGGAGCCGAAGCGCTCGAAGAAGGCGCTCTGCGGCTTCAGGACGGCCACCCGGTCGGCCACCGCCTCCACGACCGTGCGGCTGAACCGCTCCAGACCGGCCACGTCGTCGCTCAGGCCCCACTCGGCGAGCAGGGACGCGTGCGGGTCGATGCCGACGCACAGCGGGCCGCGCTCGTCCATGGCGTGGCGCAGCCGGGCGCCGAAGGGTTCCATCGGGCTCATGCCGTCTTCCCTGCCTTCTTCACATCGGCGTTCTTCACATCGGCCGTCGTCACGCCGGCCTTCCTCACATCGGCGCCGACCGCGTCGGCGAGGGTGGCGTACGGGCTGGTGCGCAGGCGCGCGGCGAGCCCCTTGTGGATCGCGCGGCCCCAGAAGGGCCCCTGGTAGATGAAGGCGCTGTAGCCCTGGACCAGCGTGGCGCCGGCCAGGATGCGCTGCCAGGCGTCCTCGGCGTCCTCGATGCCGCCCACGCCGACCAGGGTGATGCGGTCGCCCACGCGCGCGTAGAGGCGGCGCAGCACCTGAAGGGAGCGCGCCTTGAGCGGGGCGCCGGACAGCCCGCCGGTCTCGCCGGCCAGGGCCGGGTCGGAGCGCAGTCCGAGTCCCTCTCGGGCGATGGTGGTGTTGGTGGCGATGATGCCGTCCAGGCCGAGTTCCACGGCGAGGTCGGCGACGGCGTCGACGTCCTCGTCGGCGAGGTCGGGGGCGATCTTCACCAGCAGCGGCACCCGGCGCCCCGGCACGACCCGGTCGGCGGCCTCGCGCACGGCGCTCAGCAGCGGGCGCAGCGCCTCGGTGGCCTGGAGGTTGCGCAGGCCGGGGGTGTTCGGGGAGGAGACGTTGACGACCAGGTAGTCGGCGTACGGGGCGAGGCGCTCGGCCGACTTCACGTAGTCGCCGACGGCCTCCTCCTCGGGGACGACCTTGGTCTTGCCGATGTTGACGCCCACGACCGTCCTGAAGACGGGTGTGCGCGAGGCCAGGCGCGCGGCGACGGCCAGCGAGCCGTCGTTGTTGAAGCCCATGCGGTTGATGAGCGCGCGGTCCGCGACCAGCCGGAACAGCCGCTTCTTGGGGTTGCCGGGCTGCGGCTCGCCGGTGACGGTGCCGATCTCGACGTGGTCGAAGCCCAGCATCGACATCCCGTCGATGGCGACGGCGTTCTTGTCGAAGCCGGCCGCGAGCCCGAAGGGGCCGTGCATGCGCAGGCCCAGGGCCTCGGTGCGCAGCTCCTTGAAGCGGGGGGCGAGGGCGGCGGCGAGCAACGTGCGCAGCACGGGGATGCGGACGGCGAGACGGATCCAGCGGAAGGCCAGGCGGTGGGCCTGCTCGGGATCCATGCGCCGGAAGACCAGACTGAAAAAGATCTTGTACATGGTGTCCTCACGAAGAGGGGGACACCGTTTCCGGTGTCCCCCTCGGGGCTGCTAGTCGCGGGCCGCGGTCAGGAATTCGGCGTGTTCCTGCAGGGAGCGCACGCCCACGTCGCCGTGGTTGAGGGCGTCGATCCCCTGGACCGCCGCGGCGAGCGCCTGGACCGTCGTCAGGCACGGCACGGACCGCGCCACGGCCGCCGTACGGATGTCGTAGCCGTCGAGGCGGCCGCCGGTGCCGTACGGGGTGTTGACGATGAGGTCGACCTCGCCGTCGTGGATGAGCTGGACGATGGTCCGCTCGCCGTTCGGGCCGGTGCCCTCGGACTGCTTGCGCACGACGGTGGCGTTGATGCCGTTGCGCCTGAGCACCTCGGCGGTGCCGGAGGTGGCGAGCAGTTCGAAGCCGTGGGCGACCAGCTCCCGGGCCGGGAAGATCATCGAACGCTTGTCCCGGTTGGCGACCGAGATGAACGCGCGGCCCTTGGTGGGCAGCGGCCCGTAGGCGCCCGACTGCGACTTGGCGTAGGCCGTGCCGAAGACGGAGTCGATGCCCATGACCTCGCCGGTGGAGCGCATCTCCGGGCCGAGGACGGTGTCGACGCCGCGGCCCTGGATGTCGCGGAACCGCGTCCACGGCATGACCGCCTCCTTGACGGAGATCGGCGCGTCCAGCGGCATGGTTCCGCCGTCGCCGTTCTTCGGCAGCAGGCCCTCCGCGCGCAGCTCGGCGATGGTGGCGCCCAGGGAGATGCGGGCGGCGGCCTTGGCCAGCGGCACCGCGGTCGCCTTGGAGGTGAAGGGGACCGTGCGGGAGGCGCGCGGGTTGGCCTCCAGGACGTAGAGGATGTCGCCGGCCAGCGCGAACTGGATGTTGATCAGGCCGCGCACCCCGACACCGCGCGCGATGGCCTCGGTGGAGGCGCGCAGGCGCTTGATGTCGAAGCCGCCCAGCGTGATCGGCGGCAGGGCGCACGCCGAGTCGCCGGAGTGGATGCCGGCCTCCTCGATGTGCTCCATGACGCCGCCGAGATACAGCTCCTCGCCGTCGTAGAGGGCGTCGACGTCGATCTCTATGGCGTCGTCCAGGAACCGGTCGACCAGGACCGGCCGGGAGGGGCTGATCTCGGTGGACTCGGCGATGTACGCCTCCAGGCGCGCCTCGTCGTAGACGATCTCCATGCCGCGCCCGCCGAGGACGTAGGACGGCCGGACGAGGACCGGGTAGCCGATCTCGTCGGCGATCGTCTTGGCCTGGGCGAAGGTGGTGGCGGTGCCGTGCTTGGGGGCGGGCAGGCCCGCCTCCGCGAGCACCCGGCCGAAGGCGCCCCGGTCCTCGGCGGCGTGGATCGCCTCGGGAGAGGTGCCGACGATCGGCACACCGTTGTCCTTCAGGGCCTGGGCGAGGCCCAGCGGGGTCTGGCCGCCCAGCTGGACGACGACACCGGCGACCGGGCCGGCCTGCCGCTCCGCGTGAACGATCTCCAGGACGTCCTCCAGGGTGAGCGGCTCGAAGTACAGCCGGTCGGAGGTGTCGTAGTCGGTGGAGACGGTCTCCGGGTTGCAGTTGACCATCACGGTCTCGTACCCGGCGTCGGACAGCGCGAAGGAGGCGTGGACGCAGGAGTAGTCGAACTCGATGCCCTGGCCGATGCGGTTGGGGCCGGAGCCCAGGATGATCACCGCGGGCTTGGTCCGGGCCGCGACCTCGGTCTCCTCGTCGTAGGAGGAGTAGAAGTACGGCGTCCGGGCGGCGAACTCGGCGGCGCAGGTGTCGACCGTCTTGTAGACCGGGCGGATACCGAGGGCGTGCCGGACCTCGCGGACGACGTCCTCGCGCAGGCCGCGGATCTCGGCGATCTGCTGGTCGGAGAAGCCGTGCCGCTTGGCCTCGGCCAGCAGGTCGGGGGTGAGCTCGGGGGCCTCGGTCAGCTCGTCCGCGATCTCCTTGATCAGGAAGAGCTGGTCGACGAACCACGGGTCGATCTTCGTGTACGCGAAGACCTCCTCGGGCGTGGCGCCCGCGCGGATGGCCTGCATGACCGTGTTGATGCGGCCGTCGGTGGGCCGTACGGCCTCGCGGAGCAGCGCGTCCTTGTCGCCGGTCTCGCCGACGAACGTGAACTGGCTGCCCTTCTTCTCCAGGGAGCGCAGCGCCTTCTGGAAGGCCTCGGTGAAGTTGCGGCCGATGGCCATGGCCTCGCCGACCGACTTCATGGTGGTGGTCAGCGTGGAGTCGGCCTGCGGGAACTTCTCGAAGGCGAACCGCGGGGCCTTGACGACGACGTAGTCCAGGGTCGGCTCGAAGGAGGCCGGGGTCTCCCGGGTGATGTCGTTGGGGATCTCGTCGAGGGTGTAGCCGACGGCGAGCTTGGCGGCGATCTTGGCGATCGGGAAGCCGGTCGCCTTGGAGGCCAGGGCCGAGGAGCGGGAGACACGCGGGTTCATCTCGATGACGATGACCCGGCCGTCGGCGGGGTCGACCGCGAACTGGATGTTGCAGCCGCCGGTGTCGACGCCGACCTCGCGGATGACGGCGATGCCGATGTCGCGCAGGATCTGGTACTCGCGGTCGGTGAGCGTCATCGCCGGGGCGACGGTGATCGAGTCACCGGTGTGCACGCCCATCGGGTCGAAGTTCTCGATGGAGCAGACGACCACGACGTTGTCGTGCTTGTCACGCATCAGCTCCAGCTCGTACTCCTTCCAGCCGAGGATGGACTCCTCCAGGAGTACCTCGGTGGTCGGGGAGAGCGCGAGACCGGTACCCGCGATGCGGCGCAGCTCCTCCTCGTCGTGCGCGAAGCCGGAGCCGGCGCCGCCCATGGTGAAGGACGGGCGGACCACGACCGGGTAGCCGCCGAGCTCGTCGACGCCGGCCAGGACCTCCTCCATGGAGTGGCAGATCACCGAGCGGGCGGACTCGCCGTGGCCGATCTTCCGGCGGACGGCCTCCACGACCTCCTTGAACTGGTCGCGGTCCTCGCCCTTGTGGATGGCCTCGACGTTGGCGCCGATCAGTTCGACGCCGTACTTGTCCAGGACGCCGTTCTCGTGCAGCGCGATGGCCGTGTTGAGGGCCGTCTGGCCGCCCAGGGTGGGCAGCAGGGCGTCGGGGCGCTCCTTGGCGATGATCTTCTCGACGAACTCGGGGGTGATCGGCTCGACGTAGGTGGCGTCGGCGATCTCCGGGTCGGTCATGATCGTCGCCGGGTTGGAGTTGACGAGGACGACCCTCAGCCCCTCGGCCTTGAGCACGCGGCACGCCTGGGTGCCGGAGTAGTCGAACTCGGCGGCCTGACCGATGACGATCGGGCCGGAGCCGATGACCAGGACGGACTGGATATCGGTGCGCTTAGGCACGCTGGCCCTCCATCAGGGAGACGAAGCGGTCGAACAGGTAGGCGGCGTCGTGCGGGCCCGCTGCCGCTTCGGGGTGGTACTGGACGGAGAAGGCCGGCTGGTCGAGCAGCTGGAGCCCCTCCACGACGTCGTCGTTCAGGCAGACGTGCGAGACCTCGGCGCGGCCGAACTTGGTCTCGCTGACCTTGTCGAGCGGCGCGTCCACGGCGAAGCCGTGGTTGTGCGCGGTGACCTCGACCTTGCCGGTCGTACGGTCCTGGACCGGCTGGTTGATGCCCCGGTGGCCGTACTTCAGCTTGTAGGTGCCGAAGCCGAGGGCGCGGCCGAGGATCTGGTTGCCGAAGCAGATGCCGAACAGGGGCGTCTTCCGCTCCAGGACGGCGCTCATCAGCGCCACCGGGCCGTCGGCGGCCGCCGGGTCGCCGGGGCCGTTGGAGAAGAACACTCCGTCCGGGTTGACGGCGTAGACCTCGTCGGCCGTGGCGGTCGCGGGCAGGACGTGCACCTCGATGCCGCGCTCGGCCATGCGGTTCGGGGTCATGCCCTTGATGCCGAGGTCGATGGCGGCGACGGTGAAGCGCTTCTCGCCGATCGCGGGGACGACGTACGCCTCCTGGGTCGCGACCTCCTCGTACAGGCTCGCGCCCTTCATGTGCGGCTGGGCCTGCACACGCGCGAGGAGCTCGGAGTCGGCGGCGGTCCCCGCGCCGGAGGCGCTGTCGAGCGCAGCTCCGGAGAAGATGCCGGCGCGCATGGCGCCGCGCTCGCGCAGATGGCGGGTGAGTGCGCGGGTGTCGATGCCGGAGATGCCGACCACGCCCTGCCGCTCCAGCTCGTCGTCCAGGGAGCGCTTGGCGCGCCAGTTGGACGGCACGCGCGCGGGGTCGCGCACGACGTAGCCGGAGACCCAGATCCGCGCCGACTCGTCGTCCTCGTCGTTCCAGCCGGTGTTGCCGATCTGCGGGGCGGTCGCGACGACGATCTGGCGGTCGTACGACGGGTCGGTGAGGGTCTCCTGGTAGCCGGTCATGCCGGTGGAGAACACGGCCTCGCCGAAGGTCTCCCCCACGGCCCCGTAGGCGCGGCCGCGGAAGGTACGGCCGTCCTCCAGGACGAGTACGGCGGGAAGCGCCCTGTTCCTCTGTGAGGAGCTTCCCCTTGTGGAGGTCGTCATCGTGCGCCTTCCGTGTCGTTGATCATCTGGTTCAGGGTGTCGGCCCACTCGGTGTGCTCGGCGGCGTGGTCGGAGCGGAAGCCGGAGTCGATCAGCTTGTCGCCGTGCGCCCAGGTCACCACCAGCAGTCCGCCCTCGGTGAGGACCTTGCCGGCGATGCCCTTGTCGAGCCGGGCGCCGCGCAGCGCGGCGGCGGGCACGAAGAAGTCGGCCGCCCCGGGGCGTACGACGTCCAGGCCCGCGTCGGACAGGGTGAGCTGGACCCGGCTGCGGGTGCCGAGGCCGTGGGCCACGATGCGGTCCAGCCACTGCCCGGCGGTGGTGGAGCCGTGGTAGCGGCCGCTCATCGTCAGTCTCGCCTCGCCGGTCTCCTCGGGCGCGCCGGGCAGCGGGGGCAGGTCGCTCTGGAGCGTGCCGCGCCACTTCCAGCCCTCGCGCATCAGCCAGTAGACGAGCGCGATGAAGAGCAGGAGTCCGACGAGCCAGCCGATGCGGGCCGGCCAGTCGGTGACGTCGGCCGACTTCTGGGCCTCCGCCAGCAGGATTACAGGTGTCACGTGAGCTTCCCGTCGACGAGCGTGGCCTTGCCCCGGAGCCACGTGTGGGTGATACGGCCCGGCAGCTCACGTCCCTCGTAGGGGGTGTTGCGGCTGCGCGAGGCGAAGCCCGCGGGGTCCACCTGCCCACGGTATGCCGTGTCGACGAGGGTGAGGTTGGCGGGCTCACCAGCCGAGACGGGACGGCCGTGGCCGCCGGCCCGCCCGATCCGGGCCGGCGTGAAGGACATGCGGTCGGCGATGCCCGCCCAGTCCAGCAGCCCGGTGTCGACCATGGTCTCCTGGACCACCGACAGCGCGGTCTCCAGGCCGACCATGCCCATGGCGGCCGCGGCCCACTCGCAGTCCTTGTCCTCGTGCGGATGCGGGGCGTGGTCGGTGGCGACGATGTCGATCGTGCCGTCGGCGAGCGCCTCGCGCAGGGCCATGACGTCGCGCTCGGTGCGCAGCGGCGGGTTGACCTTGTAGACCGGGTTGTAGGTGCGCACCAGTTCGTCGGTGAGCAGCAGGTGGTGCGGGGTGACCTCGGCGGTGACGTCGATGCCGCGGGACTTGGCCCAGCGCACGATCTCGACGCTTCCGGCGGTCGACAGGTGGCAGATGTGGACGCGGGAGCCGACGTGCTCGGCGAGCAGCACGTCGCGGGCGATGATCGACTCCTCGGCGACGGCCGGCCAGCCGCCCAGGCCCAGCTCGGCGGAGACGACGCCCTCGTTCATCTGGGCGCCCTCGGTCAGCCGCGGCTCCTGCGCGTGCTGGGCGACGACCCCGCCGAAGGCCTTCACGTACTCCAGCGCGCGGCGCATGATCACGGCGTCGTCGACGCACTTGCCGTCGTCGGAGAAGACGGTGACCCCGGCGGCCGACTCGTGCATGGCGCCGAGTTCGGCGAGCTTCCTGCCCTCCAGGCCGACGGTGACGGCACCGATGGGCTGCACGTCGCAGTAGCCGTGCTCCCGGCCGAGCCGCCAGACCTGTTCGACGACGCCGGCGGTGTCGGCGACGGGGAAGGTGTTGGCCATGGCGAAAACGGCCGTGTAGCCGCCGGAGGCAGCGGCCCGGGTGCCGGTGAGGACCGTCTCGGAGTCCTCGCGGCCCGGCTCGCGCAGATGGGTGTGGAGGTCGACCAGGCCCGGCAGGAGCACCTTGCCGCCGGCCTCGACGACCTCAGCGCCTTCCGCGCTCAGGCCGGTACCCACCTCGGCGATGGTCTCGCCGTCGATCAGCACGTCCTGCGGCTCGCCGCCGAGCACCTTCGCACCACGGATCAGGATCTTGCTCATGGGGGTTACTTCTCCTCAGTGGTCCGGGTGTGGGTGACGGCGGGCTCGTTGCCGCCGAGCAGCAGGTACAGGACGGCCATCCGGATGGAGACGCCGTTGGCGACCTGCTCGACGACGGTGCAGCGCTCGGAGTCGGCGACCTCGGCGGTGATCTCCATGCCGCGGACCATGGGTCCGGGGTGCATCACGATGGCGTGCTCGGGCATCTTCGCCATGCGCTCGGCGTCGAGGCCGTAGCGCCGGGAGTACTCGCGCTCGGTCGGGAAGAAGGCGGCGTTCATGCGCTCGCGCTGGACGCGGAGCATCATCACCGCGTCCGACTTGGGCAGGGTGGCGTCGAGGTCGTAGGAGACCTCGCAGGGCCAGGTCTCGACGCCGACCGGCAGCAGGGTGGGCGGGGCGACGAGGGTGACCTCGGCGCCGAGGGTGTGCAGCAGGTCGACGTTGGAGCGGGCGACCCGGCTGTGCAGGACGTCGCCGACGACGGTGATCCGCCTGCCGTCCAGGTCCTGGCCGAGTCCGGCGTCCCTGCCGATCAGCCGGCGGCGCATGGTGAAGGCGTCGAGCAGCGCCTGGGTGGGGTGCTGGTGGGTGCCGTCGCCGGCGTTGATGACGACGGCGTCGATCCAGCCGGAGGTGGCCAGGCGGTACGGCGCCCCCGAGGCGCTGTGCCGGATAACCACCGCGTCGACGCCCATGGCCTCCAGGGTCTGGGCGGTGTCCTTCAGGGACTCGCCCTTGGACACCGACGATCCCTTGGCGCTGAAGTTGATGACGTCCGCGGACAGGCGCTTCTCGGCGGCCTCGAAGGAGATCCGGGTGCGGGTGGAGTCCTCGAAGAAGAGGTTGACGACGGTGCGGCCGCGCAGGGTGGGCAGTTTCTTGATCGGCCGGTCGGCGACCCGGGCCATCTCCTCGGCGGTGTCGAGGATCAGGACGGCGTCGTCGCGGGTGAGGTCGGCGGCCGAGATGAGATGACGCTGCATCTGTCAGGCTCCGTAAGGCAGTTCAGGAAAGGGAGATTCCGGGCAGGCGAGGGCGCGGCGAGCCTGCGCGCAGGGGCGTACGGCGGGCCGCACGCGCGCGTGCGCTAGTGCTGCTGACGGCCCTGGGCGGTCGGCTGGGCGCCGAGCAGCACGGTGTCGCGGCCGTCCTCCTCGGCGAGGTGGACCTTGACCGTCTCCCGCAGCGACGTGGGGAGGTTCTTGCCGACGTAGTCGGCGCGGATGGGCAGCTCGCGGTGGCCCCGGTCGACGAGGACGGCGAGCTGCACGGCGCGGGGGCGCCCGATGTCGTTCAGGGCGTCGAGGGCGGCGCGGATGGTGCGGCCGGAGAAGAGCACGTCGTCGACGAGGACGACCAGCTTGCCGTCGATGCCGTCACCGGGGATCTCCGTGCGGGCCAGCGCACGCGGCGGCTGCATGCGCAGGTCGTCGCGGTACATGGTGATGTCGAGCGAGCCGCAGGGAACCTTGCGCTCGGTGATCTGCTCCAGCTTGGCGGCGAGCCGCTGGGCGAGGAAGACGCCCCGGGTGGGGATGCCGAGGAGCACCACGTCGTCGGCGCCCTTGGCGCGCTCGACGATCTCGTGGGCGATGCGGGTCAGCACCCGCGCGATGTCGGGGCCTTCGAGCACGGGCCGCGCGGCGGACGCCTGCGGGTTCGCGTGCGAGTCCTGCTTGTCCATACGAAACGGACCTCCTTCTCCGCCTCACGGGACGGACCTTAAAGGACGTCGGATTTGCGCCATCAACGGTAGCAGGTGCCGCGGGCCGCTCCGGTCGCGCCCCCGGTCACCCCGCACCGTCCCTCTTGTCACCCGTTTGTCACCCCTTCGGCGTAACCGGCTGCCGTTACCACGGAAGAGGCGGGGCGGACCATTCGGCTTGACGCGGCAGAGTAACGCTGCGTAACCTCACAGTGAGTTACCAGCCGCGCGGACGGAACCACTGCCGGCCGCGTCGACACAGTGTCCGGGGAGCCATATGTCCAGCGAATACGCCAAACAGCTCGGGGCCAAGCTCCGGGCGATCCGCACCCAGCAGGGCCTTTCCCTCCACGGTGTCGAGGAGAAGAGCCAGGGACGCTGGAAGGCGGTCGTGGTCGGCTCGTACGAGCGCGGCGACCGTGCCGTGACCGTGCAGCGCCTCGCCGAACTGGCGGATTTCTACGGGGTCCCCGTGCAGGAGCTGCTGCCGGGCACCACCCCGGGAGGCGCCGCCGAGCCCCCGCCGAAGCTGGTCCTGGACCTGGAGCGGCTGGCCACGGTGCCGGCCGAGAAGGCAGGCCCGCTCCAGCGGTACGCCGCCACGATCCAGTCGCAGCGCGGTGACTACAACGGCAAGGTGCTCTCGATCCGTCAGGACGACCTGCGCACACTCGCCGTCATCTACGACCAGTCGCCCTCCGTCCTCACCGAGCAGCTGATCAGCTGGGGTGTGCTGGACGCGGACGCCCGCCGCGCGGTCGCGTCCCACGAGGAGGGCTGAGCCCCAACCTGCCTCGGCAGGCCTCAGGGACTTCAGCAGAAACGTGCCGCCGGGGTGGCCGGAACAACACCGTTCCGGCCACCCCGGCGCCGTTCTGCGGGCCTGAAGGGGCCCAGGTGGACTGGAGGGGCACGCACACGCCGGAGGGCCCGCAGCGGTGTCGCTGCGGGCCCTCCGGCGTGTCTGCGCGTGTCGCGCTCGTTCTCGGCTACGCCTCGCTGCTCGCGTCGCGGCGCAGCGAGGGCTTGAGGTCCTTCAGCCGGCCGAGCAGACCGTTGACGAACGAGGGCGACTCGTCCGTGGAGAACTCCTTCGCCAGCTGCACCATCTCGTCCAGCACGACGGCGTCCGGGGTCTCGTCGACCCAGATCAGCTCGTAGGCGCCGAGCCGCAGGATGTTGCGGTCGACGACCGGCATGCGGTCCAGCGTCCAGCCGACCGCGTACTGCGCGATCAGCTCGTCGATGCGCGTCGCGTGCTGGGCGTAGCCCTCGACCAGCTGCATCGTGTACTCGCTCACCGGAGGCTGCCGGGTGTCGCTGCGGGCGTGCCGGATCCAGTCCGCGAGGACCGTCAGGACGTCGGCGCCGCGCTGGTCGCCCTCGAAGAGGATCTGGAAGGCACGCTTGCGGGCCGTGTTGCGGGCAGCCACGGTTAGCTGGTCACCCGGCCAAGGTAGTCGCTCGAGCGCGTGTCGACCTTGATCTTCTCACCGGTGGTGATGAAGAGCGGGACCTGGATCTGGTGGCCGGTCTCCAGCGTGGCGGGCTTGGTGCCGCCGGTGGAGCGGTCGCCCTGGAGGCCGGGCTCGGTCTCGGCGATGGTCAGCTCGACGGCGGCCGGCAGCTCGACGAAGAGCACCTCGCCCTCGTGCTGCGCGACGGTGGCGGTGAAGCCCTCGACCAGGAAGTTGGCGGCGTCACCGACGGCCTTGCGGTCGATGTGCAGCTGGTCGTAGGTCTCCATGTCCATGAAGACGAAGTACTCGCCGTCCATGTAGGAGAACTGCATGTCGCGCTTGTCGACGGTGGCCGTCTCGACCTTGACACCGGCGTTGAAGGTCTTGTCGACGACCTTGCCGGAGAGCACGTTCTTGAGCTTGGTGCGCACGAAGGCCGGGCCCTTACCGGGCTTGACGTGCTGGAACTCGACGACGGACCACAGCTGGCCGCCTTCGAGCTTGAGCACCATGCCGTTCTTGAGGTCGTTCGTGGAAGCCACGGTTGCTTCAATCTCCTGGACTTACGTGGACGACCCCGGGGCACGCGCCGAGCGGCGCCGGGGAGGTGCGGGTGCGACGTGCCTGCACTTCCCTGGGGTCGCTACAGCGCGAGCAGCTCCTTGGTCGTGATGGTGAGTAGCTCGGGTCCGCCGTCCGCCTCGGGGCGTACGACGAGCGTGTCATCGATCCGGACACCGCCCCGGCCCGGGAGGTGGACCCCCGGTTCGACGGTGACCGGCACGCAAGCGTCCAGTTTACCCATGGCCGCGGGGGCCAACTGCGGGTCCTCGTCGATTTCGAGTCCGACACCGTGTCCGGTGAGCGGCTGCAGGCCCTCCGCGTACCCGGCGGAGTCCAGGACCTGACGTGCCGCGCGGTCCACGTCCCGGTAGGCGGCGCCGGGCGCCAGCGCCTCCCGGCCGGCCCGCTGAGCGGCGAAGACCAGGTCGTACAGCTGGATCTGCCAGTCCGCCGGGGAGGTGCCGATCACGAACGTACGGCCGATCTCGCAGCGGTAGCCCCGGTAGGCCGCGCCCAGGCACACGGAGAGGAAGTCGCCCTCCTCCACCCGGCGGTCCGTGGGGCGGTGGCCGCGGCGGCCCGCGTTCGGACCGGTGGCCACGGACGTCGGGAAGGCGGGGCCGTCGGCGCCGTGGTCGACCAGCCGCCGCTCCAGCTCCAGCGCCAGATGCCGCTCCGTGCGGCCCACGAGGATGGACTCCAGCAGTTCACCGAGGGCCTGGTCGGCGATCTCCGCGCCGATTCTCAGACACGAGATCTCCTCCTCGTCCTTGACGACTCTCAGCTGCTCCACCGCGCTGCCCAGGTCGGCGAGGCGGGTCCGGGGGGCCACCGAGGTGAGGGCCCGGTGGCGGGCCACGGTGAGGTGGTGCTCCTCCACGGCGAGCGAGTCGGCGCCCTGGGACTCGGCGAGGCCGGCGGCGGCGACGGCCGGGTCGCCGCCGGGCTGGGGCAGGACCTGGACCCCCAGCGCCTCGTCGGGACGCCCTTCGTGGGGCCGGTCGTCAGGTGGGCTCTGGCACACCAGAAGGTCCTCGCGCTTTCCGAGGAGCAGGACGGCACCGTGCGGGGCCGCGCCCGCGAGGTACCGCACGTTGGCGGGTCGAGTCACCAGCGCCGCCGCGCTGCCGCCCGCGTTGCAGCGCTCCCGTAGCCGGGTTCGGCGGGCCGCGTACACCTCTGACATGAACCGAGCGTAAGAGTCGTGGCCGGATATTGCCGTTCGGGAGGGGCCGAGTGGGTCTGCCCCCGGCGGTGGGTGCGGATTCTTCGCCGGTGGGCCGAGTCGTACGGGGTGCCCGACGGGTGCGCCGGGGGGCGGGGGCGCTCGCCCTCGCCGGAGGGATGCCTCCCCCGGAGGGGGTGGTACCCCCAGCGCCCACCCGTGCCGCCTGGGGGTACCACTCGGGCGTTGAGCACTGGGGGGAGCACGACTGCCCGCGGCTCTGTCGCTGAGCTGCCGCAGCTACGGCGGCTCTCTTACCAGGTCGGGGGGCTGGCTATGGCTCTGGCCAGGACCTCGTCCAGAAGGTGGGCGGTGGTCGGGATGTCGAGTTGGGAGTTGTCGATGATGGGGAGGCCGGAGCCGTACCAGCCGGCCATGCGGCCGTGGATGCGGGCGACCTCCTCGTCGGTGAGGCGGCGGTTGCCGGTGCGCTCGGCGTTGCGCTCGAGGACGACGTCCAGGCCGGGGAGCAGGACGACCGGGAGCAGGCCGGGTCCGACGTGCCGTTTCCAGCCACCGAGGCCGACGACCGGGCGGTCGGGGAACACGGCGTCGTCGAGGATGCAGGAGATGCCGTTGGCGAGGAAGTTGCGCGCGGCGAAGCCACAGGTCCGGCGGGCGAGGCGGTACTGCGCCTCGGAGTTGTCGTTCCACCCGGACTGCGGGTTGGCGAAGCCGGAGCGGACCCATTCGCGGACGTCGTCGAGGCTGATGTGCGCGGTGGGGACCCGGCGGTGCTCGGCCCAGTGCTTGGCGACGCTCGTCTTGCCGGCGCCGGCGGGTCCGATCAGCAGCACCGCGAGGGTGGTGGTGGTCGGGTCGGGCACGGCGTGGGCGGGCGGTGCGGCCGGGAAGGCGACCGGGCCGCCGGGCGGCAGCCGGACGTGGCCGGTGGCGTCCGGTGGAGGCGGCGGGGCCTGCACCGGTGGCGCGTGCGGAACCGGTGGCTGCGGTGCCGTCGGCGCTCCGGGACGCCCCGGTGCCGGGGGCGGCGAGGGAACGGGGGCCGAGCCCTGGTGCGGGCCCGGGTGGTGCGCACCGGGGTGCGGACCCGGGTGGTGCGCGGCCGGCGGCCAGCCCGCGGCCGGTCCGTGCCCCGGCTGGTGGGGCGGCGGCAGCGGCGGACCCACTGCGTGCTGCATCCGGTGCCACTCCGTCTCGTACAAGGCAATGGGCGCTGGCAGCGGGCCCGTTCCCGCTTCCCTACCGAACGGTACCGTTCCCGGCCGCCGTTTGGTGAACGGCCGGGGACGGCCCGAAGTGCCCGCCGACCCACGGCGTATCGGACGGACCGCCCTTCGGGGGACTTACTGCCCCACCTCGCCGTAGGCGGCGAGCAGCACGGCCGGGTCCGGGCCCTCCAGGACGGTGGGCTTGGCGAGGCCGTCGAGGACGATGAAGCGCAGCAGGTCGCCGCGCGACTTCTTGTCGACCTTCATCGTCTCCAGCAGCTTGGGCCACTGGTCGTAGCGGTAGTGCAGGGGCAGGCCCACGGATTCGAGGACCGTACGGTGGCGGTCCGCCGTCGCGTCGTCCAACCGGCCCGCCAGACGGCCGAGTTCGGCGGCGAAGTGCATGCCCACCGACACCGCGGCGCCGTGCCGCCACTTGTACCGCTCGTTCTTCTCGATGGCGTGTCCGAGCGTGTGGCCGTAGTTGAGGATCTCGCGCAGACCGGATTCCTTCAGGTCGCTCGACACGACGTCGGCCTTCACCCGGATGGAGCGCTCGATCAGCTCGGCGGTGTGCGGGCCGGCCGGGGTGCGGGCGGCCTCGGGGTCCGACTCGACGAGGTCCAGGATCACCGGGTCGGCGATGAAGCCGGCCTTGATGACCTCGGCCAGGCCGGACACGTAGTCGTTGACCGGGAGGGAGTCCAGCGCGGCCAGGTCGCACAGCACGCCCGCGGGCGGGTGGAAGGCGCCGACGAGGTTCTTGCCCTCGGCGGTGTTGATGCCGGTCTTGCCGCCGACGGCCGCGTCGACCATGGCGAGCACGGTGGTCGGGATGGCGATCCAGCGCACTCCGCGCAGCCAGGTGGCGGCCACGAAGCCCGCGAGGTCGGTGGTGGCGCCTCCGCCGACGCCCACGATGACGTCGGAGCGGGTGAACCCGGACTGGCCGAGCGCCTTCCAGCAGTAGGCGGCGACCTCGGCGGTCTTGGCCTCCTCCGCGTTGGGCACCTGGACGGCCACGGCCTCGAAGCCCTGCTCGGCCAGGTCGGCGCGGAGCGCGTCACCGGTCTCGGCGAGCGCCTCGGGGTGGATCACGGCGACCCTTTGAACACCACTGCGGCGCGAAGCGCCTCGTTCGAGGGTGGTGGTGGGCGACGGGTGGGACCTCTCCCCGATCAGACCGGCCAGTTCGCCCAGGAGTTGACGTCCCACCAGGACGTCGTAGGGCTCGGTGCCCGCGGTACCGCCGACGTGGATCCGGGTGACTGCCTCGCTCATGCCTGCTTCAACTCCACTGCGTCCAGGACGGCTTGCGTGACTTCCTCGGGCGTACGGCCGTCGGTGGGCACCACGGCCGCGGCGACCTCCTCGTACAGATGCCGGCGGGCCTCCATCAGCTCGCGCCACTGCTTGCGCGGGTTGACCGCGAGCAGCGGGCGGGCCGCGTTCAGCCCGGTGCGCCTGACGGCCTCCTCCACGTC
This sequence comes from Streptomyces sp. MK7, assembly GCF_032658145.1. NCBI lineage: Bacteria > Bacillati > Actinomycetota > Actinomycetes > Kitasatosporales > Streptomycetaceae > Streptomyces > Streptomyces sp. MK7. Next base: position 119,253 of record NZ_JAVACL010000002.1, read on the forward strand.
CATCGACAGGTAGACCACGCGCACTCCGGCCAGCAGCGCGCGCGTGTCCGGGTCGAGGATCGCGCCGCCGCCCAGCGCCAGCACACCGTCGTGCTCGGCCAGCGCCCGGCGTACCGTCTGCTTCTCGATCGCCCGGAAGGCGGGCTCGCCGTCGTCGACGAAGATCTCGGCGATGGTGCGGCCCTGCTCGGTCACGATGTCGTCGTCGGTGTCCCGGTAGCCGAGCCCGAGACGGCCGGCCAGCAGATGCCCGACGGTGGACTTGCCCACGCCCATCGGGCCCACCAGGACGACGACCGGCGTCCCGCTCATCGGATGGACAGGTTGTCGAGGTACGACCGGACATTGCGGCGGGTCTCGGCCACGCTGTCGCCGCCGAACTTCTCCGCCACCGCGTCCGCCAGGACCAGGGCGACCATCGCCTCGGCGACGATGCCGGCCGCCGGCACCGCGCACACGTCGGAGCGCTGGTGGTGGGCCTGGGCCGGCTCGCCGGTGGCGACGTCGACGGTCTGCAGCGCCCGCGGCACGGTCGCGATCGGCTTCATCGCGGCCCGCACCCGCAGCAGCTCACCGGTGGTCAGCCCGCCCTCGGTGCCGCCGGAGCGGCCCGTGGCGCGCTTGATGCCGTCGGCGGTGGTGAGGATCTCGTCGTGGGCCTTGGAGCCCGGGACGCGCGCGAGGTCGAAGCCGTCGCCGACCTCGACGCCCTTGATCGCCTGGATGCCCATGAGCGCCGCCGCGAGCCGTGCGTCCAGCCGCCGGTCCCAGTGCACGTGCGAGCCGAGGCCCACCGGCACGCCGTAGGCCAGCACCTCGACCACACCGCCGAGGGTGTCGCCGTCCTTGTGGGCCTGGTCGATCTCGGCGACCATCGCCTTCGACGCGTCCGCGTCCAGGCAGCGCACGGGGTCCGCGTCCAGCTTCTCGACGTCCGCCGGGGTCGGGTACACGCCGTACGGCGCCTTGGCCGCCGCCAGCTCGGCGACGTGGCTGACGATCTCGATGCCGGCCGTCTCCTTCAGATAGGACCGGGCCACCGCGCCCAGCGCGACCCGGGCGGCGGTCTCCCGGGCGGAGGCCCGCTCCAGGACCGGCCGTGCCTCGTCGAAGCCGTACTTCTGCATGCCCGCCAGGTCGGCGTGGCCGGGGCGGGGGCGGGTCAGCGGGGCGTTGCGCGCGAGCTCGGCCAGCTCCGCCGGGTCGACGGGGTCGGCGGCCATGACCTTCTCCCACTTCGGCCACTCGGTGTTGCCGACCATGATCGCCACCGGCGAGCCGAGGGTGAGGCCGTGCCGGACGCCGCCGAGGAAGGTGACCTCGTCGCGCTCGAACTTCATCCGGGCGCCGCGTCCATAGCCCAGGCGCCGCCGTGCGAGGTGGTCCGCCACCATCTCCGTGGTGATCGGCACGCCGGCGGGAAGGCCCTCCAGCGTCGCCACGAGTGCGGGTCCGTGGGACTCCCCCGCGGTCAGCCAACGCAACCTGCTCAACGGTGCTCCTCATGCTCGCGCCTGGAACTGCGACGGCGCGACCGGGTGCGCGGCCCGGGCCCGCCACCTACGATCCTCCCACGTCCGGGCTCCGGGACCGGCCGCCGGTCCAGCAGGCGGACGGGCGGCGGACGGCGCCGACGGCGCAAGCGGTGGCCGGTCCGCGCCGCCGGCCGGCCGCCGGCGGCGGGAGGTCAGCGTTCCGCGAGCGCCTTCTCACCCGCCCGGCGCATGGCGTCCAGCGGGGCCGGAGCACGCCCCGTCATCTGTTCCACCTGGAGGACCGCCTGGTGGACCAGCAGGTCGAGACCGCTGACGACGGCGCCGCCGGCCATGGACCAGCGGGACGCGAGGGCGGTCGGCCAGGGGTCGTACAGGACGTCGAAGAGGGTGGCGGGCCGCTCGGGTACGGCCGTGGCGAGCGCGTCGGTCGTACCGGCCGGGGTGGTGGCGATCACCAGGGGGGCGCGCAGGGCGTGCTCGGCGTCCGACCAGTGCGCGGTACGGACCTCCACTCCCAGTCGCTCGCCCCACTGGCGCATCTCGGCCGCGCGGGCCTCGCTGCGCACATAGGCGACGACCTCGCCGGTGCAGACGCGTGCGAGTGCGGCCAGCGCGGAGGACGCGGTGGCGCCGGCGCCGAGGATCACCGCCGACTCGACCTGCTCGATGCCGTGCTCGCGCAGGGCGGCGACCATGCCGGGAATGTCGGTGTTGTCCCCGGTGCGCCGGCCGTCCTCGGTGCAGACGACCGTGTTGACCGCCTCGACGGAGGCCGCCGTGTCGCTGATCTCGTCGAGCAGCGGGATGACGGCCCGCTTGAGCGGCATGGTCAGCGACAGCCCCGCCCACTCGGGCCCGAGCCCGTCGAAGAAGGCGGGCAGTGCTTCCTCGTCGATCTCGAACCGGTCGTACGACCAGCCGGCGAGCCCCAGCTCCTCGTAGGCCGCGCGGTGCAGCACCGGGGAGAGGGAGTGGGCGATGGGCGAACCGAGCACGGCGGCCCGGCGGGCGTCAGTTGCCCGAGCTGGCATCGAACTTGTCCTTGAGCTTCAGGAATTCGGCGTACGTCTTGGCGAACTCGGTCTTGTTCATGCCGTCGGTCGCCACGAAGTAGATCCAGCCCTCGTCGGTCGGGTTCAGCGCCGCCTTCAGTGCGTCGTCGCCGGGGTTTCCGATCGGTCCGGGCGGCAGGCCCTTGTGGGTGTAGGTGTTGTACGGGCTCTGGTTGCTGTTGATCTCTTTTTCGCTGATGTGGATGTTGCTCTCGCCCTTCAGGTAGTTGAAGGTCGAGTCGAACTGCAGCAGCTGGTTGGTCTGGGTGTTCGTCGGCTTGAGGCGGTTGTAGACGACCTCGGCCATCATGCGGAAGTCGTCGTGGGTCTTGCCCTCGGCCTGGACGAGGCTCGCGACCGTGACCAGCTCCAGCGGGTTGGAGAGGCCGAGGTCCTTGGCCTTCGCGGCCAGGTCGTAGCGGTTGTAGGCCTGGTCGGCCTGCTTGACCATGTTCCGCAGGACCGTTTCGGGCTTCATGCCCTTGGCCGCGGGATAGGTGCCCGGGTAGAGGAAGCCCTCCAGCGGATCCATGATCTGGCTGCTGTTGTTCGCCCAGCCGGGCAGGCCGAGGGACTTGTACTGCTTCGTGGCGATCTTCTTGGTGGTGCCGTCCGCCAGGTCGAGCTGTTTGTCGATCGCCTCGTACACCTGGGCGTTGCGTTCGCCCGGTTTGACAAGGACATTGCTCTGGCTGCGGGGATCCAGCATCAGCGCCACGGCGCTCGCCGCCGACATCTGCTTCTTGAGCTGGTAGGCGCCCGCCTGGATCTGCTTGCCCTTGGGGTTGTCCGACTGGGCCGCCACGAAGGCGTCGACGCTCTTGACGACGCCCGCCTTCTTCAGCTCGCGCCCGATGTCATAACCCCCGAAGCCCGGCTTGATCTCGACGGTCACGGTCTCGTCGGTGCCGTTGCCCGTGTAGTCCGGCGCCGGGCCGAAACGATTTTGGTAGAACTGGTACCCGTAGTACCCGGCACCGGCCACGCCGCCGCTGAGCACCAGCGCGACGACCAGGCAGGCGCATCCGTTGCGGCGCTTCTTGCCGCCCGTGCCCTTCCCCTTGCCGCCCCGCCCCTTGCGGTCGCCGCGGCCCCTGCCCTCGTTCGGGTCGTCGCCGTCGGGGTCGTCCTCGTCCTCGCCGCCGCCCGCGAAGAAGGCGTGGTCCTCCTGGCCGGGGCCGGGTTCCGGATCCCAGTCGGGTCGCTGTTCGGGTTCGGGGGCCCTGCGGTTCGGCGGCTCCGGCGGCGGATAGGCATCCGGAGTGCCGTAGAGGTCGGGCTGCTCGGCGCCGTAGGACATGGCCTGCTGCGCGTACGGGTCCCCCGGGCCGGCGGCGTACGGCATCTGCGGCTGGGCTCCGGTGCCGTCCCAGCCGCCCTGGTGCTGCTGCTGGTACTGCTGCTGGTCCTGGGCGTGGGGTCCGTACTGCTGGTCGTACTGCTGGTGGCCCTGCTGACCGTAGTGCGGGGACTGCTGGGCGCCCTGCCCGTCGTACTGCTGGTGCTGTCCGTCGTAGCCCGCCTGCTGCTCCTGGCCCCACTCTCCGTAGTGCGGCTGCTGCGGATGGTGATGCCGGCCGCCGTAGGGGGACTGCGGACCGGTGTGGCCCTGCTGTCCTCCCCATCCGCCGTCCCCGTACAACGGGTCCTCCGGATGCCACGGTTCGGAGCCTGGGCCCCGGCCATACTCAGTCATCGATCCCCTAGAGCCGCGAGGCGGCGGCCATGCGGCCTTTCGTCCGGCCACCGTTCCACCTCTTGCTGTGCGCCGGCTGTTCGAACACCGGCGCATCGCGCGGAACGTTACCGTATCGCGATCAGATGACCACTTCGACGCCCTCGCCGGGTGCATTGCCTGACACCCGTTCGGATTCCAGGGCCTGCTGCAGAATGATCACCGCGGCGGCCTGGTCGATCACGGAGCGTCCCTTCCTGGACTTCACCCCGGAGGCCCGCAGGCCCTGACCGGCCGTCACGGTGGTCATCCGCTCGTCCACCAGGCGCACCGGCACCGGGGCGATCCCCTTGGCCAGCTCGCCCGCGAAGGCGCGGACCTTGACCGCGGCCGGGCCCTCGCCCCCCTTGAGGGAGCGGGGAAGGCCGACGACCACCTCGATCGGCTCGTACTCCTCGACGAGCTGCCGCAGGCGGCGGTGGGCCGCCGGGACGTCCCGGCCGGGGACAGTCTCCACCGGGGTGGCGAGGATCCCGTCGGGGTCGCACGAGGCGACCCCGATCCGGGCGTCCCCGACGTCGATCGCGAGCCGGCGGCCTCTGCGCATTTCCGACCGTTTCCTTACTTGGCGGTTTCGGCGACGAGCCGCTCGACGGCGTCCACGGCCTCGCCGACGGCGGCCGGGTTCTGGCCGCCGCCCTGGGCGACGTCCGGCTTGCCGCCACCGCCGCCGCCGAGGGTCTTGGCGGCGGTGCGGACCAGGTCACCGGCCTTCAGGCCGCGCTCGCGGGCGGCCTCGTTGGTGGCGATGACCGTCAGCGGCTTGCCGTTGCCGACCGTGAAGAGGGCGACGACCGCGGCCCGGCCGCCCTGGATGCGGCCGCGCACGTCGAGGACCAGCTTGCGCAGGTCGTCGGGGGTCGTGCCGTCGGGCACCTGGCCGGTGACCACGGCCACGCCCCGCACGTCCCTGGCGGACTCGGCGAGACCGGCGGCGGCCTGGAGGACCTTCTCGGCGCGGAACTTCTCGATCTCCTTCTCGGCGTCCTTCAGCTTGCCGAGCATCGAGGAGACCTTCTCCGGAAGCTCCTCCGGGCGGCCCTTGATCAGCTCCTGGAGCTGGGCGACGACCGTGTGCTCACGGGCGAGGAAGTTGTAGGCGTCCACGCCCACCAGGGCCTCGATACGGCGCACACCGGAACCGATGGAGGACTCGCCGAGCAGCTTCACCAGGCCCAGCTGGGCGGTGTTGTGCACGTGCGTGCCGCCGCACAGCTCCTTGGAGAAGTCGCCGATGGTCACCACGCGGACCCGCTCGCCGTACTTCTCGCCGAACTCGGCGATGGCGCCCTGCTTCCTGGCCTCGTCGATGCCCATGACCTCGGCGCTGACGTCGAGGTCGCGGGCGAGCACCTCGTTGATCTTCTGCTCGACGTCGGTCATCACGGCCGTCGGTACGGCGGACGGCGAGCCGAAGTCGAAGCGGAAGCGGCCGGGCTGGTTCTCCGAACCGGCCTGGGCGGCCGTCGGACCGAGGGCGTCGCGCAGGGCCTGGTGGGTGAGGTGGGTGGCCGAGTGGGCGCGGGCGATGGCCTTGCGGCGCCGGGTGTCGATCGAGGCGTGGGCCTTGGCGCCGACGGTGACCTCGCCGACCTGGACGACGCCCTTGTGGACGTACACGCCCGGCACCGGCTTCTGGCAGTCGCGGACCTCGATCACGGCACCGGAGTCGACCTTGATCCGGCCGGTGTCGCCGATCTGGCCGCCGCCCTCGGCGTAGAACGGGGTGCGGTCCAGGACGACCTCGACCTCGTCGCCCTCGGTGGCGGCCGGGGAGGAGACGCCGTCGACGAGGATGCCGACGATCGTGGACTCGCCCTCGGTGTCGGTGTAGCCGATGAAGTCGGTCTCGCCGGCGGTGTCGGCGATCTCGCGGTAGGCGCCCATGTCGGCGTGGCCGGTCTTCTTGGCCTGGGCGTCGGCCTTGGCGCGCTCCCGCTGCTCCTTCATCAGGCGGCGGAAGCCCTCCTCGTCCACGGAGAGGCCCTGCTCGGCGGCCATCTCCAGGGTGAGGTCGATCGGGAAGCCCCAGGTGTCGTGGAGCAGGAAGGCCTTGTCGCCGGAGAGGACGGTGCCGCCGGCCTGCTTGGTCTCGGTGACGGCGGTGTCGAGGATGTTGGTGCCGGCCTTCAGCGTCTTCAGGAAGGCGTTCTCCTCGGCGATGGCCACCTTCTCGATGCGCTCGCGGTCGGTGACCAGCTCGGGGTACTGCTGGCCCATCATCTCGATCACGGTGTCGAGGAGGTCCTTGACGACCGGGCCGGTGGCGCCGAGCAGGCGCATGTTGCGGATGGCGCGGCGCATGATGCGGCGCAGCACATAGCCGCGGCCCTCGTTGCCGGGGGTGACACCGTCACCGATGAGCATGGTGGCGGTGCGCATGTGGTCGGTCACGACACGCAGGGAGACGTCCGAGTCGTGGGCGTCGCCGTAGCGGACGCCGGTCAGCTCGGTGGCCTTGTCGATGACGGCCATGGAGGTGTCGATCTCGTACATGTTCTGCACGCCCTGCAGAATCATGGCGAGCCGCTCCAGGCCGAGGCCCGTGTCGATGTTCTTGTTCGGCAGCTCCCCGAGGATCTCGAAGTTCTCCTTGCCGGTGCCCTCGCCGCGCTCGTACTGCATGAAGACGAGGTTCCAGATCTCCACGTACCGCTCGTCGTTGACGGCGGGGCCGCCCTCGACGCCGAACTCCGGGCCGCGGTCGTAGTTGATCTCGGAGGAGGGGCCGCACGGGCCGGGCACGCCCATGGACCAGTAGTTCTCCTTCATGCCCAGGCGCTGGATGCGCTCCTTGGGCACGCCGACGACCTCGTGCCAGATGCGCTCGGCCTCGTCGTCGTCCAGGTAGACGGTGACCCACAGGCGCTCGGGGTCGAGGCCGTAACCGCCCTCGTCCTGGGAGCCGGTGAGCAGCTCCCAGGCGAGCTTGATGGCGCCTTCCTTGAAGTAGTCGCCGAAGGAGAAGTTGCCGCACATCTGGAAGAACGTGCCGTGCCGGGTGGTCTTGCCGACCTCTTCGATGTCGGGCGTGCGCACGCACTTCTGCACGCTGGTGGCGCGCGGGTAGGGCGGCTTGACCTCACCCAGGAAGTAGGGCTTGAAGGGCACCATGCCGGCCGGGACGAGGAGCAGAGTCGGGTCGTCCGCGATGAGCGACGCCGAAGGGACGACGGTGTGCCCGCGCTCCTCGAAGAAGCTCAGCCAGCGGCGGCGGATCTCAGCCGACTCCATCAGTGGTCCTCATTCCGGTTGTACGAGTACGTCGGGTACGTCGAGCCGTCGACGTACTTCGGGCTGTCGTGGTTCTCGATGGCGGCGTGCCGCCGGGGTACGGGGAGTTCGGGTCCGACGGGCGCGTCGATGCCGAGCGCCTCGCCGAGTTCGGCCTCCCGCTGGGCCATGTTGTCGCGGACGTCGAGCGCGAAGCCCACGGCGCGGTCCTTGAGCCGGTGACCCGCCTCGAGCGCCTTGTTCGCCGCGGTCGCGGCGACGCTCTCGGGGGTCAGCTGCCTCAGCTTGCGGTTGACCTTGGTGGTCGCCCACACACCGGCGGCGACACCGGTGGTGAACCAGAACGTACGGCGGAACATCGCTAGTCCTTACTTCTCCCGGTTGTTCCGCTTCCCCCGCCGCGCGGCCGGGACGGTGCGGCCCACGATCACGGTACGCCTCGACGTCCTGGCGGGCACGTCCTCCTTGCGGCCGCCCAGCGCCCGGCGCACGCCGTAGCCGAAGGCCGCGACCTTGACCAGCGGGCCGCCGAAGGTGGAGGCGACGGTGGTCGACAGCGCGGACGCGTTCGAGGTGACCTCCTGGACGTCGGAGGCGATCGCGTCGACGCGGTCGATCTGGGTCTGTGCGGAGCGCACCGCCCGGGAGGCGTCGGCCAGCAGCGGAACGGCCTGGTCGGTCACGTCCGCCACGAGCTTGGCGGTCGCCCTGAGCGTCTGGGCCAGCCTCGCCAGCGCGACCGCGAGGAAGGAGACCAGGATCGCCCAGAACACGGCCACCAGGATCCCGGCCACCTCTCCACCGGACACTGTGCGCACCCGCTCCCTGAAACGCGTCTGAACAACGAGCCTGAACATCGAGAAAGTCGTGCCCCGAGCCTATCGCGCCGGGGGTGGGGCTCCGTACCGGATTAGCGCTTGTGCGCGGCGGCGCCGGGAGAAGCGGTTGTACGGACTGAATACGCTTCAGTACGCTCCGTGTTCCATGCGAGACGGCATGCAGGATTCCACGCCGGGCTCCCCGCCCGAAGGGGACGGCACGGACGGACCGGGGCGCGGCCCGGTGGGCAATCTGCCCGTGGAGCTCGACGCGTTCGTGGGCCGCTCGGCCGAACTCGGCGCCCTGGCGCGGGCGCTCGGCACCGCGCGGCTGGTGACGGTGACGGGCGTGGGCGGGGTGGGCAAGTCGCGGCTCGCGGCGCGCGCGGCGGCGCGCGCGGCGCCCGCGGACGGGGTGTGGCGGGTGGAGCTGGCGGCGCTGAGGGATCCGCGGTTCGTCGATCACGCCGTCGTGGAGGCGCTGGGCCTCACCGACCACACGACACGGCCGCCCCGCGAGACCCTGCTCGGCCATCTCGCCCGGCGCCGGCTGCTGCTGGTCCTGGACGGCTTCGAGCATCTGGCGGACGCGTGCGCCGAGCTGGTGGCCGAGCTGCTGCGGCGGGCACCGGACCTGACGGTGCTCGCCGTGGGACGCAGGCCGCTGGGCGTGGCCGGTGAGCGGCTGTTCCCGCTGGCGCCGCTGGCCGAGGAGGACGCGGCCTTGCTGCTGGCCGCACGGGCCGCGCAGCAGGGCGTGACGGTCGCCGCCGGGGATCCGGCGGTACGGGAGGTGTGCCGGCGTCTGGACGGGATCCCGCTGGCCGTCGAGCTGGCCGCGGGGCGGCTGCGGGCGCTGTCGCCCGCCCGGCTCCTGGAACGGCTTCAGGACCGGTTCCGGCTGCTGACCGGCGGCGGCCCGGACGCCCTGCCCCGGCATCGGACCCTGCGCACGACGATCGGCTGGAGCCACGAGCTGTGCGCGCCCGGGGAGCGGCTGCTGTGGGCGCGGCTGTCGGTGTTCGCCGGGCCGTTCGACCTGGAGGCCGCCGAGTACGTGTGCAGCGGCGGCGGGCTGCCCGCCGAGGACGTCCTGGACCTGCTGACCGAGCTGCTCGCGCAGTCGGTGCTGAGCCGAGAGGAGACACCGGCCGGCGTGCGCTACCGGATGCTCGACACCGTCCGCGCCTACGGTGCCGACTGGCTGGCGGCGGCCGGGGACACGGACCGGCTGCGCCGGCGGCACCGCGACTGGTACGTCGGCCTGGCCACCTGGTGCGAGCTGGAGTGGTTCTCGCCCCGGCAGTCCGAGGTGGCCGCCCGGATCGAGGCCGAGCTGCCGAATCTGCGCGAGGCCCTGGAGTACTGCATGACCGGCCCGGACGAGGCGCATCTGGGCCAGTACCTGGCGGGCAGCCTGTGGTTCTGCTGGGCGGGGTGCGGGCGGCCGGCAGAGGGCCGGCACTGGCTGGCGCGCGCCGTCGAGCTGCACGGCTCCCACGAGCAGTCCCGGCTCAAGGCGCTGTGGGTGCTCGCCTATGTGGCGATCCTCCAGGGCGACACGGTGCCGGCGCTGGCCGCGCTGGAGGAGTGCCGCCGGACGGCCGAACGTTCCGCGAGCGCGCGGGCACTGGCGTACACGGAGCACCGCACCGGCTGTCTGGCGCTGGTCTCGGACGACATGGAGCGCGCGGAGACGCTGCTGCGCTCGGCGCTCCAGCGCTACCGGGAGCTCGGCGAGCTCAACAGCGCCGTGCTGATGGGCCAGGTGGAGCTGGCGATGACCCGGGCGTTCCAGGGGGATCTGCCGGACGCGGTGCGGCTGTGCGAGGACGTGCGCCGGGTCTGCGAGGACCACGGGGAGCGCTGGACCCGCGCCTACGCACTGTACGTCCTGGCGTTCGCGGCCTGGCGGGAGGGGAACCTGGCGGAGGCCCGGGAGCTGCTCGTGGACTGTCTGGGCAGCGCGCACGGCTTCCGTGACCTGCTGGGGTCGGTGCTGGCGGTGGAGCTGCTGGCGCTGGTGACCGTGACCGAGGGCGCCGCGGCGGAGGCGGCGGTGCTCCAGGGCGCGGCGGGCGGGATGTGGCCGTCGGTGGGGCTGCGGCTGTTCGGGTCGGTGTACTACAACGCCCCGCACGAGCTGTGCGAGGCGACGGCCCGGGACCGGCTGGGCGACGAGCGGTACGAGGAGTGCGTGCGGCAGGGGGCGGCGCTGGGCCGGGAGGAAGCCGTCTCCCGGGCACTGCGGCGAACTGGTGCGCCGTCGCCGGCGGCGTTGCCGGCTCAGCGCGGGCCGGAGGTCCACGGGAGGGCGGACATGCGTCAGCCCGCCGCCTCGCCCACCCGGAAGGGCGGGGAGACGGCGGGCTGAGCCGAGCCGCTGGTGCTACGTCCGGCTGGTGATCAGCGGGCGTAGTACTCGACGACGAGCTGCTCGTCGCAGACCACCGGGATCTCCTTGCGGTTCGGCTCGCGGTCCAGGCGGAACGCCAGGGCCTTGAGGTTCACCTGCAGGTAGCGCGGGGTCTCGCCCTCGGGGGCGAAGCCGCCCTCACGGGCGATCTGGAAGAGCGTCTTGTCCTTGGAGCGGTCGCGGACCTGGACCACGTCGTCGGGACGGACACGGAAGGACGGCTTGTCGACCTTCTGGCCGTTGACCTGGATGTGGCCGTGGACGACCATCTGGCGGGCCTGGTAGATCGTGCGGGCGATGCCCGAACGCAGGACCAGCGCGTCGAGGCGGCGCTCGAGCTCGACGATCAGGGCCTCACCGGTCTTGCCCTGGACCTTGGAGGCACGCTCGTAGGCGCGGACGAGCTGGCGCTCGGACACGTCGTACTGCGCACGCAGACGCTGCTTCTCCAGCAGACGGACCTTGTAGTCCGAGTTCTGCTTGCGGCCGCGGCCGTGCTCACCCGGCGGGTAGGGGCGGGCCTCGAAGTACTTGACGGCCTTCGGGGTCAGGGCGATGCCGAGGGCACGCGACTTCTTGACCTTGGGGCGGGACTGGTTCGCCACTGTCTTTCGTCTCTTTTCGTAGTGTTCCGGCTTGTCAGGGTTGAGGGAGGTCGCATCCGCAGCCGGGGAATCCCACCGGGTCCGCTCGGGACCTGGAGGGCAGCCGCTCCCCTGGTCTGGGCACATACGTGCAGCACGCGAGTGGCCCACCTCCCGCTCCCAGGGCTCTGGGTGGTGGTGGGCTGCCCGCGACACCGTTCATCGGTGCGCGACGCTCCTGGAGTCCGCTCCCCGGGGCTGGCCCGGGACCGGGTCTCCGGCTGGGTGTCCCGCTCTGACTGCGCGGAACTCAGCACTTCGGGTCAGTCTACAGGGCGTTCAGGTGCGCTTTCGACCGAGGTGCTTGCGCGTCCATTCCACCGCGTCGGCGTAGCGCGCCTCGGCGCCGTGTCTGCTCGGGGAGTAGTACTCGCGGTCCTTCAGGGCCTCGGGGGCGTACTGCTGGGCGGCGATGCCCTCGGGCAGGTCGTGCGGGTAGACGTAGTCCTTGCCGTGCCCGAGCTTGGTCGCGCCCTTGTAGTGGCTGTCGCGCAGATGCGCCGGGACCGGTCCGGCCAGTCCCTTGCGTACGTCGTCCAGGGCGGCGCCGATCGCGGTGGTCGCGGAGTTCGACTTGGGCGCGAGGGCCAGGGCGACGGTGGCGTGGCTGAGGGTGAGCGCGGCCTCGGGGAAGCCGATCATCGCGACGGCCTGGGCGGCGGCCACCGCGATCGGCAGCGCGTTCGGATCGGCGAGGCCGATGTCCTCGCTGGCGGAGATCATCAGGCGGCGCGCGATGAACCGCGGGTCTTCGCCGGCCTCGATCATCCGAGCCAGGTAGTGCAGCGCGGCGTCGACGTCGGAGCCGCGGATGGACTTGATCAGGGCGCTGGCCACGTCGTAGTGCTGGTCGCCGTCGCGGTCGTACTTCACCGCGGCCCGGTCGACGGTCTCCTCCAGCGTGGTCAGGCCGATCTCGCTCTCGCCCTTGTCCAGGGCGGCGCCCGCGGCGGCCTCCAGGGCGGTCAGGGCCCGTCGGGCGTCACCGCCGGCGATGCGCAGCAGGTGGTCCTCCGTGTCCGCGGGGAGGGTGACGGTGTCCTTCAGGCCCCGCTCGTCGGTGAGCGCGCGGCGCAGCAGGCCGCGGATGTCCTCGTCCGTGAGCGGTTCGAGGGTGAGCAGCAGGGAGCGGGACAGCAGCGGGGAGATCACCGAGAAGTACGGGTTCTCCGTGGTGGCGGCGATCAGGGTCACCCAGCGGTTCTCCACCGCCGGGAGCAGGGAGTCCTGCTGGGCCTTGCTGAAGCGGTGGATCTCGTCGAGGAAGAGGACGGTCTCCTGGCCGTACCCGCCGGAGGCGCGGCGGGCGCCGTCGATGACCGCGCGGACCTCCTTGACGCCCGCGGTGATCGCCGACAGCTCCACGAAGCGCTTGTTGGTGGCCTTGGAGACGACGTACGCCAGCGTGGTCTTGCCGGTGCCGGGAGGGCCCCACAGGATCACCGAGGAGGGCCCCGCCGGTCCGGTCGCGCCCTCGCCGACCAGCCGGCGCAGCGGCGAGCCGGGCTTGAGCAGGTGCTGCTGGCCCACCACCTCGTCGAGGGTGCGCGGGCGCATCCGGACCGCGAGGGGGCTGGCGGCCGGGTCCTTCTCCTGACGTTCTTCTGCTGCGGCGGTGAACAGGTCGGGCTCCACGCTGAAACCCTATGGCACCGCACTGACAACGCCGTCGGGGCCGGGTGGTGGGCCCTGCCGGTCAGGCCCAGAGGCTGCTGCCCCAGCGGGTCAGGATCAGCATGGCGATGACGCCGCTGTGGGTGACCGGGAGCACCCAGGTGAACTCGCCGAGGAAGTTCTTCACGGCACGCGGCGCGGGCAGGAAGTCGTTGCGGATGTTGAACGAGGTCACGTACCAGAACATGGTGAGCGTGGCGACCCAGGCCAGCGAGCACCACAGGCACAGCGCGTTGATCCGGTACAGCGACTCGAACTGCAGCCAGGTGACGAAGCACACCCCGAACAGCGTGCCGAAGTTGAACGTCAGCCAGTACCAGCGCGGGAAGGTGGCGCGGGCCAGCAGGCTCATGCCGACGCAGATCACGATGCCGTAGCAGACCAGGCCGAGCAGCGGGTTGGGGAACCCGAACACGGCGGCCTGCTTGCTCTCCATGACGCTGCCGCAGGACACGATCGGGTTGAGGCTGCAGCTGGGGGTGAAGGTCTTGCCGCTCAGCTTGCCTTCGAGGATCTTCTGCTTGTCGATCGTGATGACCCACGCGGCGAGCAGCCCGGCCGCGCCGGTGATCACCAGCAGCAGCGCGAAGGCCCGGCTGCCGCCCACCGTCCGCGGTCCGGCCACCGCGCGGTCCGTCGCGGGGTCCGTGGAGACGTCCCTCACTGTCGTCTTGCTCATCACGCCGATTCCGTCACTGGAGAGGTGGACCTTCTTCGGGCACGGCCATTGTGCCGTACGCGCCGGTGTCTCCACCGTTCGTTGGACATAAGGAAGTACGCACAGGCGTCCCCGAACGTTCGAAATCGCCTGGCAGGACGAATCGGCACCCGCGGGGTTGACGTCGGTGCCCCGGCAGGCGAAGCGCGCCGGTGCGACGGTGGTGAGCCTGGCGGCCGTGTGCCGCCGGGCTCACCGTGCGTCTCCTCAGCCGAGCCGTGACTCCAGCTCCGCCACGATCTCGTTCACGCCGATCGCCGTCTGCTCGCCGGACTCCATGTCCTTGAGCTGGACGACACCCTCGGCGAGGTCGCGCTCGCCGGCGACGAGGGTGTAGCGGGCGCCGCTGCGGTTGGCGTTCTTCATGGCGCCCTTGAGGCCCTTGTTGCCGTAGGAGAAGTCCGCCGCGATGCCCACCTTGCGCAGCTCGGTGATCTTGGCGAACAGCACCCGGCGCGCCTCCTCGCCGAGCGGGACCGCGAACACGCTGGTGGTGGCGGGAAGCTGGAGCTCGACGCCCTCCGCCTCCAGGGCCAGGACCGTACGGTCCACGCCCAGGGCCCAGCCCACCGAGGGCAGCGCGGGGCCGCCGATCATCTCCGACAGGCCGTCGTAGCGGCCGCCGCCGCCCACCGCGGACTGCGAGCCCAGGCCGTCGTGGACGAACTCGAAGGTGGTGCGCGTGTAGTAGTCCAGGCCGCGGACCAGCTTGGGGTCGTCCTCGAAGGCCACGCCCTGGGCCACCAGCAGGGACCGCACCTCCTCGTGGTACGTCTTGCAGGCGTCGCACAGGTAGTCGCGCAGCAGCGGGGCGCCGGTCAGCTGCTTCTGGACGGACTCCCGCTTGTCGTCGAGGACCCGCAGCGGGTTGATGTCGACGCGGCGGCGGGTGTCCTCATCCAGGTCCAGGCCGCGCAGGAAGTCCTGGAGCGCGGCCCGGTAGACCGGGCGGCACTCCTTGTCGCCCAGGCTGTTGAGCAGGATGCGGAAGTTCCTCAGGCCCAGCGAGCGGTACGCCTGGTCCGCCAGGACGATCAGCTCGGCGTCGAGCGCCGGGTCCTCGGCGCCGATCGCCTCCGCGCCGACCTGGGAGAAGTGGCGGTAGCGGCCCTTCTGCGGGCGCTCGTAGCGGTAGTAGGAGCCGGAGTACCAGAGCTTGACCGGCAGGTTGCCCGCCTTGTGGAGGTTGGCCTCCAGGGCGGCGCGCAGCACGGAGGCGGTGCCCTCGGGGCGCAGCGCCAGCCTGTCGCCGCCCTTGGTCTCGAAGGCGTACATCTCCTTGGTCACGATGTCGGTGGACTCGCCTACACCGCGGGCGAACAGCTCGACGCTCTCGAAGCCGGGGGTCTCGATGTAGCCGTAGCCGGAGTTGCGCAGCGGGGCGGCGATCGCCTCGCGCACCGCCAGGTACTTCGCGGAGTCCGGCGGGATCAGGTCGTACGTGCCCTTGGGGGCCTTGAAGGTGCTCACGAAGCCTCTCGTCACATTCCTCGTCGGGGAGCGTCGGCTTGCGCTCCCGGGCCGGCGGCCACCTGCCGCAGATAGGGGTTGGTGGCGCGCTCCTGGCCGATGGTCGTCTGGGGGCCGTGGCCGGACAGCACCACGGTCGAGTCGTCGAGCGGCAGGCACACGCGGGCCAGCGAGTCGAGCATCTCGGCCGTGTCACCGCCGGGCAGGTCGGTGCGTCCGATGGAGCCGGCGAACAGCAGATCCCCGGAGAAGAAGACCGACGGGACGTCCGCGGTCTCGGGCATCTGGAAGGTCACCGACCCCTTGGTATGGCCGGGCGCGTGCGCGACGGAGAACGAGAGACCGGCCAGGTCCAGCCGGGCGCCGTCGGCGAGTTCCTCGACGTCGTCCGGCTCCCCCACGGTCAGCTCGCCCATCAGCGGCATCCCGATGGAACGGCCGAGGGCCTTCTCGGGGTCGCTCATCATGTACCGGTCGGCCGGGTGGATCCAGGCCGGTACGCCGTGCGCTCCGCACACCGGGACGACCGAGGCGACATGGTCGATGTGGCCATGGGTGAGGACGACGGCGACGGGCTTGAGCCGATGCTTCTTCAGTGCTTCCTCGACGCCTTGGGCGGCCTGATGGCCGGGGTCGATGATCACGCACTCCTCACCGGCGGCGGGGGCGACGAGGTAGCAGTTCGTCCCCCAGGCCCCGGCGGGGAACCCGGCAATGAGCACGATCGTCCTTCGTTTGTGTCGATACGGGCGGCTACAGGTGTGGTCAGAGCCTACCGGCGCTGCCGGATCCTCAGCGAACCCATATACGGTACGGGGCACACACAGGCGTTCGGCTCACAGGACGCACCAGTACCGGTCGACACATGAGACGCATGAGGAGAGAACCCGGTGGTCAGCCAGGAGCAGCGGCGGCGTCAGCTCGCCCGGGAGAAGTTCTTGCGGCAGCAGCAGCGGCGTACCGCCGCACGGCGCAAGGCGCGCACGCGCAACTCGGTGATCGCGTCGGTGCTCGGCGTGGTGGTGATCGGCAGTGTCGCGCTGTACACGACCGGTGTCATGAAGAACGACAAGAAGGACGACAAGGCCAACGCGAGCGCGGACGTCACCCCCAGCGCCTCGGCCACCAGCAAGGCACCGGACCCGTGCGAGAAGCCGGCCAAGGGCTCGGTGAAGAAGCTGAGCTGGAAGAAGGAGCCGGCGATGACGATCGACACGTCGGCGAAGTACACCATGAAGCTCGCGACGACGTGCGGCGACATCGATGTGGCGCTGAAGGCGGCCGCCGCGCCGCACACCGTGAACTCGTTCGGCTTCCTGGCCGGCAAGGGCTACTTCGACCACACCAAGTGCCACCGGCTGACCACGAACGGCATCTACGTGCTGCAGTGCGGCGACCCGACGGGCACTGGCACCGGCGGACCCGGGTACACGATCCCGGACGAGAACCTCAAGGACAAGAGCCTGAAGGGCAACGTGTACCCGGCGGGCACGGTGGCGATGGCGAACCAGTACAACGCCTCCAGCAACCAGGGGCGCCACACTGGAGGCAGCCAGTTCTTCCTGGTCTACCAGGACAGTCAGCTGCCGCCCAACTACACCCCGTTCGGTACGGTTTCCGAGGCCGGGATGAAGGTGCTGAAGAAGATCGCCGCCGCGGGTGAGAACACGGGCGCCGGCGACGGGGCCCCGAACGCGACGGTCGTGATCAACAAAGCCACGGTCACGAAATCCTGAGCGTCAACTGCGTAATTTCGGTCGCGCTGGATGCGGACAGGCAAGGCGCCGTTCGCCTATGTTGGCCGTGACGAAACTGTGGACGATGCCCGGGGGAGCTTCGAGGCCCCCTAGCAGGCATCATGTGGAGGAGGCGCTGTGAGCAGCGACCCGTGGGGCCGCGTCGACGAGACGGGGACCGTGTACGTGCGGACGGCCGACGGCGAGCAGGTCGTCGGTTCCTGGCAGGCCGGCTCCCCCGAGGAGGCGCTGACCTACTTCGAGCGCAAGTACGAGGGCCTGGTTGTCGAGATCGGCCTCCTCGAGAAGCGGGTACGGACCACCGACCTGTCGGCGAAGGACGCCCAGGCGGCGATCGACCACCTGCGCGAGCAGATCGACGCGCACCACGCGGTCGGTGACCTGGACGCCCTGCGTGCCCGGCTGGACAAGCTGGTCGAGACGGTCGAGGCGCGGCGCGAGGAGCGCAGGGCGCAGCGCGCCCGTCAGGCGGACGAGGCCCGGCACGCCAAGGAGGCGCTCGTCGTCGAGGCGGAGGAGCTGGCCCGGTCGGACCAGTGGCGGGCGGCCGGTGAGCGGCTGCGCGCGCTGGTGGACACGTGGAAGGGGCTGCCGCGCCTGGACCGCAAGTCCGACGACGAGCTGTGGCACCGCTTCTCCCACGCGCGGTCGGCGTTCTCCAAGCGGCGCAAGGCGCACTTCGCGCAGCTGGACGCACAGCGCGAGGAGGCGCGCAAGACCAAGGAGCGGCTGGTCGCCGAGGCCGAGGCGCTGTCGGACTCGACGGACTGGGGTCCGACGGCGGCCCGCTACCGCGAACTGATGGCGGAGTGGAAGGCCGCGGGCCGCGCCCAGCGGGAGCACGAGGACGACCTGTGGAACCGTTTCCGCGGTGCCCAGGACGTCTTCTTCGCCGCCCGCAGCTCGGTGTTCGCCGAGCGGGACGCCGAGCAATCGGAGAACCTGAAGCTGAAGGAGGAGCTGGCCGAGGAGGCCGAGAAGCTCCTTCCGATCACGGATCTGAAGGCCGCGCGGGCCGCCTTCCGCTCGATCAACGAGCGCTGGGAGGCCATCGGCCATGTGCCGCGGGACGCCAGGCCGCGGGTCGAGGGCCGGATGCACACGGTGGAGCGGGCCCTGCAGGAGGCCGAGGAGACCGAGTGGCGCCGGACGAACCCCGAGGCTCGCGCGCGTGCCGAGGGTCTGACCGGTCAGCTGCAGGCCGCCGTGGACAAGCTGAGGGGCCAGATCGAGCAGGCCCGGAGCCAGGGCAACGCCGCCAAGGCGGACAAGCTGGAGAAGGAACTGGAGGGCCGCCAGGCACTCCTGGACCAGGCCCTGAAGGGTCTCCAGGAGTTCGGCGGCTGAAATCGGGCGGCTGACCGGCCCGTTGCGTCGCGAGAGGGCCCCGTACGGTGCGTACGGGGCCCTCTCGGCGTCGTGGGTACGGCGGTCACGCCCGGCTGCGCGCCGACGTCACCCGGTACACGTCGTAGACGCCCTCCACGCCGCGGACCGCCCGCAGGACGTGGCCCAGGTGTTTGGGGTCGCCCATCTCGAAGGTGAAGCGGGAGGTGGCGACGCGGTCGCGGGAGGTCTGGACGGCCGCGGACAGGATGTTGACGTGCTGGTCGGACAGGACGCGGGTGACGTCCGAGAGCAGCCGGGAGCGGTCCAGGGCCTCGACCTGGATGGCCACCAGGAACACCGAGGACTGCGTGGGCGCCCACTCGACGTCCAGGATGCGCTCGGGCTCGCGGGACAGTGACTCCACGTTGACGCAGTCGCTGCGGTGAACGGACACACCGCTGCCGCGGGTGACGAAGCCGATGATCGGGTCGCCGGGCACCGGCGTGCAGCAGCGGGCCAGTTTGACCCACACGTCCTCGACGCCCTTGACCACCACGCCCGGGTCCGCGCTGGAGCGGCGCTTGCGGCCGCGCCCGCGCGCGGGCGGCATGCTCTCGTCGATCTCCTCGGTGGCCGCCTCCTCGCCGCCGAGGGCCTGGACGAGCTTCTGCACGATGTTCTGCGCGGAGACATGGCCCTCGCCGATCGCCGCGTACAGCGCGGAGATGTCGGAGTAGCGCATCTCGTGCGCGAGCGTGACCAGCGAGTCGCCGGTCAGGATGCGCTGGATCGGCAGGTTCTGCTTGCGCATCGCGCGGACGATGGCGTCCTTGCCCTGCTCGATCGCCTCGTCGCGGCGCTCCTTGGAGAACCACGCCCGGATCTTGTTGCGGGCCCGGGGCGACTTGACGAAGCCGAGCCAGTCGCGGGACGGTCCGGCGCCGGTCGCCTTGGAGGTGAAGACCTCCACCAGGTCGCCGTTGTCCAGAGTGGACTCCAGCGGGACCAGGCGGCCGTTGACCCGGGCTCCTATGGTGCGGTGGCCGACCTCGGTGTGGACGGCGTACGCGAAGTCCACCGGGGTGGCTCCGGCCGGGAGCGCTATGACGTCGCCCTTGGGCGTGAAGACGAAGACCTCGTTGCGGGAGAGGTCGAAGCGCAGCGACTCCAGGAACTCGCCGGGGTCCTCGGTCTCCTTCTGCCAGTCCAGCAGCTGCCGCAGCCACGCCATGTCGTTGATGGCGTCCTTGTCCTTGGCGGACGACTTGGGCGCGTCGGTACGGACCTTGGAGGCGCCGGCGACGGCCTCCTGCTTGTACTTCCAGTGCGCGGCGATGCCGTACTCGGCGCGGCGGTGCATGTCGAACGTGCGGATCTGGAGTTCGACCGGCTTGCCGTTGGGTCCGATGACCGTCGTGTGCAGCGACTGGTACATGTTGAACTTGGGCATCGCGATGTAGTCCTTGAACCGGCCGGGGACCGGGTTCCATCGCGCGTGCACGGTGCCGAGGGCCGCGTAGCAGTCGCGGACGGTGTCGACCAGGACACGGATGCCCACCAGGTCGTAGATCTCCGCGAAGTCACGGCCGCGGACGATCATCTTCTGGTAGACGCTGTAGTAGTGCTTCGGGCGGCCGGTGACGGTCGCCTTGATGCGGGCGGCGCGCAGGTCGGCCTGGACCTCGTCGGTGACGATCGCCAGGTAATCGTCGCGCTTGGGGGCGCGCTCGGCGACCAGGCGGACGATCTCGTCGTACATCTTGGGGTAGAGGATCGCGAAGGCGAGGTCCTCCAGCTCCCACTTGATGGTGTTCATGCCCAGCCGATGGGCGAGCGGCGCGTAGATCTCCAGCGTCTCGCGCGCCTTCTTCTCCTGCTTCTCGCGCTTGAGGTAGCGCATGGTGCGCATGTTGTGCAGGCGGTCGGCGAGCTTGATGACCAGGACGCGGGGGTCCTTGGCCATGGCGACGACCATCTTGCGCACGGTCTCGGCCTGCGCGGCCTCGCCGAACTTGACCTTGTCCAGCTTGGTGACGCCGTCGACGAGCAGGGCCACGGTGTCGCCGAAGTCGCGGCGCAGCTGGTCCAGGCCGTACTCGGTGTCCTCGACCGTGTCGTGCAGCAGGCCGGCCATGAGGGTGGCCGGGTCCATGCCGAGCTCGGCGAGGATGGTGGTCACCGCGAGCGGGTGCGTGATGTACGGGTCGCCGCTCTTGCGCTTCTGACCACGGTGCCAGCGCTCGGCGACCTGGTAGGCGCGCTCGATCTGGCGCAGCGTGGCGTTCTCGATCTTGGGGTCGTTGCTGCGCACTATCCGCAGCAGCGGTTCCAGGACCGGGTTGTAGGGGTTGGCGCGCTGGACGCCGAGGCGGGCGAGGCGGGCGCGGACGCGGTTGGAGGAGCCGGAGCGGGTGGGCTGGCCCGAGGACGCGCGGACGGCCGGGGACTGGGCGGGCTTGGGGCGCGCGAGCTCGGCGGGCTTGTCGACGGGCGCGGCGTGGGCGTGCTCGGCCGTCCCGCGGGCATCGTTCTTCGCGTGCGACGCGCTCGGCGCGGGCTTCGCCGCGGACGCCGAGGCGGACTCGGGCTTGGCGGCGGTCAGTGGCTGGGCCTCGTCTGGCAAGAGGGCTCCTCGTGCGCGATCCGGGTCCCCCGGTCAGGCTCCGGAGATCCCATGGTAGCGATCGGGCCCACCGGCTTCAGCCGCAGGGTAAATCGCTCTGCCTGGTCTGTGGTAGTTTCCGTTCCTCCCGCAAGGGATCGGTTCGGGCCGGACCGCAACCTTTGGGTCGGAAGCCCCCTCCGGGGGAGCGGAGTCACGGTAGCGATCCCGGGCTGCCCGCGGGCTCGCCTTCAGGCCGCTGAGACGGCCTTCTGCAGGAAGAAACGCACGAGGCGGGTTCCGGATTCCTCCGGAGCCCGCCTCGCGGTGTCCTGCGCTTTACATGGCCTTGCGCGGAACCGTCCGCCCTCGCGCGTCAGATCTTCAGCAGGGACTCCAGCGGGGCGCCGGCCAGGGCCGGCTCCAGGCGGGCGCGTCCGCCGAGGAAGCCCAGTTCCATCAGGACCGCCACGCCGGCGACCTCGGCGCCCGCGCGGCGGATGAGCTCTATGGAGGCCTCTGCCGTGCCGCCGGTGGCGAGGACGTCGTCGACGACCAGGACGCGGTCGCCGGCGGCCAGGTCCTCGGCGTGCACCTCGATCTCCGCCGAGCCGTACTCCAGGTCGTAGGCCTGGCTGAGGGTGGCTCCGGGGAGCTTGCCCGCCTTGCGCACGGGGATGAAGCCGAGGCCCGCGCGGACGGCGACCGGGGCGCCGAGGATGAAGCCGCGGGCTTCCAGGCCGACGACCTTGGTGGCGCCCTGCCGGGTGCCGATGCCGGCCAGGGTGTCGGTGAGCGCGGTGAACGCCGCCGGGTCGGCGAGGAGCGGGGTGATGTCCTTGAACATCACCCCCGGCTCCGGGTAGTCGGCCACATCGCGGATGCGGCTGAGCAGCAGCTCCTGGACGTCGGTCATCGCGGTCACCGGCGCTTCCCCGAGGGTCGGCCACGGCCCCGGCTGCGCGAGGCGGGCTGGTTGCGCGGGCCGACGACCGCGGGCGCCGCGTCCTCGGGCTCGTCGGCGAACGACGACTCGGCGGACCGGTCCGCATCCGGCTCGCCCTGGGCGGCGGCCTGCGCCCGCTTGGCCAGGACCCGCTTGCGGAGGGCCTTCATCTGCGGCTCGCGCTCCTTGAGGTCAGCGACGAGCGGCGTGGCGATGAAGATCGAGGAGTACGCACCGGCCGCGAGGCCGACGAACAGCGACAGCGAGATGTCGTTGAGCATGCCCGCGCCGAGCACACCGCCGCCGATGAAGAGCAGGCCCGCCACCGGCAGCAGCGCGACCACGGTGGTGTTGATCGAACGCACCAGCGTGCCGTTGATGGAGCGGTTGGCGAGGTCGCTGTAGGTCCAGCGGGTCTGCCGGGTGATGTCCTTGGTCTGCTCCTTGAGGCTGTCGAAGACGACGACAGTGTCGTAGAGCGAGTAACCGAGGATCGTCAGCAGACCGATCACCGTACCTGGGGTGACCTCGAAGCCGACGAGGGCGTAGATACCGCTGGTGATCGTGATGTCGTGGATCAGGGCGACCAGCGCGGCCAGCGCCATGCGCCACTCGAAGGCGATCGCCAGGTAGATCACGACCAGGATCATGAAGATCGCCAGGCCCTGCCAGGCCTTGTTGGCGATCTGCTCGCCCCAGCTGGGGCCGACCAGGTCGGCGTTGATCTGCTCGGAGTTGACCTTCAGATCCTTGGACAGCTCGTCCTTGATCTGGTCGGACTTGCCGGTGTCGATGCCGGCGATCTGGATGCGCAGGCTGCCGTCACCGAGCTTCTGCACGATCGCGTCGTGGCCGGAGGCCTCCTCCGCGTACGTCTCGGCCTGGCTGACCGAGGTGCTCATGTGCTTCGGCGTGGTGAAGACCGCTCCGCCCTGGAACTCGATGCCCATGTTCAGGCCGCGCACCGCCAGGCCCAGGATGGCCGTGATGGTGATCAAGATGGAGATGCCGTACCAGATCTTGCGGTTCTTGACGAAGTCGTAGCCGACCTCGCCACGGTGCAGTCGGGCGCCGAGGTTGCCGAGTTTCGACATCTCTCACGCCTCCTTCGTCTCGACGGAGCCGGCGGCAGGACCGGAGGGACGGCGGGTGCGGCGCAGCGGCGGCTTGGCTCCCAGACTCTTGGGGTCGAGGCCGGACCAGCGGTGGCCGTGTGCGAAGAAGTTCCTGCGGGCGAGGATCGTCATCAGCGGCTTGGTGAACAGGAAGACGACGACCACGTCGAGCAGGGTGGTCAGGCCGAGCGTGAACGCGAAGCCCTGGACCTTGCCGACGGTGACGATGAAGAGCACCGCGGCGGCCAGGAACGACACGAAGTCGGAGACCAGGATGGTGCGCCGGGCCCGGGGCCAGCCGCGCTCGACGGCGGGGCGCAGCGAGCGGCCCTCGCGGATCTCGTCCCTTATGCGTTCGAAGAACACGATGAACGAGTCCGCGGTGATGCCGATGGCCACGATCGCACCGCAGACGGCCGGCAGGTTCAGCGCGAAGCCGATGGCCGGGCCGAGCAGCGACATGATCACGTAGGTGAGGATCGCGGAGACCAGCAGGGAGGCGACGGCGATCATCGACAGGCCACGGTAGTACACCAGCAGGTAGAGGACGACCAGGGCCAGGCCGATGGCGCCCGCGATGAGGCCGGCGTGCAGCTGGTCACCGCCGAGCGCGGCGGTGACGGTGGTGACGCTGTCCTCCTTGAAGGTCAGCGGCAGAGCACCGTAGGACAGCATGTTCGCCAGGCTCTGCGCCTCCTGCTGCGTGAAGCGGCCGGAGATCTCCGCGCTGCCGCCGGTCAGCGCCTGGCTGACGTACGGGTCGGAGACGACGTTGCCGTCCAGGACGATCGCGAACTGGTTCTGCGGCGACTGGTTCTGGGCCAGCTTGCCGGTGATGTCCGCGAACTTCTTGGCGCCCTTGGAGGTGAACTCCATGGTGACGGTCCAGCCGGAGGCGTTCTGCGTGTTGAAGACCGCATCGGCCTTCTTCACGTCCGTGCCGTCCACGGCGGCGGGGCCGAGGAGGTACTTCTGCCACAGGCCCTGCGAGTTCTGGCCGCAGGCCACGGTCGGGTCGGTGGGCTTGACGCCCTTGCCGGCGGTGGCGCGGGCGTCCTGCTTGGAGCAGTCCAGCGCGGCGTACTGGGCCTGGAGCTTGGCCGCGGCGTCGTTGGAGGAGCCGCTCGCGGACGGGGCCGGGCTGGTGGAGGCCTTGGGGGTGCCGGAGGCCTTCGGGGTGGCGGTGCCGCCCGCGGAGGGGGTGGCGTCCGCCTTCAGGCCGTCGGTGACGGCGCGGCCCTGCTGGCTCGCGGTCGCCGAGGGGGTGGCGGAGCCGGTGGAGGTCGCCTTGTCGCCGGTCTTGTCCGTGGCCTTGTCGCCGGGCTTGCCGGAGGCGCTGGAGGAGGCGCTCGGCGACGGGCTGGCGGCGGCGCCGGTGGAGACCTCGGTGGCCAGGACCGGGCGGAAGTACAGCTTCGCGGTGGTGCCGACCTGCTCCCGGGCCTGCTTGGAGTTCGTGCCCTTGGGGATGTTGACGATGATGTTGTCGTTGCCCTGGGTCTGGACCTCGGCCTCCGAGACACCAAGACCATTGACACGGCGTTCCATGATGTTGACGGCCGTGTCCATGTTGGTCTTGTTGATCGCGGATTCCTGACCGCGCTCGGGGACCGCCCGCAGTGTGATGCTCGTGCCGCCGGCCAGGTCGATGCCGAGACGCGGCGTGGTGTTACCGGAGGCGAACATGCCCCCGGTGAGCGCCACGATGGCGATCAGGATGAGGGCCAGCGAGCGCCATGGCTTGCTCTGGGCGCTCGCGCTCCGGCCCTTCTTAGGTGCTGCCACCTTCTCGTACTCCCTCTCGGGCCGCTCCGCGCCGGTGGGCCCGGGGGGCGGCCATGACATGGTGTCGGGCTCCCGCAGGAAGTGAAACACGTGCCAGGGCGCGCGGGCGGTACCGCGCGCCCTGGGTGGTGACTACTTCGCTTCGGAGTCGCCGTCGGTCTTCTTCGGCTCTTCGTCCGTCTTCGCCTCGGCGGGGGCGTCGGCCGGCTCCTCGGCCGCGTCCTTCTTGCCGAGGTCGATGGGCTTGTCGTCGGAAGCGTCGGCGGCGGGCTCGTCGGTCTCGGTGAGGGAGGAGGCGTCGTCGGGAACGATGTCGGCGTCGGACTTCAGCTCGTGCTCGATGCCGTGGACGATGCGGTTGTACTCGTCGTCGGACAGGACGGTCGCGATGGCGTTCTTGGCGAACAGCAGCTCCACGCCCGGTCCGGCGTCCAGGAGGACCGTGTCGTCATTGACCTCCTTGACCGTCGCGTACATGCCCCCGATGGTGCGGATACCGCTTCCGGGCTGCATCTGGTTCCGCATTGCGGCCGCCTGCTGCTGCTTGCGCTTGGCCGACCGGGTCATCAGGAACATGGCCCCGATGAGCACGATGAACGGGAGGAGGGTCACGAGACTCACGGGTCGGAACTTCCTTCACACGACCGCGAAAGTGAGCGGCCTGATGGTTGGGGGTATGTGTGCTGCCGACAAGGGCGGCATCGGCGGAGTCTAAGCGAGTCCGCGTGCAAGGAACAACGCTCAGCATGGCACCTGGGTTCCTCGCCCGGCCAATGGATCGCCGTCACGCCCCGAACAGGTCCTGTTGTCCGTTTCCCGCGGCTGACGAGCGGGGCGGGGTCAGGCCCAGGTGCGCCCAGGCCGCCGGCGTGGCGACCCGGCCGCGCGGGGTGCGGGCCAGCAGGCCCTCCCGGACGAGGAAGGGCTCGGCGACCTCCTCCACGGTCTCGCGCTCCTCCCCCACGGCGACCGCGAGCGTCGACAGTCCCACGGGCCCGCCGCCGAACAGCTTCAGCAGCGCCTGGAGGACGGCCCGGTCCAGCCGGTCCAGGCCACGGGCGTCGACCTCGTAGACCGCGAGAGCCGCCGCGGCGACCTCGCGGGTGACGATCCCGTCTGCCTTGACCTGGGCGTAGTCGCGCACCCGGCGCAGCAGCCGGTTGGCGATCCGGGGGGTGCCGCGGGAGCGGCCGGCGATCTCGGCGGCGCCGTCGGTCTCTATCTCGACGTCGAGCAGGTGCGCCGAGCGGTGCACGACGCGCTCCAGCTCCACGGGCTCGTAGAACTCCATGTGGGCGGTGAAGCCGAAGCGGTCGCGCAGCGGGGGCGGCAGCAGGCCCGCGCGGGTGGTGGCGCCGACCAGGGTGAAGGGGGGCAGTTCCAGCGGGATGGCGGTGGCGCCGGGGCCCTTGCCGACGATCACGTCGACGCGGAAGTCCTCCATCGCCATGTACAGCATCTCCTCGGCGGGCCGGGACATGCGGTGGATCTCGTCGAGGAAGAGCACCTCGCCCTCCTGGAGGGAGGACAGGATGGCCGCGAGGTCGCCGGCGTGCTGGATGGCGGGGCCGGAGGTGATGCGGATGGGTGCGTCCATCTCGGCGGCGATGATCATCGACAGGGTGGTCTTGCCCAGGCCGGGGGCGCCGGAGAGCAGCACGTGGTCGGCGGTGGCACCACGCGCGCGGGCGGCGCGCAGCACGAGGTCCAGCTGCTCGCGGACCTTCTCCTGGCCGATGAACTCACCGAGGTCCTTGGGGCGCAGGGCGGCCTCGACGGCCTGGTCCTCGCGGTCGGCGGCCGAGCCCACCAGCCGCTCGGCGGCGGGGGTGTCGGTCGTGTCGTCCCAGTTCATGTGGTTCGCCTCAACGGTGGTGGGGTCAGCGGGCACGGTTCAGGGTCTGCAGGGCGGCCTTCAGCAGCTGCCCCACCTGCGGTGTGCCGTCGGCGGCCTCGGCCTGCGGGGCCACGGCGGCCACCGCCTCGTCGGCCTCGCGGGTGGCGTAGCCGAGGCCCATGAGGGCGGCGTGCAGCTGGTCGCGCCATCCCTGGGTGACCGGCGCGCCCACCGCCGGGGCGCCGGCCGGCTCGCCCAGCCGGTCCTTGAGCTCCAGCAGCAGCTTCTGGGCGCCCTTCTTGCCGATGCCCGGGACGGCGGTGAGGGCCTTCTCGTCGCCGGTGGCGACCGCGCGGCGCAGCGCGTCCGGGGTGTGCACGGCGAGCATCGCCTGGGCCAGGCGCGGGCCGACGCCGCTGGCGGTCTGCAGCAGCTCGAAGACCTGGCGTTCGTCGTCATCCGCGAAGCCGTACAGGGTCAGGGAGTCCTCGCGCACGACGAGGGAGGTGTGCAGCTTGGCGGGCCGGCCGACGCGGAGCGTCGACAGCGTGTTCGGCGTGCACTGGACGGCCATGCCGACGCCGCCGACCTCGACGACCGCTGCGTCGGGGGCGAGCGCGGCGACGGTGCCGCTGACGAAGGCGATCATGCCGTACGGCCTTTCGTTGCATGGACTGTGTGGCGGGCGACCGCCTGCTGGAGCCGGTTCTGCGCGGGGGCGCGCCAGATGTGGCAGATGGCGAGGGCGAGGGCGTCGGCCGCGTCGGCCGGCTTGGGCGGCTCGGCGAGCCGGAGCAGCCGGGTGACCATGGCGCCGACCTGTGCCTTGTCGGCGCGGCCGCTGCCGGTGACGGCGGCCTTGACCTCGCTGGGGGTGTGCAGGGCGACGGGGATGTCCCGCCGGGCGGCGCACAGCATGGCGACGGCGCTGGCCTGAGCGGTGCCCATGACCGTGCGCACGTTGTGCTGGCTGAAGACGCGCTCCACGGCGACGCACTCGGGCCGGTGCTCGTCCAGCCACTGCTCGATGCCCTGCTCGACGGCGAGCAGGCGGTGGCTGAGGTCGGCGTCCACGGGCGTGCGGACGACGCCCACGCCGAGCATGGTGAGCGGGCGGCCCGCGACTCCGTCCACGACGCCGACTCCGCAGCGGGTCAGCCCGGGGTCCACCCCCAGTACACGCACGCGCCCCTCCCCTCTTTGCGGCTGAACCGCCGCCGCTCTCGCGGACCTGGCTGAGCACCGTCGTGGTTCCTCAATCGATGGTTGCGGTCCGTGGACGGTGATCTACGGATGACCGCCAGGCTAGCCGCTGCCACCGACAACGCCGGCGGGCCGGTGGTACGTGTCCCACCGGCCCGCCGTAATTCCGCTGAACCCGCGGAGCGTTACGCGCCGACCTTCTCCATGATCTCGTCGCTGACGTCGAAGTTGGCGAAGACGTTCTGCACGTCGTCGCTGTCCTCGAGCGCGTCGATCAGTTTGAAGATCTTCTTGGCGCCCTCCTCGTCCAGCTCGACCTGGACGGAGGGGACGAAGTTCGCCTCGGCGGACTCGTAGTCGATGCCGGCGTCCTGCAGAGCGGTGCGGACCGCGACCAGGTCGGTCGGCTCGCTGATGACCTCGAAGTTCTCGTCGAGGTCGTTGACCTCCTCGGCGCCGGCGTCGAGGACGGCGGCCAGGACGTCGTCCTCCGTCAGCTCGCCCTTGGGGACGATCACGACGCCCTTGCGGTTGAAGAGGTACGACACCGAGCCCGGGTCGGCCATGGAGCCGCCGTTGCGGGTCATGGCCACGCGGACCTCGGAGGCGGCGCGGTTGCGGTTGTCGGTGAGGCACTCGATGAGCACCGCGACGCCGTTCGGCCCGTAGCCCTCGTACATGATCGTCTCGTAGTCGGCGCCGCCGGCCTCGAGACCCCCTCCGCGCTTGATCGCGGAGTCGATGTTCTTGTTCGGGACCGACTGCTTCTTGGCCTTCTGGACGGCGTCGTAGAGCGTCGGATTGCCCTCGAGGTCGACGCCGCCCATACGCGCCGCGACCTCGATGTTCTTGATGAGCTTCGCGAAGAGCTTGCCGCGCTTGGCGTCGATCACGGCCTTCTTGTGCTTCGTCGTGGCCCATTTAGAGTGGCCGGACATCTGCCTGTCTCCTTCGCGTAACCCAACCTCTGCAACGAACTCCAGAGATCCTACAAGGACTCCGGTGCCCGGTCGGCCCGCACCATGTCGACGAACAGGGAGTGCACGCGGTGGTCGCCGGTCAGTTCCGGGTGGAACGACGTGGCCAGCGCGTTGCCCTGGCGGACGGCGACGATATGGCCGTCGTGCTCGGCGAGCACCTCGGCTCGGGCGCCGACGGACTCGACCCAGGGGGCGCGGATGAAGACGCCCTCCACAGGATCGCCCGTGATTCCCTTGACGTCGACCGCGGCCTCGAAGGACTCGTTCTGCCGTCCGAAGGCGTTGCGCCGGACGATCATGTCGATGCCGCCGATGGTCTCCTGGCCCGAGCGCGGGTCGAGGATCTTGTCGGCCAGCATGATCATGCCGGCGCAGGTGCCGTAGACGGGCATGCCGTCCCGCACGCGCGCGCGGAGCGGGTCCATCACTCCGAAGAGGACGGCCAGCTTGGAGATCGTGGTGGACTCGCCGCCGGGGAGGACGAGGCCGTCGACCTCGGCGAGCTCTTCGGGGCGCCGCACCGGCCTGGCCACGGCATCGGCCGCGGCCAGGGCGACGAGGTGCTCCCGTACGTCGCCCTGGAGGGCCAGGACGCCGATGACAGGGGCTTCGTTGGACATGCGTGAGGAACCTTCTCGCGGCTGCTCTTCGCTGCTGACCCGGCTTACCAGCCGCGGTTGGCGTAGCGCTCGGACTCGGGCAGGACGTCGCAGTTGATGCCGACCATGGCCTCGCCCAGATTGCGGGACGCGTCCGCGATGATCTTCGGGTCGTCGTAGAAGGTGGTGGCCTTCACGATGGCGGCGGCGCGCTTGGCCGGGTCGCCGGACTTGAAGATGCCGGAGCCGACGAAGACGCCCTCGGCGCCGAGCTGGCGCATCAGCGCGGCGTCGGCCGGAGTGGCCACACCGCCGGCGGAGAAGAGGACCACCGGGAGCTTGCCCAGCGCGGCGACCTCCTTGACCAGCTCGTAGGGGGCGCGCAGCTCCTTGGCGGCGGCGTACAGCTCGTGGTTGTCGAAGCCGCGGAGCTTGGCGATCTCGTTCTTGATCTGGCGCAGGTGGCGGACGGCCTCGACGACGTTGCCGGTGCCGGCCTCGCCCTTGGAGCGGATCATCGCGGCGCCCTCGGCGATGCGGCGCAGGGCCTCACCGAGGTTGGTGGCGCCACACACGAAGGGGGTGGTGAAGGCCCACTTGTCGGAGTGGTTGACCTCGTCGGCCGGGGTGAGGACCTCGGACTCGTCGATGTAGTCGACGCCGAGGGACTGGAGCACCTGGGCCTCGACGAAGTGGCCGATGCGGGACTTGGCCATGACCGGGATGGAGACGGCGTCGATGATGCCCTCGATCATGTCCGGGTCGGACATGCGGGCCACGCCGCCGTCCTTGCGGATGTCGGCGGGGACGCGCTCCAGGGCCATGACGGCGACGGCGCCCGCGTCCTCGGCGATCTTCGCCTGCTCCGGCGTGACGACGTCCATGATCACGCCGCCCTTGAGCTGCTCGGCCATGCCGCGCTTCACCCGGGCGGTGCCGGTCTCGGGGGTCTGGGCGGAGTCGGAAAGCGTGGTGGACACGGGTGACCTCACTCGGTGAAAAGAGGGTTTGGTGCACCGACGAGGAAACGGGAATGGACCAGTCCACGGCAAGGGCCAATGGGAACCCGGTGGATCCTTTTCACCGCGCGGCGCCCGTTTCGCGCCATCGTGTGGGTGCCCGGCTACCGCTCCCCGTTCTCCTGAACGGCCCTGGTCAGGGTGGTGTGGGCGCTGAGCGGTGAGTCGGCGGAGATCAGCAGCCGGCGGGCGGTGAGGGTGGAGCCGTCCCGCAGCCGCAGTTCCACCGGCTCCCGAAGGGCCACCGCGATGTCCGCGGCCCCGGCGACGGTGCACACCACGTCACCGTCGCCGCCGGGCACCGGCCGGACCCCGCGGCCGGGCGCGGACGCCGTCCGGCGCGAGACCGACCGTACGGCGCTCAGCGGAAGCACGATCTCGTCGAACAGCCCGGCGCGGATCATCAGCGCGCCGGCGGTGAGCCGGTGCGGACGGCGCCGGGTGACGGCCGCGAAGAACAGGGTCAGGTCGATGAGGACCGCCATCCAGACCAGGTGGAAGGGCTGCCAGGCGGGCGGGATCATCGAGACGTCCATGAGCGCCTCGACCACCACCTCCATGCCCACGAAGGCGAACACCGAGCTGCGCAGTACCCCCGAGTGGCCGATGACGACCTCCCCGGGCCCTGCGAGGGGCCGCCTGGTCAGCCAGGCGGTCAGGTCGCGCAACGCCGGTCCCAGCAGGTCCCGCGCGGTCCCCGTCACCTCGATCGCCATGTCGCCCCTCCGGTCGAGCCGCTTCGTCCGGAAACGATCACATCACGGACTGCCACGGCGTGACAGAACGGCACAGGTCATCCCCTGGCCGGAAACATTCGGCGGCGGAGGCTACTGGCGGTCCACCAGGGCCGTCGGTGGTTCGTCGTCCATTTCGAAGGCCATGGGGAACGGGGCGTGTCCGGCCAGTCTGAACCAGCGCACCTTGCGGTGTTCGCGGAGTCTGCGGGCCGCGCCGACGGCGTCGTTGTGGAAGCGGCGGGCCATCGGCACCCTGCGCACCGCCTCGGTCAGCTCGTGCGCCGCCTCCTCTCCCCCGGGCGCCTCGCGGACCGCCTCCACCTGCTGTGCCTCGGCGAAGACCGCCCGCAGCGCCTGGCTCAGCTCGCTCTCGGCGACCTCCCGCTGCTCCTCCTCGGACTGCCGGGCGGCGTGCGCGGCCTCGTACAGCACGATCGAGGCGGCCGGGTCGAGCACTCCGGAGGTGGCCAGCTCCTGGGCCACCGACGCGCGCCGCAGCAGCTGGGCGTCGAGCGCGGCACGTGCGGCGTCGATCCGGGCGTGCAGCCGGTCCAGCCGACCCGCCGTCCAGCTCAGATACAGGCCGATGACGACCAGCGCGACGAGGATCCAGATGAGCGTTGCGGTCACGGGCGGCAAGGCTACAGGGCGCTCCGCTGGGGGCGCCGGGGCCGGTGGGACGGTGGATTTTCAGGTGCCGTGGGTCGGTGTGGCCGTCCTTGGGGGCGGCCGCCCCCAGACCCCCGCTTCGGCCTGAACGGCCTCGTCCTCAAACGCCGGACGGGCTGGACTTCGCCCGCTCCGGCCCGCATCCCCTCGTTCTCAAACGCCGGACGGGCTGCTTTTTCCCGCCCTCAGTCGTGCCCGCAGGCCCGTGGCCCGGTCGTCCGCGGCGACCGCCGCGGCGCCGGCCGTCACGGTCTCGTACACCGACAGGATGTCCGCGCCCACCGTCGACCAGTCGAAGCGGCGGACGTGGGCGCTGCCGTGGGCGCGGAGTTCGGACCGGCGGGCCGGGTCGGCGAGGAGGCGCACGGCGGCGTCGGCGAGGTCGTCCGCGTCCTCGTTGGTGAACAGTTCGCCGGCCTTGCCCTGGTCCAGGACCTGGGCGAAGGCGTCCAGGTCGGAGGCGAGGACCGGGGCGCCGGCGGACATGGCCTCGACGAGGATGATGCCGAAGCTCTCGCCGCCGGTGTTCGGGGCGACGTACAGGTCGATGCTGCGCAGGAAGCGCGCCTTGTCCTCGTCGCTGATCATGCCGAGGAACTCCACACGGGAGCGCAGCTCCTTCGGCAGCGACTGGACCGCCTCCTCCTCGTCGCCGCGGCCCGCGACCAGGAGCCGGGTCTGCGGCCGGGCGGCGAGGATCTCCGGCAGGGCCCTCATCAGTACCGGCAGGCCCTTGCGGGGCTCGTCGATGCGGCCTATGAAGCCGATCGTGTCCCCCTGCCACTCGGGCCGGGGTTCGGCCCGGGCGAAGAAGTCGACGTCGACCCCGTTGGGGATCACCACCGCGTCGCCGCCCAGGTGTTCGACGAGGGTGCGCCGGGCGTACTCGCTCACGGCGATCCGCGCGCTGATCTTCTCCAGTGCGGCCTGGAGGATGGCGTACGCGGCGATCATCGCCCGCGACCGGGGGTTGGAGGTGTGGAAGGTGGCGACGATCGGGCCCTGCGCGGCCCAGCAGGTCAGGAGGCCCAGCGAGGGCGAGGTCGGCTCGTGGATGTGGATCACGTCGAACCGGCCCTCGTGCAGCCAGCGCCGTACCCGGGCCGCCGAGAGGAAACCGAAGTTCAGGCGCGCCACCGAGCCGTTGTACGGCACCGGCACCGCGCGGCCGGCCGAGACGACGTAGGGCGGCAGCGGGGTGTCGTCGTCGGCGGGGGCGAGGACGGACACCTCGTGGCCGAGGCCGATGAAGTACTCGGCGAGGTCGCGGATGTGGAACTGGACACCGCCCGGCACGTCCCAGGAGTAGGGGCAGACGATGCCGATCCTCACGTCCGCTCCCCGTCGGCCGGGCGGGGCTCGAGGTCTCCGAGCCACAAGCGCTGCAGCATGTGCCAGTCCTCCGGATGGTCGGCGATCCCCGTGGCGAAGGCATCGGCCAGCGCCTGTGTCATGGCAGACGTCTTCTCGGCCCGGGTACCTGTCTCCGGTACCTCGATCGGGGGATGGACGCGGCCCTGCATGACGGGTGAGTCGTCGTACCAGAGGGTGACGGGCAGCAGCAGGGCGCCGGTCTGCTGGGCCAGCAGGGCGGGTCCGGCCGGCATGCGGGCCGTCTCGCCGAAGAACTTCACCTCGACCCCGGAGGCGGACAGGTCGCGGTCGGCGACCAGGCAGACCAGGCCGCCGGCGCGCAGTCGCCGGGCCAGCGCGCCGAACGCGGAGCCGCCGCTGTGCGGCAGGACCTCCATGCCGAGGCCCTCGCGGTAGGCGACGAACCGGTCGTAGAGCGATTCGGGCTTCAGGCGCTCGGCGACCGTGGTGAACGGCGTCCGGAGCTCGGTGGTCACCCAGGCGCCGGCCAGGTCCCAGTTGGCCAGGTGGGGCAGGGCGAGGACGACGCCCCGGCCGGAGGCGAGCCCGTCGGTGAGGTGGTGCACGTCCTTGGGGGCGAAACCGGTGCGCACGCGCTCGGGGCTCCAGGCGGGCAGCCGGAAGGACTCCATCCAGTAGCGCAGATACGAGCGCATGCCCGCACGGGACAGCTCCGCCAGGTGCTCGGGGCTCGCGTCGGGCACCACGCGCGCGTAGTTGGCCTCCAGCCGCAGCACGCCCTTGCCGCGCTGCTTCCAGGCGAGGTCGGCGATGGCGCGGCCGAGCCGCACGGCGACCGGCTCGGGCAGCTTCTTGACGGTGCTCCAGCCCAGGCCGTACAGGGCGTCGGTGAGACGGTCCCGGGCGCTCATGTGGCCGCCCCGCTCCCCTGGTTCTCCTGCCGTGCGGCGGCGGCCTCCGCCTCCTCCGACTCGCGGCGGACGGTGACGACCCGCTGGATCAGCGTGACCAGGCTGCCGGCGGCGACGATCCACAGCGCGACCGGCAGCAGGTACTGGATGCCGGGCACGCCGAACTTGTGCAGGCCCGCGAAACCGGCCGCGACCAGCGAGATCACCAGCCGTTCGGCGCGCTCGACCAGCCCGTTGACGGCGACGGGCAGGCCGATCGACTCGCCGCGCGCCTTGGTGTACGACACCACCTGGCCGCTGGCCAGGCAGAAGATCGACACCGCGCACAGCACGTTGTCGTCGCCCCGGCCCGCGTACCACAGCGCGAAACCGCCGAAGATCGCGCCGTCGGCCACCCGGTCGAGAGTGGAGTCGAGGAAGGCGCCCCAGCGGCTGGAGCGGCCGAGCTGGCGGGCCATGTTGCCGTCGACCAGGTCGGAGAACACGAACAGGGTGATCACGACCGTGCCCCAGAAGAACTCGCCCCGGGGGTAGAAGACCAGCGCGCCCGCGACCACTCCGGCGGTGCCGATGAGCGTGACCGTGTCGGGGCTCACGCCCCGGCGGATGAGAAACGCGGCGAACGGTGTGAGGACACGCGTGAAGAATGCACGCGCGTACTTGTTCAGCATGGCCTTCCCGAGGGTCGGTGTCGCCGGGCGGCCCCTGCTGGCCACCGGCGGGCCCAATCGTAGCCACGCGCGCGCGTGGGCGACGTCCGGGCACCCGCGGGGCCGCTCGGCGGCCACCGGCCCGGCGCGCGCGCCCGCGGCCCGCAGGCGCCGGTTGACGCTGTGTGACGGCCGGTCCGGGCGGGATCGGGTCGTTCGTATGGACGCGGCATGACGGGAGTGGAAAGCTCGAATCAACCGCGGGCGTCGCAGGAGCCGCCAGTGACGCGGTGCCGCGTGTCCGCGCCCACAGTGACCTCACCGTGCACGGGAGGCAGGATCATG
This sequence comes from Streptomyces sp. MK7, assembly GCF_032658145.1. Classification (NCBI taxonomy): domain Bacteria; kingdom Bacillati; phylum Actinomycetota; class Actinomycetes; order Kitasatosporales; family Streptomycetaceae; genus Streptomyces; species Streptomyces sp. MK7. Next base: position 154,329 of record NZ_JAVACL010000002.1, read on the forward strand.
GGCGACAAGGCGCACACACACCCCGGAGCCGCCGGCAGGGCGATGGCGGCCGACCAACCCACGTCCCTACGGAATGTGGTGCTGGTCGGCCACTCCGGTTCGGGCAAGACGACCCTGGTGGAGGCTCTCGCGCTGACGGCGGGAGCGGTGAACCGGGCGGGCCGCGTCGAGGACGGCGGCTGCGTCTCGGACTACGACGAGATCGAGCACCGGCAGCAGCGCTCGGTGCAGCTCTCCCTGGTGCCGGTGGAATGGGACGGCATCAAGATCAACCTACTGGACACCCCCGGCTACGCGGACTTCGTCGGGGAGCTCCGGGCCGGTCTGCGCGCGGCGGACGCGGCCCTCTTCGTCGTCTCGGCCTCCGACGGTGTGGACGGCTCGACCCGGATGGTGTGGGAGGAGTGCGCGGCCGTCGGGATGCCGAGGGCCATCGTGATCACCCACTTGGAGGCCGCCCGCGCGGACTTCGAGGAGATGACCCGGGTGTGCGCCGAGGCCTTCGGCGCGGACGACCCCGACGCGGTGCTGCCGCTCTACCTGCCGCTGCACGGCCCCGAGGGCCCCGACGGGCACATGCCCGTGACGGGACTGGTCGGGCTGCTGACGCAGAAGCTGTTCGACTACTCGACCGGGGAGCGCAAGGAGTCCGAACCGGGCGAGGACCAGCTGCCGCGCATGGACGAGGCCCGTGCCCGGCTGATCGAGGGGATCATCTCCGAGAGCGAGGACGAGACCCTCATGGACCGCTACCTCGGCGGCGAGCAGGTCGACCTCGAGACCCTGATCAAGGATCTGGAGCGGGCCGTCGCGCGCGGGGTCTTCCACCCCGTGCTGGCCGCCGCCCCCGCGGCCGAGGGCGCGAAACAGGGCATCGGCACGGTTGAGCTCCTGGAACTGATCACCCGGGGCTTCCCCACTCCGCTGGAGCGCGAGGCGCCCGTCGTCACCACGCTCGACGGCAAGCCGCGCGAGCTGGCGCCGTGCGACCCGGACGGGCCGCTGGTCGCCGAGGTCGTCAAGACCTCCTCCGACCCCTACGTCGGCCGGGTCTCCCTCGTCCGGATCTTCTCCGGCACTCTGCGGCCCGACCAGACGGTGCACGTCTCCGGGCACGGGCTGACCGACCGCGGCCACGAGGACCACGACGTCGACGAGCGCGTGGGCGCCCTGTCGATGCCGTTCGGCAAGCAGCAGCGGCCCGTGACGCACGCCGTCGCGGGTGACCTCGTGTCCGTGGCGAAACTGGGCCGCGCCGAGACCGGTGACACCCTCTCCGCCAAGGACGACCCGCTGCTGATGGCCCCGTGGGAGATGCCGGACCCGCTGCTGCCGCTCGCCATCCAGGCGCACAGCAAGGCCGACGAGGACAAGCTCTCCCAGGGCCTGGCACGGCTGGTCGCCGAGGACCCGACGATGCGCCTGGAACAGAACCAGGACACCCACCAGGTGGTCCTGTGGTGCCTGGGCGAGGCCCACGCGGATGTCGCCCTGGAGCGGCTGCGCAGCCGCTACGGCGTGCAGGTCGACGTCGTGCCGCACCGGGTCTCCCTCCGGGAGACGTTCGCGAACCGGTCCGCGGGGCGCGGCCGGCACGTCAAGCAGTCCGGTGGGCACGGTCAGTACGCGATCTGCGAGATCGAGGTGGAGCCGCTGCCGGGCGGTTCGGGCATCGAGTTCGTCGACAAGGTCGTCGGCGGGGCGGTGCCCCGGCAGTTCATCCCGTCGGTGGAGAAGGGCGTGCGCGCCCAGGCCGCGAAGGGGGTCGCCGCCGGGCATCCGCTGATCGACGTCCGGGTCACGCTGCTGGACGGCAAGGCGCACTCGGTGGACTCCTCCGACGCCGCGTTCCAGACGGCGGGCGCGCTGGCGCTGCGGGAGGCCGCGGCGGACGCGAAGATCCATCTGCTGGAGCCGGTGGCCGAGGTGAGCGTGCTGGTCGGGGACGACTACGTGGGCGCCGTGATGAGCGACCTGTCCGGGCGGCGCGGCCGGGTGCTGGGCACCGAACAGGTCGGCAGCGGGCGCACGCTGGTGCGTGCCGAGGTGCCCGAGATCGAGATCGGCCGGTACGCGGTCGACCTGCGGTCCCTGTCGCACGGCACGGCCCGCTTCGACCGCCGCTACGCCCGGCACGAGCCGATGCCGCCACAGGTCGCCGACCGGGTCCGCGAACAGGAGCGCGAGGCCTCGTAGTCGGCGCGCCCGGCGCACAACCGGGCGTCCGCGCAAGGCTGCGGAACGCTTCGCTCCGCAACAGCCCCGACAGGCGGGCGGCTTCGGCCGTCCGCCTCCGCGTGTCAGTGGCTGCGGATACGCTGATGACCTGATCAACAGGTGTGCGGGGCAGGGAAGTCGGGAAGGCCGCAAGGGTCTGCCTGATACCCGGCAGGAATTGTCAGACGGGCCGCGGACGCGGACGCGGCGGCAGTGGGGGCGGTCAGTGACGGACGGATTCGATTTCAGTCCCGGGGCACAGGTGCCCCTGTCGGGTGCGGCGGGACAGACGGCGGCGACCTACGCGCTGGCCGCGGCCGCCTACCGGGACGACGAAGTGGCCCGGATCAAGGAAGCCGACAACGAATGGCACCAGTCCGAGGTCAAGCCGCCTCGCCCGTGGGCGAAGATCTTCCGCCCGCTGCTCGGTGAGGCCTACGCCCGTGCGGTGATCGACCGCATGCTGGGCGCCGGGCGCAAGCCGCTCATCCAGTCCTTCGGCCTGGAACCCCAGGTCGTCGTCGAGCACTGCCTGGCGGCCCACCGCATCCGCCGTGAGCGCGACAACTGGCTCACCGCGGTGACCGTGCTGTGCGGGGTGCTCTTCCTGCCCGGGTTCCTGGTCTGGCTGCTGGTCTTCACCCTGCGCACCACGATGAGCAGGCGGGAGGACAAGCGCGCCGGCCTGCTCGCCACGCTCTTGCTGGTCGCCGTGGGCGCCCTCGCCGTGCTGTTCCTGATCAGGCTGCCGTTCCACGGCTTCTGGGCGTGGTACGCGCGCGTGGCGGTCGTCATGCCGGTCGTCGGCTGGTTCTGGGCCCGGCAGATCTGTGAGCGCACCGCGCGGGATCTGCGGGGGCGCTGGGAGAGCCTGCTGTCGGGCGGCGCCGTGGGTGCCAAGATCCCCGAGGCGGTGCCCGGGAACCCCGGCGACGCGGCCGAGCAGGTCCGCAAGGAGCTCGCCCGGCTCAGCGCCGAGCAGCGGTCCAACTCGGTCTTCTACGCCGGCCCCAAGGGCATACTCGGCATGGGCACACGGTGGGGCAGCTGGCAGCTGGCCGAGGACCTGGTCTCGGCGGAGCCGGGCAAGGACTTCCACCCGTTCCGCAGCTGGGACGTGATCACCGCGATCCAGGGCGGGCTGGCCATGCTGGAGCGCACCCCGATCAACACCGGTGGCTTCCCCAAGCCGTCCATCACGCACTGGATCGTCACACCGATCGGGGAGAAGGCCAAGGAGGTCTCCCGGCCCAGCGGCACGGACGTGGAGGCGTACACGATCCGGACGCACGCCATACAGGACATCTGCAACAAGCAGCAGTTCGGCAGCGGCGACCGGCACTACCTCGGCGTGCAGTGGACGCTGTGGGACGGCCACCTGGTGATCACCATGCTGATCACCGTGACGGTGCTGCACGACACCCTGCGCATCGAGGTCACCGGGCATGCCCTGGGCCCGCTCAACCCCTTGTTCAACGAGAAGCCCGCGGCCAAGGAGAAGGAGGTGCAGAAGCCGTTCCGGTTCTGGGAGACCCGCAAGGTGAAGCTGCCGCTGGTCGACACCGACGAGGTGGTACGTCTCGCCGCCCGCGCACCCCTGACCTGGTACCCGCCGCTGCTCAACTGGCTCGGCGGCAGCCTGACCCTCCCCGAGCCGTTCGGCCTGCGGCACGCCTGGGCCGACCAGCCCTGGCGCCATCGGTTCATGGCCGACGACGCGCTGCGCGCTGCCACTCCCGTGCTGCGGGTGGTGCACGCGGCGGCGCTCAGGACCCTCAGGGAGAACGGCGTGGACGTGGAGAAGTTCGGCACCCGCTCGTCGATCCTCAGCGGGAATGTGCAGGACGTGATCCCGAAGAAGGCGGACGTCTACGACGCGTGATGCCTCCGGCGGTCAGGGGGCCGGGCAGGGAGGCGGATGACCGTTCCAGGGTTACGGGTGACCGTTCCGGAGGTTGCGGGTGACCGTTGCGGGGGCGCTGCCCCCGTACCCCGCTCGGTGCCCCGGCTCATGCCGTCGGCCAGGCCTCCGCCAGCATCTTCCTGGTGTCGGCCAGCAGCTGCGGCAGCACCCTGGTGTGGCCGACGACCGGCATGAAGTTCGTGTCGCCGCCCCAGCGGGGCACGATGTGCTGATGCAGATGGGCCGCGATGCCGGCGCCGGCGACCGTGCCCTGGTTCATGCCGATGTTGAAGCCGTGGGCGCCGGAGGCGGTGCGCAGGGCCCGCATGGCCTGCTTGGTCAGCTCCGCAAGCTCGGCCGTCTCCGCCTCGGTGAGGTCGGTGTAGTCCGCGACGTGGCGGTACGGCACGGTCATCAGGTGGCCGCCGTTGTACGGGTACAGGTTGAGCACCGCGTACACCTGCTCACCGCGCCGGACGATCAGCCCGTCCTCGTCGGACTTGGCCGGTATGGCGCAGAAGGGGCAGCCGTCTCCGGCCCCGGGGCCGCTGGGCTTGTTCTCGCCCTGGATGTAGGCCATCCGGTGGGGCGTCCACAGGCGCTGGAACGCGTCCTGCGTCCCCACTCCGATCTGCTGCTCCGGCTCACGCGTCATGCGTGCAGCATATGGCGTCGGGCCCTGGCCCAGGGCCCGGCCCCCGGTGAGGCAGATCACCGGGGGCCGGGCCGTACGGCTGCCGTGGCCGCCGCCGTCGCCGATCAGACCTGTACGCGGTCCTCGACGACCTTCACGATCTTCGCGATGGCCTCGTCGATCGGGATGCCGTTCTCCTGGGAGCCGTCGCGGTAGCGGAAGGAGACGGCGTTGTTCGCCATGTCCTCGTCGCCCGCGATGACCATGAAGGGGACCTTCTGCTTCTGGGCGTTGCGGATCTTCTTCTGCATCCGGTCCGAGGAGGAGTCGACCTCGACGCGCAGGCCCTTCTTCTTCGCCTCCGCGGCGAACTTCTCCAGGTACTCCACGTGCGCGTCGCCGATCGGGATGCCGATCGCCTGCACCGGGGCGAGCCACGCCGGGAACGCACCCGCGTAGTGCTCGAGAAGCACGGCGAAGAACCGCTCGATGGAGCCGAACAGCGCGCGGTGGATCATGACCGGACGCTGCTTGGAGCCGTCGGCGGCCGTGTACTCCAGGTCGAAGCGCTCCGGCAGGTTGAAGTCGAGCTGGATCGTCGACATCTGCCAGGTGCGGCCGATGGCGTCCTTGGACTGGACGGAGATCTTCGGGCCGTAGAAGGCGGCGCCGCCCGGGTCCGGGACCAGCGGCAGGCCCTGCTTCTCGGCGACCTGGCGGAGGGCCTCGGTGGCCTCCTCCCAGGCCTCGTCGGAACCCACGAACTTCTCCGGGTCCTTGGTGGACAGCTCCAGGTAGAAGTCGGTCAGACCGTAGTCGCGCAGCAGGTTCAGCACGAAGGTGAGCGTCTTGTCGAGCTCGTCGGCCATCTGCTCACGGGTGCAGTAGATGTGCGCGTCGTCCTGGGTGAAGCCGCGGGCGCGGGTCAGGCCGTGCACGACGCCCGACTTCTCGTACCGGTACACGGTCCCGAACTCGAACAGACGCAGCGGCAGTTCACGGTAGGAGCGGCCGCGCGCGTCGAAGATCAGGTTGTGCATCGGGCAGTTCATGGGCTTGAGGTAGTAGTCCACGCCCTCGTCGAGCTGCATGGGCGGGTACATGCCGTCGGCGTACCAGTCCAGGTGGCCCGAGGTCTCGAAGAGCTTCCCCTTCGTCGCGTGCGGGGTGTAGACGAACTCGTAGCCCTCCTCCTCGTGGCGGCGCCGCGAGTAGTCCTCCATGACCCGGCGGACGATGCCGCCCTTGGGGTGGAAGACGGCGAGGCCAGAGCCGATCTGCTCGGGGATGGAGAACAGGTCGAGCTCGTGGCCCAGCTTGCGGTGGTCACGCTTCTCGGCCTCGACGAGGAAGTCCAGGTACTGCTTCAGCTCGTCCTTGGACGGCCATGCGGTGCCGTAGATGCGCTGGAGCATCGGGTTCTTCTCGCTGCCGCGCCAGTAGGCGCCCGCGTTGCGCATCAGCTTGAACGCGGGGATCAGGCGGGTGGAGGGCAGGTGGGGACCGCGGCAGAGGTCCTTCCAGCACAGCTCGCCGGTCTTGGCGTCCAGGTTGTCGTAGATCGTCAGCTCGCCGGCGCCGACTTCGACATCCGCGCCGTCCTCGGCGGAGGCCGAGCCCTTGAGGCCGATCAGCTCCAGCTTGTACGGCTCGTTCGCCAGCTCCTCGCGGGCCTGCTCGTCGGTGACCACGCGGCGGGAGAACCTCTGCCCCCGCTTCTGGATCTCCTGCATCTTCTTCTCGATGGCCTTGAGGTCATCGGGGTGGAAGGGCCTGTCGACGTCGAAGTCGTAGTAGAAGCCGTCCTTGACGGGCGGGCCGATGCCCAGCTTGGCCTCGGGGAAGAGCTCCTGCACGGCCTGCGCCATGACGTGCGCGGTGGAGTGGCGCAGGATGTTCAGGCCGTCCTCGGAGGAGATCTCGACGCCCTCGACGGTCTCGCCGTCCTTGACCTCGTAGGCGAGGTCCTTCAGCTCTCCCCCGACGCGGGCGGCGATGATCGAGCGCTCGCCGGCGAAGAGGTCGGCGGCCGTAGTGCCCGTCGTCACCGTGCGCTCTTCCCGCTCGGAATCGCGTTGGATGATCACACGGACGTCTGACACCGGTCTCTCCTGACTGCAGGTGGGGTGCGGCGCCATACCGGGAGCGCGCGCAATAAGCGATCGTACCGACCCCGGGCCCCCGACCGCGAAACGGTCTTCCCCGGCCGGGTCCCCGCTCGGTCCTCCCGGCCCGCGGCTCAGGGCCTGTCCGGCGGATCACGGCGCGGACGCGGGGCCCGGCACGCCCGTCCGCGGCGTCGCCGCCGGTCGCCGGCTCCCCCAGCGCCGGACGAGCAGGTGCCCCCATCGCGTCGACGCCTCCCCGCCGTGCAGCTGTACGCACGAGCCCCGAGCCATCCGGCTTGACCGGCGCCGCTCCTCACCTGCACCTCGATCCGCCGGACACCCCCTGGTCGCCCCTAATCGCGGTCCTCGTCCGGGTCTTCCTCGCCGAAGAAGTCGGTGTCGTCCGTGGCCTCCTGGAGGGACTTCATCAGCCGGTCGCGTTCCTCGTCGTCCACCCGGACCGGGGCGACCTCGCAGGCGCCGGTGAGGCGGCGGAAGCCGCCTCGGCTCTCCAGGCGGCCCAGGACGCGGACCGGCAGGCCCACCAGGTGGGCGTGGCCGGCGATGCGGTAGTCCTCCTCCTCCAGGGCCACGCGGACGTAGGGCACCTCGGCGCCGGAGATCACCCGCAGCCGTACGGTGCCCTCACCGTGCGGCTGCGACCGGCGCAGGCGGACCACGGTGCCGGTGATCCGGACGGGCACGGACGGCTCCGCGCGCAGATAGCGGGCGCCGGCCTCGCGCAGCACGGGCAGGTCGCCCGGCGAGAACTCGACGGTCCCGGCGGCGCAGTCCGCGGGCACACCGGCGGCGGGCGCCCAGTCGACCGTGATCCTGGCTCCCTCGGTGCCGCGCACCAGCGCGACCAGGGCCTCGGTGAGCTCACGGCTGGCACCGGCCCGTACGGCGCCGTCGAAGGCGTCCAGGGCGCCGGTGGCGCGCCGGTAGTCGACGGCCTCGCGCACGGCGTACAGGGCCTGGTGGAGCCGTACGGCGAGCGGCCGGGCCGGGGCGACCGGGACGAAGGCGGTCAGGCTGCGGCCGCCGGCCGCGGAACCGACGAGGACGTGGTCCAGGGAGGCCGCGGCCGAGCGCCGGTGCCGGGCGCCGTAGTAGCCGGCCCGGGCGCGCGTGGCGAGCGCGGCGGCCAGCAGCATCTGCCGGGCGGCGCCGCGCAGCCGCTCCTCGACGGTCCAGGGCGCGGTGCCCGCCGGGCCGCCCGGGACGTCCCGCCACCAGTGGATCTCGTCGCTGGGCACGGCGAGCGCGACCAGCACCGCGTGGCCGGACGGCGTGCCGCTGCGTGCCAGGGCGTCGAGCGCCTCCCCGAGCAGGTCGTCGCTGTCGGGGAAGGCGCGGCTGACGGGCACCAGCAGGCTCGTCCCGGCGCCGCCCGGCCCCGGCGGCGTCCAGCGGCCGTAGCGTCCGGCGGATCCGCCGCGCCGCTGCCAGCCGTGGCGCAGCAGCAGGGCGGCGAGCACGGCGGGGTCGACGTCGGCGGGCCGGGGAGGACGGTCCCAGGGAGCGTCGACGGGGTGCGGGCGCACCGGGCGCAGCGGCTCGTCGACGGGGCGGTGCGTCATGGTCTGCCTCCGGTCCCGACCCGCGTCATGATCTCGCACAGGGCCCGGTCGTCGAAAATCCGCGAGGTTGGTACGCGCACGGTGGTGCGGTGCCGGCCGGTGATCGGGTGGCCGGCCAGGTTGACCCAGTAGCAGCAGTGCCTGAGGTCGAGCCGGTCGTGCCCGGCCCGCAGCCACTGGTCCTGGGAACGCGGCACGATCATCACGACCAGGATCTTGTGCACGGACACCGGGGTGCGGGCGAGCTTCGCGAGGTGGTCGTTGTCGAGGGTGAAGGAGAAGAAACGTCCCGGCGGGTGGGGTGGCACCTGGTACGTGCACTTCAGCTGCACCTTTATGGTCACCTCGTCGTCGACGGTGTGACCGGGGGCGCTGTGGCTTATGTGCCAGTCGATGCCGTTGTCCGGGAAGGGCTGCGACAGTGAGCAGCCGGCGGCCGCGGCGACCGCGTGCAGATACCCCACCTGCAGTGTCTCCATGCAGGCGGTGGTGGCGAGTGTGCCGCGCAGGGTGCCCGCCCGCTCGGGCAGCAGCCCGCCCCGCTCGGGCTGCGCAACCGTCATGACCAAACAGCCTTCCGCGCCAGGTGAATTTCCGGGTGCATTGCCGGGTGGTTCCCCGCATCCCCGCTGCGGGTCCGTGAACTGCAAAGACCCGTACTCCTGTTGTCTCCTTCCGGCGTACGGCGCAAACGGCCCGGGTATCACCAAACGGGCAGAAGACGGTACGTCAGCTGCCGTGGGTGAGCGAGGAGTTGTGGTCGACATGACGTGCTGCTGGTACGAGGGGCCGCTGGCCGCCTTCGACACCGAGACCACGGGCGTCGACGTCGAGACCGACCGGATCGTGTCGGCCGCCGTCGTCGTCCAGGACGCCCCGGGCGCCCGGCCGCGGACGGCCCGCTGGCTGGTGAACCCGGGAGTGCCGGTGCCCGAGGCGGCGACGGCGGTGCACGGGCTGACGGAGGACCATCTGCACCGCAACGGGCGCTGGCCGGCCCCGGTGATGTACGAGATAGCGGAGGAGCTGGCGGAGCAGGCCGCGCTGGGCCGCCCGCTGGTGGTGATGAACGCGCCGTTCGATCTGACGCTGCTCGACCGGGAGTTGCGCCGCCACCGGGCGTCCTCGCTGGACCGCTGGTTCGAGACGTCGCCGCTGTGCGTGCTGGATCCGCGGGTGCTGGACAAGCACCTGGACCGCTACCGCAAGGGCCGGCGCACCCTCACCGATCTGTGCGCGCACTACGAGGTCGAGTTGGCGGACGCGCACGACGCGGCGGCGGACGCGCTGGCCGCCCTCGAGGTCGTCCGCGCCCTGGGCCGCCGCTTCGCGGCCCGCCTGGACCGCCTGACCCCCGCCGAACTGCACACCCTGCAGACCGGTTGGCACGCGGCACAGGCCCGCGGCCTCCAGGCGTGGTTCGCGCGCAGCGGCACGGAGGAGACGGTGGACCCGGCGTGGCCCCTGCGGCCGGAGCTTCCCGCCGCGGCCTGACACGGTCCTCCGCCGGTGCGCCCGACGGTCTCCGGTGGCGCGCACGGGCGTCATCTCGGGGGCCCGGCGCGATTCCGGCGGGCGCACCGGCACGACTCCGACCGGCGGGGCACACCGGCACGGCTCCGGCGGACACACAGGCCCGTCTCCGGTGGGACGCGGGTGCCCCCCCGTTGCCACGGTTGTGCCCCCGCACGCTTATTGACAGCCGACAGTACCGGCTCGTAACAAGATGGGAGCGCTCCCACGGCCTCGGTCGAGCCTCCCTCACCTCCTCCCACCGTGGATCACGGCGCTCGCACGCAACACGTCCCGCCTCGACCCACCGCGACGAAGGTGAGAACCGCCGTGCACGTTGCTGAACCGCACCTCCCCCCACCGCTGGGCCGCGGGGCCCGGACACCGCTGGGCAGACCGGGATCCACGCGCCGGGCCCTCGCGGCCGCGGCGGCGGCCGCCGCGCTGCTCGCGGGCACCGGCCTCGTCCCTGCCGCCGCGGCCGACACGTCCACCGCCACCGACACGTCCACCGCCTCAGGTACGTCCACCGCGACCGCCACATCCGACGCGGTGGACGTCACCGTCAACGCCGGGCAGGGACTCGGCACCATCCCGGACACCGCCTACGGGCTCAACAGCGCGATCTGGGATGCGCACATGAACACCGCCGACACCCAGGACCTGGTCAAGGCCGCCGGCATCGGCATGCTCCGCTACCCGGGCGGAAGCTACGGCGACATCTACCACTGGAAGACGCACACCGCGCCCGGCGGCTACGTCGCGCCGGGCACCGACTTCGACTCCTTCATGGGCACCGTCCGCAAGGTGGGCGCCCAGCCGATCCTGATCGCCGACTACGGCTCGGGCACGCCCGAGGAGGCGGCCGACTGGGTGCGGTACGCCAACGTCACCAAGGACTACGGCGCCAAGTACTGGGAGGTCGGCAACGAGCTGTACGGCAACGGCCATTACGGCGCCGACTGGGAGACCGACGAGCACGCCGACTCCTCTCCCGCCGCCTACGCCCACGGGGTCGTCGACTACGCCTCCGCCATGAAGGCGGTGGACCCGGCCGTCAAGGTCGGCGCGGTGCTCACCACCCCGGGCAACTGGCCGGACGGTGTGATGGCGAGCGGCGAGAGCGCCGACTGGAACCACACCGTCATCCCGATCGTGGCGGGCAAGGCCGACTTCGTCATCGTGCACTGGTACCCGGGCGGCTCGGACGCGGCCGGGATGCTCCGCACACCGTCCCAGCTCGCGGGCGAGTTGCAGCAGCTGAGGGCGGAACTGGACGCGGCGGGCGCGGGGGACACCCCGATCGCGCTGACCGAGACCAACTCCAACGTCCTGATGGACACCCAGCCCACCGCGCTGTTCGCCGCCGACACGTACTTCACGGCTCTCACCAACGGCGTGTTCACGGTGGACTGGTGGAACACCCACAACGGCCCCGGCGCCGTTTCCACCGCCCCCGACGGGGCCACCGACTACGGCGACATGGGCCTGCTGTCCAGCGGGGGCTGCACCGGCGACGTCTGCGAGCCGCCGGTCAACACCCCGTTCCCGCCGTACTACGCCCTGCAGATGCTGAGCCGGACCGGCCGGCCCGGTGACCAGCTGGTCAACGCGGGATCGACGAGCGAACTGGTGTCCGCGCACGCGGTACGGCAGGCCGACGGCGACCTGAGCGTGCTGCTGATCGACAAGGACCCCTCGGCGTCGCACACCGTGGACCTCCACCTGAGCGGCTACACGGCGGACGGCTCCCCCGCCGACGTGGCGGTCTTCCGAGACCGGGCGTCGTCCATCGACACCGCCACCGGCGACGGCAGGACCCAGACCCTGCCGCCGTACTCGATCACCACCGTCACCCTGCATCCGAAGAGCGGCACCGCCTCCGCGCTGAGCGCGCCGGGCGCCCCGAAGGTCACCTCGGCCACGGACACCACGGCGACCCTGTCGTGGTCCCCGTCCCCCGGCGGCACCCCCGTCCGGTACGAGGTCTACCGCCGGCAGGGCACCACCAGCGAACTGCTCACCGACACGACCTCCACGACGGCGACCGTGCGCAACCTTTCCCCGGGGGCCACGTACACGCTCAACGTGCTGGCCAGGGACGCCGACGGACGGCTGTCACGGGCCTCGGCCCCGGTCACCGTGCGCACCACGTCACCCGCCGAGTCGACCTGCGCGGTGTCGTACCGGTTCATCGGGGGCTGGGGCAGCGGCTTCAACACGGAGGTCACCGTCACCGACACCGGACCGAACCCGATCGACGGCTGGACCCTGGCCTTCTCCTTCCCGGACAGCGGGGTCTCGGTGACGGGGTACTGGAACGCGAAGGTCACCCAGTCGGGCCGGAACGTGATCGCCACCCCGGAGTCGTACAACGGCAAGCTGGCCGCCGACGGCGGGAACTCGGTGTCGTTCGGCATCACCGGTGCCAACTCCGGCGCCTACTCGCCACCGACGGTGTTCACACTCAACGGCACGGTCTGCACCACGGCCTGACCCGGGCCGGCCGGGATCCGGTGCGACCCGGATCCCGATGCCGGACGACAAAAGAGCCGGTCCGCTTGGTGCGGACCGGCTCTTCCCGGTGGGCGATACTGGGTTCGAACCAGTGACCTCTTCGGTGTGAACGAAGCGCTCTCCCACTGAGCTAATCGCCCGGGAACGCACTGAACAATACAGGTCCCGGCGGCCTACGTTCAAACCGCTCCGAGGTACGCCGCCAGCCCGCGCCGCCCGGCACGCATCATCAGCCGGTGGTTGAGCCGGAAGAGCGGCCGCCCCGGCACCGCGAACCGCCTGAGCAGGGGTTTGCGCACGTCGACCTCCTGGTCGTAGCGGGCGACGGTGCCCGTGCCCCGCGCGGTGAGCGTCCAGCGGGCCCAGCCGTCGACGTCGCCGGTCATCGCGGCCTCCAGCACTCCGGCGGCAGGGTCCCGGCGCACCTGGTGTGCGGTGAAGGCCAGGTCGTACGGCAGGAGGGAGCGGATCCGGATCACACCGGTGGTGTCGTCGGTACGACGCACCTCACGCACCTGCCGCCACCAGCGCGGATAGTCCTCGACCCGCTCCAGCGCGGCGAAGACGGCGGCAGGTGGCGCGGGCAGGGTCCACAGGCAGCGGAAGCGGTAGTGGGTCCGGTCCATGGCCGTCAGTCTGCCCGTCCCGGACTTTCGCCCCTCCGTGATCTGAGTACGCGTACTCATGCCGTACGACGTGACGTCGGCCACACTGAGCGCGCGAGCGCCGCCGCCCGTGCGGCGGCGCTCCCCCGACGCCGGCCGGGGCGTCCTGTCGCCGAGCAGCGCCAGGTTCTCGATGGCCGCGAGGCCGTAGAGCGCGGTGTCGTTGCTGGACGCCCAGGCGGCCTCGCCGCCCTCGACCAGGGTGGCCGGCCCGGTCAGCCTCTCGGTCCTCCACGGCGAGGACTCGGTGTAGCCGTCGGAGCCGTGGAACTTGGTCCAGGCGCGCTGGGCGAGCGCGGCGTCACCGGTCTGTACGGCGGTGTAGGCGTCGAGGCGCGAGTGGCCCTGGAAGAGCAGCAGGCTGCCGAAGTCCGAGCCGTAGCGGGCCTTCCGTTCTGCCTTGGTGGCGTTGAAGTAGCGGCAGTAGTCCAGGCAGACCTGGGCACCGCCGGCTCAGCGGCGCCGGTACCGTTCCTCCACGGCGACGGCCGCCGCCGCGACGGTCCCGAGCACCGGGACCGCCAGCGGGGCGATGAACAGGGCGGAGCACACGGTGAGGACCGCTCCGCCGACCAGCAGGAAGGATCCGGCGGGGTCGCGCACGGTACGGCGCCCGGCCGCGCCGAGCAGCTCCCGCCAGCGCTCCCCCGGACTCCAGACGGCCGCCCCGCGCAGTCCGGCCACGGCGACCCCGATCAGCGCGAACAGCCCCGCGGCCCCCATCAGCGGCCCGCCGGGCAGCCCGGTCCGTACGGCCTGGACGTCCACCCAGGCCAGCACCGCGACGACCCAGCCGGCGAGCCCGACCGCCCAGCCTCCGCGCAGGGCGGCCCGGACGTCGGAGGCGAACTCCCGCCGGCCGCCGCCCTGGTGCGTGGCGCGGCGGCGCAGATGCCGGGCTCCGGCGGCGAAGGCTGCCGGGTAGGTGACGACTCCGAGAGAGGCCACCGCGATCCAGACACCGGTCAGCAGACACTCGGCGAAGACAGCCGTCGATGCGGGCGGCCTCGTCCGGTTCGCGGGGCAGGGTGCGCATGAACTGCAGGATGAGGAAGACGAAGAAGGCCTCCGTGGCGAGGTACTTGCCGAGCAGCAGCGGCACGTAGGTGTTGGTCAGCTCCAGCTTCTGGAACATCACGTACTGCGGGATCAGCAGCACGTGGTACGGCAGCAGGAGCGTGCCGATCATGAGGGAGAACAGCAGGTTGCGCCCGGCGAGCCTGATGCGGGCGAAGGCGTACGCCGTCACCGAGGAGGAGATCAGGACGCCGACGACGGCACCGAGCGCGCTCCGTCGTGTAGCGGACGGTGAAGTTGTCCCAGGTGAACTCCGAGGCCCCGTGGCCGGCGGAGAGCGAGGACTTGGGTAGTCCTGGGCGACGACCTTCGGGTCGGTGACGATGCCGGCCTTGACACGGCTGTAGCCGTCCTGCCACCACTCCGTCAGGTCGGCCCTGTCGAAGCCGAGTCCGTCCTTGGTGAAGAACGCCTTGCCGTTCTGGCGGAGGTAGAGGTCGTACAGGTACATGATGCTGAAGCAGCCGGTGTCCCCGGGAACCTTGGTCTTGTCGTGGATCGTCTTCAGGGCCTTGAAGAAGTCGTCCCAGGTCCAGCCGGAGTGCGGCTCCACGCCCGCCTTCTGCCAGACGTTTTTGTCGATCACCAGGGCCATCGTGTCGGAGCCGACCGGAATGCCCAGCTGCTTGCCGTCGACCTCGCCCACCTCGGTGACACCGGCACGGAAGTCGTCCAGCTTGAGATTGCCCGCCTGGATCTGCGGTCTCAGATCGAGCAGGACTCCCCTCTTGTCGTACTTCCGAAGAAAAGTGACGGCGTTTTGGAATACGTCCGGGGGATTTCCACCGGAGGCCTGCGTCTGGAACTTCTCCCAGAAAGACTGATAGGTCTGAAAGTCCGTCTTGACCTTGATCTTCGGGTACTTCTTCTCGAAGAGGGCGATGGTCTGGTCGATCTTCTTGGCGCGCTCCTCTGCACCCCACCACGAGTAACGGATCGTCACCGTCCCGTTCCCGGAACCGCTTTCGCCGCCGCATCCGGTCGTCGCCCCGACCCCGAGCGCGGCCACCGAGGCCCCGGCCGCCTTGAGGATCGTTCGCCTCTCGAGATTCCGGGCGGGTGCCTCCATGCGGGGTGTGTGCGGCCGGCCGTGGCGGGGAGCGGCGTGGAGCTGGGGAGTGCGCGGCAGGGACGGCGTCGGCCGGGGGCGGGGGGCCGGTGCGGCACTTGAGGTGCTTGAGGTGGCTGAGGTGGTCGGTGTGGGATGTCGGGCGACCACCGTGCGGCGTGCGGGCAGCCCGGCGCGGCCGGCGCCAGGGCGTGGTGGCTTTCGCCGTCGACGCTCGCCGGCTTGATCGCCGGATTCGGCGGCCTGGTCGCCGGGTTCGGCCTCCGAGGCCGGACGTCCGACGGCTCCCCGGCCGCCCTCTGGGCGGATCCGCAGGTCCTGCGCGCGTGGGCTGTGAAACAGCTGGTCGGGGTGGTGGCCTCGATCGTCGTGACCGGCGCCGAACGGGCCCCTGGCCCGCCTCCGGAGCCGGCCTCGGAGCTGCGCTGCGGGTCCGCACACGACCGCGGCCCGTCCGCTGGTCGCAGACGGGCCGCCGTGTCCGGGTGGGCGATACTGGGTTCGAACCAGTGACCTCTTCGGTGTGAACGAAGCGCTCTCCCACTGAGCTAATCGCCCGGGCGCAGGAAGAACATTACCGCATGTCAGGGTGTGCCCGGGACCAGAGGCTGCCCCCCGAGGGCCGGTCACTGGTCCTTGATGCTCCAGGGCATGACGAGGCCGAACTTCCAGACGTACACGCCGAGCAGCGCGGCGATGATCACGAGGCCGATCACCGTCAGGATGATGTTGCGGCGGCGTACCTTGGGATCGAGCGCCCGATGGGCCGCCTCGGTGACCTTGCGCTTGGTCCAGCGGAGCACGAGCTGGGCCCACACGAACTCGGTCGCCCAGATCGCCATGCCACCGAAGATCACCACCCAGCCCGGACCGGGCAGCGGGAGCATGACGATGCCCGCGGCGACGACCGCGAGCCCGACGACGAAGACGCCGACCTGCCAGCTCATGTGCAGCACACGCCGTGACCGGATGAACTCGGGCGCCCGCGAACCGAGCCCGCGCCGGTCCTCCCCCTCGCCCGCCTTGGGCTCCATCATCGCTCCGTCCGACGCCGCGGCAACTTCGTTCCGCTCGTCACTCCCCGTATTCATGTGTCTGAACCCTACCGGAGGGAAACCACAAATCGCGTCACCGGAATGGCCCCACCTGCCGCACGGCTTCTCGGCCGGAAGAGTTACCTAAAGCCAGGCAAAACACTCAGAGGGGTTTACAACGGCACCGTAGGTGGCATGTCGATTTCGCCGACGTGCGAATCCCCGAGCGCACACTGAGCGAAAGGCCCTGGCGCTTATGAACACCACGGTCAGCTGCGAGCTGCACCTGCGCCTCGTTGTGTCGAGCGAGTCCTCCCTGCCTGTCCCCGCAGGCCTGCGGTACGACACGGCCGACCCCTACGCCGTGCACGCCACCTTCCACACCGGAGCCGAGGAGACCGTCGAGTGGGTGTTCGCCCGCGACCTCCTCGCCGAGGGGCTTCACCGTCCCACTGGTACCGGCGACGTCCGTGTCTGGCCGTCGCGCAGTCATGGCCAGGGCGTCGTCTGCATCGCCCTGAGCTCCCCGGAGGGCGAGGCCCTGCTGGAGGCCCCAGCGCGGGCCCTGGAGTCCTTCCTGAAGCGAACGGACGCGGCCGTGCCCCCCGGCACGGAGCACCGGCACTTCGATCTGGATCAGGAGCTCTCGCACATCCTCGCGGAAAGTTAACCGACAGGCCCTTCGGGCCCCCTCGACTGCCCGTTGCCGTCCACTCGGGGAGACGGCTCGGGCCAGGACAACCGCATATGGGATGCACCTGCACCGGTTCCCCGCGGGGGGCCGGTGCCGGTGTGCGCGTGTGCGGGTGTCCGCGCGCCGCACGGGTGACGGTGAAGCCACTACCATCGGCCAGCATCGGCGGGCATGTGCCCGATTCCCCAGGCCTTGGGAGCGAAACGTGCTGATCACCCACGACACCCGGTGCGCGCTCGACACCGTGGTGGATCTGGTGAACACCGCACCGGAGGACGAGTCGGCGTCGGACGGGCTGGCGGACGTCGCGGCGCTCCAGGACTTCGTACGAAGCCACAAAATGAGCGATGTCGGGGTGCTGTCGGAGTTCGACCTGTCGGCGGTGCGCAGGATCCGCGGCCGGTTCGCCGGGATCTTCGCGGCGGCTGACCCCCGTACCGCCGCGGGGATGATCAACGAGCTGGTCGCCGCCGCGGGCACCACGCCCCGGCTGACGGACCACGACGGCTACGACTGGCACGTGCACTACTTCGCGCCCGGCGCCTCCGTCGCCGACCATCTGGCGGCGGACTGCGGCATGGCGCTCGCGTTCTTCGTGGTGGCCGGGGAGCAGGAGCGGCTGCGCCGCTGCGAGGCCCCAGACTGCCGTCGTGCCTTCGTCGACCTCTCCCGCAACCGCTCGCGGCGGTACTGCGACAGCCGTACGTGCGGCAACAGGCTGCATGTGGCCGCGTACCGGGCGCGACGCAAGGAGTCGGCGGGCTGAGGCCGCCTCGGTGCGGTGGCCCCGGCGGTGTCGTGGTCCCCGGCGGATGACGCCGAGGACCCACGGGTACGGCTCACAGCAACAGCAGGTCGTGCAACGCAGCCATGAGCAGCAGACACCCGATCACCGCAAGGAAGATCATCAGCGGCGGCTGGGAAAGGGCGAAGAGGCACCCGCGCGGCTCGTCCTTCGGCGGCGCGGCCTCGCTCTGTGTCGTGTCCACCATCTCGCGGCGATGATGGCGCAGCCGGCACCCGCGACGCGATCAACACGCCTGGAATGTACGGGAGTTCGTCGGATTTTTCGATCTTCGCTTCGGATCGGCCCGGGTCCTGATCGTTTCCTGGGAGACCATGATCAGTACGCGCCGTCGTGCCGGCCCGCCGACGTACCGACGTGCCGGACGCGCAGGTCACCGCCGTCGGGCGGCCGTCATATGCCGTGCTTCTTCAGGATGGCCTCGATGTCGCTGAAGTCGTCCTCGCCGCGGGAGGTGCCCTTCGCCGGGCGGGCGGCGGGACGGTCGGCCGGGCGGGTGGCGGGGCCCAGGGACGGTGCCGATGCCGCCGGAGCCACCGCGTCCCCCTGGGCGGCGCGGGCGGCCGCCCTGCGCTCCTTGCGCGTGCCGCCGCGTCGGCGCTCCACCCCGCGGGTCGTCGCGAAGAGCACCCAGGCGCAGCCGAGCAGGCCGAAGCCCGCCCACGCGGTCGGGCTGAAGGCGGTGTCGGCGAGCCAGCCGACGACGCCGGTCATCACCAGGCCGATCGGGACGAGGGAGTAGGCGGCGATACGGGTCGCCGCGAGGAATCGCTTGCGGTAGGCCGTGACCGCGGCAATGCCCAGGCCGGCCGCGGAGACGGCGGAACAGACGGTCTCGGCAATCATCCGGTCCTCCAGGGCAGCGCTCACCGGTCGGGCAGTTCGTCCCTTCCATCCTGCACCGTCCACTCCCCGCAAGGCCACGCCTCGGGCGGACATCAGGGACATCTCCGGGTCTCCTCCTCCCCAGGTGCCGGCCCGGCCCGCCGCTGGACGCTGCCATGGCCGGCCCACCCGCATGATCCTCGGGGTGAGATCCCGTAGGGGCCCGCACGGCGCATCGGCACACACGTGCCGTCCGGCGGTCCGGCCCCTGTCCGCCCGGCCCGGACGCATCGGCACCCGTCCAGCGGCCCAGGGGGCCCGGCCAGGTCCCGCACGGTCAGCCCCCGGTCGGCGGGATCCGGGATCCATCCACAGGGCCCGCCCGCATCGAGCCCTGCCCCACGGCATGGCTCGGCCCGAGTCCTGACCGGAGGCCCCGGTACATCGGGTCCCAGCGAGCCCCGACGTGTCGGCCCCCGCCCCCGTCGGCCCAACCGACCAGGCCGGACCATGTCCCGACCGGTGGCCAGATGGCTGCCGGCTGGGTGACTCCCGGTGGCCGGGTGGCTGCCTGCGGGTGGCCGGGGGTGCCGCCAGTGGCCGGGGGTGCTGCCGGTGGCCGGGTGGCTGCCTGGCGGTGTCCGGGGGTGCTGCCCGTGGGCGGGGGTGCTGCCGGTGGCCGGGTGGCTGCCTGCCAGTGGCCGGCGGTGCCGCCCAGTGGCCGGGGTGCTGCTGGTAGCCGGGGTGCTGCCGGTGGGTGGGTGGATTGGGTGATGGGGTGGGGGGCTGGGAGACTGGGGGACATGAGCGACTCCTCCTCCGCGTCCGCCGTTCCCGTTCTCGACGTCTGGTGCGAGCTGCAGTGTCCGGACTGCCGCACCGCGCTGGACGATCTGCGCGCCCTGCGTTCCCGCTACGGCGACCGGCTGGAGCTGCGGCTGCGGCACTTCCCGCTGGAGAAGCACAAGCACGCCTTCGCGGCCGCGCAGGCCGCCGAGGAGGCCGCCGAGCAGGGGCGGCTGTGGCCGTACGTGGAGGCGGTGCTCGGCCGCGTGGCGGAGCTGGACCGCAAGGGCGAGCCGCTGCTCGTCGAGGTGGCCCGTGAACTGGCTCTTGACGCGGAGGAGTTCGACACCGCGCTCGTCGACGGCCGGCACATCCTGATCGTCGACGCCGACCAGGCCGAGGGCAAGGCGATCGGTGTCACGGGCACGCCGACCTACGTCGTCGGCGGCGAGCGCCTGGACGGCGGAAAGAGCCAGGAGGGCCTGCGCGCACGCATCGAGGAGATCGTGGACCGTCTGCTGGCCGAGGCCGAACGGCCGCACTGACCGACCAGGCCCGGTCGGTCAGCCGGGGTGGGCGGGCCTCCCCTTCTCGTCCCCCGCGTGCGGCTCCTACAGGAGTTCCTTGTAGAGGGCGTAGAGCACCGGGCGGTAGCCGAGGGAGTCGTACAGGCGCTCCGCGGGGGTGTTGCCCGCGAAGACGTTGAGGCCAAGGACGCGCTTGCCCGCGGCCACCGCCTGGGCCTCGGCCAGGAGCATCAGGGAGCGGCCGTGCCCCCGGCCGCGCAAGCGTTCGTCGGCCTCCACGTCGTAGACGTAGGCCTTGTCGTCGCCGACGGCGAGCCAGAGGGTGCCGACCGGGGTGCCCTCGTGTTCCAGGACACTCAGCAGCATGCCGGGGGTCGCCGGCCCCTGGGGCAGCAGCCGGGCGTGGTCGGACTCCGACTTGGCCCATGCCTCGTCGGCGGGTACGCCGCGGTCGATCCAGCTCTGGGCGTATCCGGCCTTGCCGTGTTCCAGCCACGGCCCGTACTCGGCCTCCGTCAGCGGTCTGCCGCGGCTGCCGGCCGGCAGTTCGGGCGCGGTGGTGCCGAGCTGCTTCTCCATGCCGCGGTTGCGCTGGAGGTAGCCGAGGGCCGTGACGAGCCGGACCGCGGCCTCCTCGTCGGCGGGCACGGCGATCTCGATCCGCTTGCAGCCCCAGCCGCGCGCCACCTCCTCGGCGGCGAGCGCGGCCACCGTGCCCCGGCCCCGTCCGCGGTCGGGTTCGTCGATGCGCAGCTCCAGGATGCGGGCCACGGCCGGTCCGAAGACCGGGTGCGTCGAGAGATGGGTCACGCCGACGGGACGGCTGTTCACGCACACCTGGTAGCGGCGTGAACGTGTTCCGTCGGCGTGGTGCTGAAGCGGCTCGGTGGGCCGCAGGGTGGTGGTCATCAGGGTTGTTCTACCCGCGACCGGTCCCCGTGTCAGCCGCATTTCCGCGGCTTCGGCGGATCTCGGGAAGGGCCTACGGGTCCTGGTCGTGCCCCGACCGTTCGTCGAAGACGCGCATGGCCTTGGCGGTCACCGGGCCCGCCGTGCCCGGCAGTTCGCGGTCGTCCACGCGGTGGACGGCCTGGACGTCGCGCAGCGTGGAGGTGAGGAAGACCTCCTCGGCGCGCTGAAGGACGTCCAGCGGCAGGTCGGTCTCCTTGGCGCCGGTCCACTCGATCGCGAGCTCGCGCGTGATGCCGGCGAGGCAGCCGGAGGCGAGCGGCGGGGTGCGGAGCTCGCCGTCGAGGACGACGAAGACGTTGGAGCCGGTGCCCTCGCAGAGCTGTCCGACGGTGTTGCCGAAGAGGGCCTCGGAGGCGCCGTGTTGGTGGGCGCGGGCGAGGGCGACGACGTTCTCGGCGTAGGAGGTGGTCTTCAGGCCGGTGAGCGCCCCGCGCTCGTTGCGGGTCCAGGGAACCGTGACGACGGCGGTGGAGTCGGGGCGGCGGGTCGTCTCGCCGAGAGCGACCACGAGGGTCGGACCGTGGTCGCCGCGGTCGGAGCCGAGGGGGCCGTGGCCGCCGGTGTAGGTGATGCGCAGCCGGCCCAGCGGCATCGGGTTGGCCTCGAGGACGGCGGCGCAGGCGCGGCGGACCTCGTCGTGGTCGGGGTCGGGCAGCCCCAGGCCGCGCGCCGAGCGGCTCAGCCGGTTCAGGTGACGGGTGAGCGCGAACGGCTCTCCGTCGACCGCCTTCACCGTCTCGAAAATCCCGTCGCCCACGGTCAGCCCGTGGTCGAGGACGGAGACGCGGGCGGACTCGATGTCCCGCAGCCCGCCGTCGAGCCAGATCTTCACTGTTGCCGTCCCTCTCCACTGTCCTCGTGCGACCTGTCGTACGGGGTCTCGTACGACAGGTCGTCATGACGTCTCGTACGCATCCCCGTACGTGCCCGACGCTACCGCGAGCAGCCGGGCCGCCTTCAGCTCGGTCTCCCGCCACTCCCCCTCGGGGTCGGAGTCCCAGGTGATGCCGGCGCCGGCGCCGAAGCGCAGGACGGCCGTGCCGCCCGGGGCCCGGTCGATCCAGAAGGTGCGGATGCCGACGGCCAGCTCCCCCACGCCCCGGTCGGCGTCGACCCAGCCGATGCCGCCGCAGTAGGGGCCGCGGGGTGCCGTCTCCAGGGCGTCGATGATCCGCAGCGAGCTCGACTTGGGGGCGCCGGTGATCGAGCCGGCCGGGAAGGCGGCGTCGAGCAGTTCCGGCCAGCCGGCGTCGGCGCGCAGCTCGCCGCGGACCGAGGAGACCAGGTGGACCAGGCCGGGGTGCTTCTCGACGGCGCACAGGTCGGGGACGGTGACGCTGCCGCCGGTGCAGACGCGCCCGATGTCGTTGCGGACCAGGTCCACGATCATCACGTTCTCGGCGTAGTCCTTCTCCAGGAGTTCCGCCTCGGTGCGGGCCGTGCCCTTGATCGGACCGGACTCCACGGCCCGCCCGTCACGGCGCAGGAAGAGCTCGGGGGACGCGGTGGCGATCTCCACGCCGTGTCCGGGCAGCCGAATCGTTCCGGCGTACGGCGCGGGGTTGCCGCGGGCCAGTACGGCGGTCAGGGCGTCCACATCGGCGTCGGGCGCGATCGGCGCGGACAGCACCCGGCAGAGGTTCACCTGGTAGACCTCGCCGGCCGCGATGTGCTCCCGGATGCGGCGCACGCCCGCGGTGTAGGCGGCGAGGTCCAGTGACGACGTCCAGTCACCGGCCGCCGGGCCCCGCCACGCTCCGGGCACCGGGGCGGGCACGGCCTCCTCCCGCACGTCCCGGAAGCGGGCGCAGGTCAGCCGGCCCTCGTAGTCGGCGGCGACGGCCCAGAAGCCGGCGGAGTCCAGGGCCGCGGGGTCGCTGGTGACGTCGGTCAGGCCGGTGGCGACACGGTCACCGAAGCGGGCGAGAGGAGCGAGGTCGTGCACGTGGCCGAGTCTATGGGGGGTGTCCCGCGGGTGACCCGGGCGTGTCCTCCCGGGGGCCTGACATGGTCCTCACCTGGACGCAGCGCAGCACGCTGCACAAACGCGTTTTTGTACTGGCCCGGGAATCCGCTAGAGTTCAACACGTCGCCGGGACGCGCAAGCGAACCGAAACGACAGGCGGACGTAGCTCAGTTGGTAGAGCGCAACCTTGCCAAGGTTGAGGTCGCGAGTTCGAGCCTCGTCGTCCGCTCGAAGGAAGTGGGGACTCCCGGTCCCCTACACTCCTGGTGGAGTGGCCGAGAGGCGAGGCAACGGCCTGCAAAGCCGTCTACACGGGTTCAAATCCCGTCTCCACCTCCAAGGACGATTAGCTCAGCGGGAGAGCGCTTCCCTGACACGGAAGAGGTCACTGGTTCAATCCCAGTATCGTCCACTGGTCCGCAAGGACCTTGATCCGCGAGGGTCCCCGCGCGATTAGCTCAGCGGGAGAGCGCTTCCCTGACACGGAAGAGGTCACTGGTTCAATCCCAGTATCGCGCACGCAGTGCCCATGATCCGCTCCCATACGTGACATCGGAGCGATCGTGGTCCCGAGGACGATTAGCTCAGCGGGAGAGCGCTTCCCTGACACGGAAGAGGTCACTGGTTCAATCCCAGTATCGTCCACACGCCAGGAAGCCCCCGGCCGTCTCGTACGGCCGGGGGCTTCGTCATGCCGCGGATCAGCTGGAGAACAGCATGTGGCCGAAGCTCTTGTGGCGGTGGCCGTGGCCGTGCCCGTAGTGCCCGTGACCGCCGCCGTGCGGGGCGCCCCAGGCGGGGGCGGGCGGCGCCGGGTAGGCCTGCGGGGCCGGCGGAGGCGGCGCCGGCTGGGACCACTGGGACTCCAGGCGGGTCAGCGCCTCCAGCTCGCCGTAGTCGAGGAAGATGCCGCGGCAGCCGCTGCACTGCTCGATCTGGACGCCGTTGCGGTTGTAGGTGTGCATCGGCGCATGACACTTCGGACACTGCATGGTCGGCTCAACTCCTCGCCGTAGGTTCTGCTTCGGGTTCCGCCAGGACAGACTCCGTCCGGCCGCGGCCCGGTTGCACCCTACTTCGCCGGGTCACCGGCCAACTCCACGGGAACACCGCTCATTCGGTCACAGGCGTCCACCACGGCCTCCTCCACCTCGTCCAGCGGCCGGTGCGCCGCGCTCGCCTTGGCGACCGCCAGCGCGCCGGTCTGCACGGTGAGCGCGCGAGCGGCGGTGTCCAGGGCGGCCCACGGGTCGCCGTCCGCGGGAACGGCCGGTCCGCCCGCGGCACGGTAGGCGCCGAGGAAGCGCGTCCACTCCTCGGGCGGCAGCAGTCCGCAGGCGAACCAGGCCGCGGGGCGGGCCAGGTCCCAGGCCGGTACGCCGGTGCCGAGGTCGTCCACGTCGATCAGCAGCCAGGGCCCGCTCGGGGCCGGGTGCCGGACGAGCTGACCGAGATGCAGGTCGCCGTGGCAGAGGGCGCCGGAGGCGGCGGGCGGCATGGGCGCCTCGGCGCGGGCCCAGCCGGGCAGGGCGGCCCAGGCGCGCAGGATCGGGCGCGCGGCGGGGTGGCCGGGGGCGGCGGTGCGCAGCCGGGCCACTGCGCGGGCGGCCTTCTCGGGGCCGCGCATGGAGGGCAGGCCCGGCGGGACGGGGCTGCGGTGGAGGCGGGCCAGGAGCGTGGCGGCGGCTTCCCAGGGCGCGGCCTCGGGGGTGTCGGGGTCCACGGGCGTGCCGTACGGCCAGAAGGTGACGAGGCGGTCGCGGAGTGTGGTGGGAGTGGTGGCCGCGGAGGGCGGCGCGGGCAGCGGGGACAGCAGGATGCCGGGGAGGCGGGCGGCCGTGGTGAGGCGGAGGGTGAGTTCGGTGGGGTCGGTGCCGGGGGCGTGGGCCTTCGCGACGGTGCCGGCGTGACGGACGACCGTGGCATCGGGGCGGGTGGCGAGGACGGTTGCTTCGCAGGGGCAGTTCCTGCCGTCGGCGTGGGCCGCCCTTGCGGCCTGTGCGGTCAGCTCGGGCAGGAGGGGGGCGGTTGTCACGGGACTCCCTGGGGTGCTGCGGCGACCGTGAGCTTACGTGGATGGGTGTACGAGGTGCCCGTGCCCGTGGGGTACTGGGGGCGGTGGAAGTGCTTGCCCGCGCTTGCGGGGTGCCTTCCCCACGCTCGAACGCGCTCGCGCTCGAACGCGCTCGCGCGGGGGCGCCCCCACCGCCCACCCATGCCGCCACGGGCTACCTCCCAGGCGTTGAGGACCGGGGGAGGCACGACTGCCCGCAGCTGCGTACGTCCGTGGGAAATGACAATGCCGGCGCAGCTCCCCAGCTGCGCCGGCATTTTTGCCGTCCGCCGCACCCCCGTCCCCACGGGGTTTCATGGGTGGATGTCCCCGCCCGGACCGCTCTTCCGGGCCTGGGGTCGCCGCTCAGCGCCCCAGCATCACACCCACGGACGACGCCTGTGTGGCCACTGTGTCCCAGCCGTCGAAGACCAGCAGGAGCAGGGCCGCCAGGGGAAGGGCCATCACGGTCGCCACCAGGGGGTGGCGACGGCCCGTACGGCGGGGGCGTGTGCGGAGCAGTGTCCGCGGTGCCGTGTGGGCCATGGTCCCTCTCCTGACCGTCTCGGTTGTCATTGGCAGCGGCGGGTGTCTGACCTCGGGGGACGAGTGCTGCACCCGCCGCTTGACCTCAAATCTAGGCGTGCGGCGACGGCCGGACGTCATGCCCTCGTACCGATTGCCGGGCCTCCCGGAGGATGAGCCATGAGCTGGGGACTACTCCCCAGGGTGGAGACGCGGTCCGTGGTCTCGGGGTCTTCCCGGAGGGGCCGTCCGGAGTGTCCCGGCTTTTCCTGCCCTCGGGTGGTGACTTCGCTCACTTCCGGCATGTCCCGGAGCGTCACCCTCCGCGCCCGTCGCCCCAGCCGGCCCGCCACTCCCTGGCGCCTGCGCGCCGGGTCCCCGGACTCCGCGCCCCTCTCCGCCCGATCACCCTCCGGAGACCCAACCCCCTTTGCGCGTGCGATGGTTGGGATCATGGGCCGAGTCGGGACACTGAGGCCCTCCGGCTCCTGACCGACCTTCAATTGCGCTGCCCCGTACCGACAATCGATCGGGTAGAGCGGGCGCGGCCTCTGCGCGCGAACGGCCCCGGAAACGTAAGCTGTGGCTCGTCACAGGGACCGGGCAGCGGGGATGAACATGGCGATGATGCGCCTGAGGCGCGAGGACCCGCGCGTCGTCGGCTCGTTCAGGCTTCACCGACGGCTCGGCGCGGGCGGGATGGGCGTGGTCTATCTCGGCTCCGACCGGAAGGGTCAGCGGGTCGCGCTGAAGGTCATCCGGCCGGACCTGGCGGAGGACCAGGAGTTCCGCTCACGGTTCGCCCGCGAGGTGTCCGCGGCCCGGCGGATCCGGGGCGGCTGCACGGCCCGGCTGGTGGCGGCGGACCTGGAGGCGGACCGCCCGTGGTTCGCCACGCAGTACGTGCCCGGCCCCTCCCTGCACGACAAGGTGGCCGACGACGGTGCCCTGAGCGCGGCGGAGACCGCGGCGATCGGCGCCGCCCTGTCCGAGGGACTGGTCGCCGTGCACGAGGCCGGAGTGGTGCACCGGGACCTGAAGCCCTCCAACATCCTGCTGTCCCCCAAGGGACCGCGGATCATCGACTTCGGCATCGCCTGGGCGACCGGCGCCTCGACGCTCACCCACGTCGGCACCGCGGTCGGCTCACCGGGCTTCCTCGCTCCGGAGCAGGTGCGCGGCGCCGCGGTCACCCCGGCCACGGACGTCTTCTCGCTGGGGGCGACGCTGGCGTACGCGTCGACGGGCGACTCGCCGTTCGGGCACGGCAGCTCCGAGGTCATGCTGTACCGGGTGGTGCACGAGGAGCCCCAGCTGCACAGCGTGCCGGACGCGCTGGCTCCGCTGGTGCGGGCCTGTCTGGCGAAGGACCCCGAGGACCGGCCCAGCACGCTGCAACTCTCGCTCCGGCTCAAGGAGATCGCCGCACGCGAGGCGCAGGACCTGGGCGATCTGCGTCCGCCCGCGCCGCGCTCCGCCGAGGCCGACCGGCCCACGGGCCGGCTCGTGGACACCTACCCGGACGAGCTGCGCGCCACCTACCCGGAACAGCAGCGGGCCGGCCGCCCCGAGCACCAGCGGCTCCGTCGGCGTCCCCCTGCCTCCTCCTCCAGTACGCCGCCCCCGCGCGGCACCGTTCCGCCCTCGCGGGGTGGCACCCCGTCGCGCACGGCCGGTGCGCCCCGCGACACCGGCGCGCCGCGCGGGACCGGCGTGCCCGCCCGGTCCACCGGTGGGCGGTCCACGCCGGTGCCCCGCAACGGCGGGCGTCCGGTCGGCGGCAGCCGGCCCGCCCCGCGCGGCGGCACCCGGCGGCCGGGGCCGCGGACCACGGCGACGGGCCTGCGGCCGGCCAATCCGAGGCTGCTGCGGCAGCGGCTGTTCGTGTTCGTGGTGGTGACGCTGCTGGTGGCGCTCGGCATCGCGGCGGCGCAGGGCTGCCAGGGACCCTCGCGCGGGCTCGGCGGCGACGGCGGCGTACAGGTGAGGCAGGGGCAACAGGCGGGACCGGAGCACGCGTCGACGGCTACGGCCGACGGGCCGGTCGAGCAGTCGTAGCACCCGGTGCCGACCGACGGCCCCCGTGCCCGTGTCGTTCCTGGGTCGTCGTACGCCGTCCTGCGTCGTCGTGCGTCATCCTGCCTACGTCTCGGGGCGCCCCGTCGCCACCGCGTAGAAGGCGACGGCGGCCGCCGCTCCGACATTGAGGGAGTCGACGCCGTGGGACATGGGGATGCGGACCCACTCGTCGGCGGCCACGAGGGCCTGCCTGGACAGGCCCTCGCCCTCCGCGCCGAGCATCAGGGCGACCCGGTCCATCCGGTGCGGGGCCACGTCGTCCAGTGCCTTGGCCTTCTCGTCGGGGGTGAGGGCGAGGAGGGCGAAGCCGGCCTCGCGGACCGAGTCCAGGCCCCCCGGCCAGCTGTCGAGACGGGCGTACGGCACGGAGAAGACCGCGCCCATCGAGACCTTGACGCTGCGCCGGTACAGCGGGTCGGCGCAGTCCGGGGAGAGCAGGACGGCGTCCATGCCGAGGGCGGCGGCCGAGCGGAAGATCGCGCCGATGTTGGTGTGGTCGTTGACCGATTCCATGACCGCGACCCGGCGGGCCGTGCGCAGCAGCTCGGCGGCCGTGGGCAGCGGCTTGCGCTGCATGGAGGCGAGCGCGCCGCGGTGTACGTGGTAGCCGGTCACCCGTTCGGCGAGTCCCGGATCGACCACGTAGACCGGGGCCGGGACCTCCTCGATGACGTCCCGCATGACGTCGACCCACTTGGCGGACAGCAGCATCGAGCGCATCGTGTAGCCCGCGTCCCTGGCCCGGCGGATGACCTTCTCGCCCTCGGCGATGAACAGCCCCTCGGCGGGTTCGCGTCTGCGGCGCAGCTCGACGTCGGTCAGGCCCGTGTAGTCGGTGAGACGCGGGTCGTCGGGATCCTCGACGGTGATGAGATCGGCCACAGGGTGATACTGCCTTGTCCTGTCTGCGGTGCGGGGGGCTCGGAAGCGGTGGGTTCCCCGGGGCTACTCGGAGGCCGACGGGCCCACGGCGACGACCGCGCCGATGACGATGACCGCGGGCGGCTTCACGTCCTGGGCGCGTACGGTCTCGGCGACCGTCGCCAGGGTGGCGTCGACGCGGCGCTGGGCCGCCGTCGTGCCCTCCTGGACCAGGGCGACCGGGGTGTCGGGGGACCTGCCGTGGGCCACGAGCGTCTCGGCGATCTTCCCGATCTTGTCGACGCCCATGAGGATCACGAGCGTGCCGGTCAGCTTGGCCAGGCTCGGCCAGTCGACCAGGGAACGCTCGTCGTCGGGCGCCACATGGCCGCTGACCACGGTGAACTCGTGGGCCACCCCACGGTGGGTGACCGGGATGCCCGCCGCGCCCGGCACCGAGATGGAGCTGGAGATGCCGGGGACGACGGTGCAGGGGATGCCGGCCTCGGCGAGCGCCTGGACCTCCTCCATGCCCCGGCCGAACACGAAGGGGTCGCCGCCCTTGAGCCGGACCACCGACTTGCCCTGCTTGGCGTGCTCGATGAGCGCGTGGTTGATGGCCTCCTGGGCCATGTAGCGGCCGTAGGGGATCTTCGCCGCGTCGATCACCTCGACGTGCGGCGGGAGTTCGGCGAGCAGGTCGCGCGGGCCGAGGCGGTCGGCGATGACGACATCGGCCTCGGCGAGCAGCCGGCGGCCGCGCACGGTGATCAGATCCGGGTCGCCGGGGCCGCCGCCGACGAGGGCGACGCCCGGCGTACGGGTGCGGTGGTGCGGGGCGACCAGGGTGCCGTCGCGCAGGCCCTCCACCACGGCGTCACGGATGGCGGCGGTGTGCCGGGGGTCGCGGCCGCGCGCGCTCGTGGTGAGCACGGCGACGGTGACGCCCTCGCTGTGGCCGGTGGCCGGGGTCCAGGCGGTGGCCTGGTCGGCGTCGTCGGAGCGGACGCACCAGACGCGGTGCCGCTCCGCCTCGGCGGAGGCACGGGCGTTGGCGTCGTGGTCGCTGGTGGCGATCAGGGCGTACCAGGCGTCCGCGAGGTCGCCGTCCTGGTAGGGGCGCCGCTCCCAGGTGATCTCGCCCGCGTCCGCCATGGCTTCGACGGAGGGGGTCGCCTCGGGCGACACGAGGACGATGTCCGCGCCCGCGGCGATGAGCGCCGGAAGACGGCGCTGGGCGACCTGGCCGCCGCCGAGGACGATCACGCGGCGGCCGGTGAGGCGGAGGCCTACGGGGTAGGCGGGGTGTTCGGCCATGTGGGTGCGGCTCCTCTTGGGGCGGTGCAGAGGTCCTGACGTGCGGATTTTAAGGTGCGCGCGGGTTTTGGCGGGCAGGTGTCCGATGGCTGGGCAGCGTGGCCGGGTACGGCCTTGGGGCGGTCGTGGCCACCCGTTCCGCCTGGGGTCACCTCCCAGGCCCTCAAGGCACTGGGGGAGGAACGGCTGCCCACGACCACCGGCACTGCTGTACCCGGAGTCCCCGCTTCGGAGGTACCGCTACTTCTCTGTTACGCCCGCCGAGTCGAACGTCGCCACCTCGTGCATCGCTCGCGCCGTGCTCTGCACCAGCGGCAGGGCGAGCAGGGCGCCCGTGCCCTCGCCGAGGCGGAGGTCGAGGTCGACCAGGGGGCGCAGGCCGAGCTTGTTCAGGGCCGCGACGTGTCCCGGCTCGGCACTGCGGTGGCCGGCGATGCAGGCCGCGAGCACCTCGGGGGCGATCGCGCGGGCCACCAGCGCGGCGGCACCGGCGCTGACGCCGTCCAGGATCACCGGTGTACGCAGCGAGGCGCCGCCGAGGAGCAGGCCGACCATGGCCGCGTGCTCGAAGCCGCCGATCGCGGCGAGCACGCCGATGGGGTCGGCCGGGTCCGGCTGGTGGAGGTCCAGGGCGCGGCGGACGACCTCGGTCTTGCGGGCCAGGGTCTCGTCGTTGATGCCCGTGCCCCGGCCGGTGACCTCGGCCGGGTCGGCGCCGGTGTAGACGGAGATGAGGGCCGCGGACGCGGTGGTGTTAGCGATGCCCATCTCGCCGGTGAGCAGCGCCTTGTTGCCCGCCGCGACCAGGTCGCGGGCGGTCTCGATGCCGACCTCGATGGCCTTCTTGGCCTCCTCGCGGCTCATCGCGGGGCCGGTGGTCATGTCGGACGTGCCCGCGCGCACCTTGCGGGGCAGCAGGCCGGGCGTGGCCGGCAGGTCGGCGGCGACGCCCACGTCGACCACGCAGACCTCGGCGCCCACCTGGGCCGCGAAGGCGTTGCAGACCGCTCCCCCGCCGAGGAAGTTGGCCACCATCTGGGCGGTGACCTCCTGCGGCCAGGGGGTGACGCCCTGGGCGTGCACGCCGTGGTCGCCGGCGAAGATCGCCACGGCCGCGGGCTCGGGGATCGGCGGCGGGCACTGCCGGGACAGCCCGGACAGCTGGGCGGAGATGATCTCCAGCATGCCCAGCGCGCCCGCCGGCTTGGTCATCCGCTTCTGCCGCTCCCACGCCTCGCCGAGCGCCTTGGCGTCCAGCGGGCGGATCTGGGCGACGGTCTCGGCGAGCAGGTCGTGCGGCTCCTCACCGGGCAGGGCGCGGCGGCCGTACGTCTCCTCGTGGACCACCCAGGACAGCGGGCGCCGCTTGGACCAGCCTGCCTGCATCAGCTCGGGCTCGTCCGGGAACTCGTCGACGTATCCGACGCACAGGTAGGCGATGACCTCCAGGTGCTCGGGCAGGCCGAGGGCGCGGACCATCTCGCGCTCGTCGAAGAAGCTGACCCAGCCGACGCCGAGGCCCTCGGCGCGGGCGGCGAGCCACAGGTTCTCCACGGCGAGCGCGGCGGAGTACGGCGCCATCTGCGGCTGGGTGTGCCGGCCGAGGGTGTGGCGGCCGCCCCGGGTGGGGTCGGCGGTGACGACGATGTTCACCGGGGTGTCGAGGATGGCCTCGATCTTCAGTTCCTTGAACTGCTTGGCCCGGCCCTTCGGCAGCGACTTGGCGTAGGCGTCGCGCTGCCGCACGGCCAGTTCGTGCATCGCGCGGCGGGTGTCGGCGGAGCGGATGACGACGAAGTCCCACGGCTGCGAGTGGCCGACGGACGGGGCCGTGTGCGCGGCCTCCAGGACGCGGAGCAGCACCTCGTGCGGGATCGGGTCGCTGCGGAAGCCGTTGCGGATGTCGCGGCGCTCGCGCATCACCTTGAGCACGGCCTCGCGCTCGGCCTCGTCGTAACCGGGCGCGGCCGGACCGGTGGACTGTCGTGCTTCCGCCACTGCGGCCGTGCTCTCTTCCTGGTGTTCTTCCTGGTCGGCGACCTGGGTGTCCAGGTCGTCCGCGTGCTGGACCACCGCCGGGTCCGGCTCCTCGCCGGGCGCGGCGGGAACGGTGTCGCCGTCGCGGGGGGCGGGGACCATGGCGACCGGGTCCTGCGAGGTCCCCTCGGCGGGCCGCGGCTCCGGTTCCTGAGCGGCCTCCGGCCGCTGCACGGGCTGGGCCTGGGCCTGGGGGTGGGCCTGGGGCTGCGGCTCGGTCTGGGCCTCGGGCTGGTCCGTCGGCACGACGAGCGGGTGCGGGGGCGTCGGGGCCAGGTGCGGGGTGGTCGGCACCGAGCCTTCGACCGGCACGAACTGCCCCAGCGGCAGGCCGGGTCGGGCCTGGGCCGGGACACTGCTGGGGAGCGGGGCGCCGCCGGGGATGTGTGCGTCCTGCGTGCCGTCCTCGGGGAAGGCCGCGGCGGGTGCGGGCGCGGATGCGTGCTCCCCGGGCGCCTGCTCTGTGGTGGGGGGTGCGTCGCTGTGGGGGGCTTCAGGGACTGCCTGGGCCTCGAGGTGTGCCTCGTGATGCCCCTCGGGAGTCGCGGGCGCCTCGGCGACCGCCGGCATCTGGGCCAGGGGGGCCGCCTCGCCGGCCGGGGCCGCCTCGGGAACGACCGGCCGGTCCTGCTCGGCGGCCCGGTGGTGGCCGGCCGAAGGTTCGCCGCCTTCGGCGGGCGTCGCCGGCTTAATCGCACCCTCGGCCTCTGGGTGGGGCGTGGCCTCGGGCTCGGGTACGGGGACGGGCGCGACCTCCGTCGGCTGCGGGGCCGTCTGTGTGACCGACGCGTCCGCGGGGAGCTGCTCGGGGGCGGGAGCCTGCTCGGCAGGAGCCTCCACCGGTCCCGTGACCTGCACGCCTTCCGTGGCCTGCGCGGCCTGCGCGGCCTCCACGCCTTCGGGAGCCTGCACGCCCTCCGGACCGTGACCGGCCTCGGGAACCCCCTCCACCCCGGTGGCCTGCGGGGTGCGGGTCGCCTCGGGCGCCTGCCCACCGTGCGTGGACCGTGCGTCGTCCGGCGCCGGGTCGGCCTCGGCGGCGGGCGCGTCCGGAGCCTGGTCCGGCTCCGCTGCCGGTACGGCCTCGGCCGGAGGCCCCACGTACCCGGCGTCGGGCACCTGTGCGTCCGAGACGCCGTGGGCGCCCACCGGCTCCTGGCCCGCACCGGAAGCGTGCACGTCGTCCACGCCGCCCGTGCCGTCCGTCACCTGCGCGAACTCCGCGCCGTGAGTCTCGTGCGCGGCCCGCGCGTCCTCCTGCACGCCCGTCTGGTCCTGCGGCAGTTGGCCGCCCTCCGCGGCGTGTCCGGCAGCGGGCACGGCGGCACCGGCCTGGGCCGCGAGCCGGGCCACGGCGGCCTGGGCCGCGCCGACCGGCTCGCCGTCTCCCGGAACAACCGTTTCCGCAGCCGCCACCTGTGTCCGCACCGGAGGCGCCACGGGCGCCTGCACGCTCTGCGCGGCCTCCGTACTCTGCGCGGCCTGCACATTCTGCGTGCTCTGCACGCCCCAGGGAGCGGCGCCCTGCGGGGCCGTCTCCGGCGGCTGCTGTACGTCGAGGTACTCGGGCCCGACGGTGGGCGGCCCGGAGTGCCGGACCGGTGCGCCCGCGGGGCCGCGGTCGGCCAGGGAGCGGACGGGGCTCGCGGAGACGTCGGGGATCGGCGGGCCGAGGTGCAGGGGCCGCCGCGGGGGCGTCGCCGCGGCGGGTGGCGCAACGTGCGGCGTGGCGGTCGGGTCGGGGTGCAGTACGCCGGCGAGGTCGACGGAGCCGCTGTCCCGGCCGGCCGTCTCGTGCGGGCCCGGCTGGTGGACGGCCTCGACGACCGGTTCCGGGGCGGGCGGGGGCACTTCGTTGCCCCACGCGCCCTGGGAGCCGGGCAGCAGCAGGTCTTCGTCCTCGGCGGGAGACTCGGAGAGGTAGGTGTACGCGCCGTGCGCGGGGACGCCCGGCTGCTCCACCATGCCTGCGCTCTCCGGCTGCCCCTCGCCCGGGACCTGGCCGGTGTCGGTCATGCGTACCCCTCGCCCATCGGTTAGTGCTTCTACGACCAGCTCACCGGGAACGGCGCACCGACCGCCCCCCAGTGAAGAACGAGCGTCCCCGCCCGGCGGCACGAACGACCCGCCGTAAAAGGCGACAAAGCCATTGAGTGGCATTGTGGCGGTCGTTCGGCCGCGGCGACAGCGTGATCCGCCACGGTCCGCTGTGGACTGCGCCACGTTGCGCGTCCCCTGGTTCTGCCGTACCACACCCACCGCAAAACGGGCGGGTTTTCCGGACATTGACGAACGAAGTTCCGGACCACCCAGTGCGGTACAACGATCGGCCAGCCTACCGCGCGCGGTACGACGATCCGATCACGGGGCGCGGTCGGGGAGCACACCGCAGAGCAGGAAAGCGACGCTCCGCTCCGTCTCCGCCCAGGCGCGGGTGTCGAGTTCGACGGACTGCAGCAGGGCGCATTCGACCTGGTAGCCGTGCTCGGTCAGGTCGCGGCCGACGAGTTCGGCGGCGTCGCGGTTGGAGGCGTGCGCGACGATGCGCTGCGGGCGCCGGTCGGCGACCGCGGAGACCACGGCGGCTCCCCCGCCGCCGACGCGGACGACGTCCGGTTCGGGCAGGTTCTCCAGGATGTGCGGGGCGGTGCCCTGCACCACTTGCAGCTGGACGCCGAAGCGGCGTGCGGTGGCCTCGGTGCGGGCGCAGGACTCCGGGTCGCGGTCGACGGCGATGACGGCGGCGCCGCCGCGGGCGGCCTCGGTGGCGAACGCCCCGCTGCCGCAGCCGATGTCCCAGACGAGGTCGCCGACGCGCGGTCCCAGCCGGGCGAGCTGAGCGGCCCTCAGCAGATCCGTTTCTCCCTCGCCGAGCGGGCCGCCGTGGGAGGCGTAGGAAGCGGCGGGCTGGGTCCAGCCGCGCGGTCCGGCGGCGGGGTCGCGTCCGGCGATCCAGCCGCCGCCCTCGCCGGCCCCGGCCCGGCCGCCGATGACGATGACGACGTTCGGGTCGCGCCAGGTGTGGTCGGCGGCCTTGTCGGAGGTGACGACGGTGACCTGTTCGCGTTCGGTGCCGAGTTCCTCGCAGATGACGAAGGTGCGGTGCACGCCGTCGAGGAGCAGGCCCAGTTCGGCCGGTCCGGCGCCGGGCGCGGTCAGCACGGCGACCTTGGTGTGGGCTCGGCACACGTTCACCGCGCGTCGCAGGGTGCGCTTGTGTGCGACGACGACCTGTGCGTCGTCCCAGGGCATTCCGGCGCGGGCGAAGGCGGCGGCCACGGAGGAGACGGCCGGGACGACCTCGACCTCCAGGCCGAACTCCGGCGCGCGCAGGGTCCGAACCACCCCGAAGAAGGCCGGGTCGCCGTCGGCGAGCACCACGGCGGTGCCCCGGTGGGCGGCGATACGGCGGGCGGCGAGGGCGACGCTGCCGAGGCGGATCCGCTCGGCCGATGGCGGCACCTCGGGCAGCGCCAGGTGGTGGGCGGCGCCCGCCACCAGCGTGGCGGCGCCGAGTGCGCCGCGCGCCGCCTCGGTCAGCGGCGAACCGTCCCAGCCGATCACCGTGACCCGGTCGGCCATCGTCGTCAGTCTCCTGGGGGTCTTCTCAGGGTGTTGTTCGCGAAGGTCGTCAGGGCGACCCGCAAGGCGGCCCCGTGAGAGTACCCCGGTTCGATCGTGCGCCGGAGCGCGGGGCGGGGCGCGTCGCCGAAGGTTGTCGCCGGATCCCGGTCAGTTCCAGTCGGCGTACGACGTGAAGCCGCCGGTGTCCGCCAGCTGCTCGCCCACGCCCTCCAGGTCCTCGGGCAGCAGGCTCCAGACGATGAGGTCGGTGCGTACGTCGGTCCACTCGCCGTCCCCGTTCTTGGCGCGGGCCATCCACGCGCCGCGCAGCACTCCCTCGCTGACGCAGCCGATCTTCTGGGCGACCTGCTGGGAGGCGGTGTTGTCGGCGGCGGTGCGCAGCTCCAGGCGCTCGAACCCGCGGTCCTGGAAGACCCACTGGGCGGTGGCGAGCGCGGCCTCGGAGGCGTAGCCCTCGCCGCGGGCCCAGGGGGCGACGACATAGGCGATCTCGGTGGAGCGCACCCGCCAGTCGGTGTTGCTCAGATGGACCGTGCCGACCAGGCGCTGGGTGAGGAACTCGTCGACGGCGAAGACTATGCCGCGGCCCTCCGCCCGTTCGGCGGGGGCGCGTTCGGTGATCCAGGCGCGAGCGTCGGCCTCGGTGTAGGGGTGGGGCACGGAGGTCCAGGCGGTGACCAGCTCGTCGTTCATCATCTCGGCGAAGGCCTCGATGTCCGACTCCTCGAAGGGGCGCAGGACCAACCGCTCCGTGCTGATGGAGACGTTGGGGAAGGTGCTCGTCATGCGCCGCTCCGTAACCTTCGGTGAACCTTCAGGGACTGCTGAACTGCCCAGCATGCAGCATGGAAGCACCGGAACGCACCACGGGGTCCTCCCCCACTGCCTGAAGGGCGTGGGGGTACCCCCACCTGGTGAGGGAGTTGACCCCGTGCCGGACGCCGGGCGGTGGCGGTGTGCCGGTCAGAAGGCCGGGACGACCGCGCCGTCGTACTTGTCCTCGATGAACTTCTTCACCTCGGGCGAGGTGAGCAGCTCGGCGAGCTTCTTCACGCGCGGGTCGTTCTCGTTGCCCTTCTTCACCGCGAGGAAGTTGGCGTACGGGTTGCCCTTGGCGGACTCGGCGACGAGCGCGTCCTTGGCCGGGGAGAGCTGGGCCTCCAGGGCGTAGTTGCCGTTGATCACCGCGGCGTCGACGTCACCGAGGGAGCGCGGCAGCTGGGCCGCCTCCAGCTCCTTGAACTTGACGTCCTTGGGGTTGGACGTGACGTCCTTGGGGGTCGCCTCGTATCCGGCGCCGGCCTTCAGCTCGATGACGCCGTTGGCCTCCAGCAGCTTCAGCGCGCGGGCCTCGTTGGTGGTGTCGTTGGGGAGGGCGATCGTGGCGCCCTTCTTGAGGTCCGCGAGCTTCTTGACGCTCTTGGAGTAGAGGCCGAGCGGCTCCAGGTGCACGCTGCCGCCGGGGACCGGCACGATGTCGGTGCCGTTCTTCTTGTTGAAGTCGTCGAGGTACGGCTTGTGCTGGAAGTAGTTGGCGTCGACCTGGCCCTGCTGGACGGCCGTGTTCGGGGTCACGTAGTCGGTGAACTCCTTGACCTCCAGCTTGAGGCCGTCCTTCTGCGCCAGGTGGTCCTTGACGTAGGTGAGGATCTCGCCCTGCGGGGTGGGGGTGGCGGCGACCGTCAGGGGGGCGTCGGCGTCCTTCTTGCCGGAGTCGGAGCCCGAGCCGCAGGCGGAGAGCCCGAAGGCGAGGGCCCCGGCGGCCAGGACGGCGGTGGTGATCTTGGCGGTGTTACGCACGAAAAGTGCCTTTCCTTGGTGGTGCGGCCCCGTGTCGGGTGACGGGGAGTTCGGGGGGGAACGTCCGTGAGCCGGGGCGGCGTCAGGCGACCTTGCTCACCTCGGCCGGCGCGGGCTCCTTGGCCTTGAGCAGCCGCAGCCTGGGCACCGGGCCGGAACGGCCGCCGCGCCGGTGCAGGGAGCGGGCGCCGAGGTCGCCGGCGAACTGGATGACGGAGATGACGACGGCGAGGATCGCCACGGTGATCCACATCAGCTGGCTCTCGAAGCGCTGGTAGCCGTAGCGGATGGCGATGTCGCCGAGGCCGCCGGCGCCGACGGTGCCGGCCATCGCGGAGTAGCCGATGAGGGCGACGACCGTGGTGGTGGTGGAGGAGATGAGGGACGGCAGGGACTCCGGTACGAGCACCTTCCGTACGACGGTCCAGGTGTTGCCGCCCATCGACTGCACGGCCTCGACGAGACCGCCGTCCACTTCGCGGACGGCCGTCTCGACCAGGCGCGCGAAGAAGGGGATGGCGCCGATGGCGAGCGGCACGATGGCGGCCTCGCGGCCGATGGTCGTCCCGGTGACCCAGCGGGTGAAGCTCATCAGCGCGACCATCAGGATGATGAACGGCATCGACCGGGCGATGTTCACGATCTGCCCGATGAGCTTGTTGGCGACGACGTTCTGGGTCAGCCCGCCCTTGTCCGTCAGGACGAGCAGGATGCCGAGGGGGAGCCCGCCGGCGACGGCGATGAGCGTGGACCAGCCGACCATGTACAGCGTGTCCCAACACGCCTGGGACAGCAGCGGCTGCGTCTCGGACCAGGTCACAGCTCGGCACCTTCCTTGACCAGAACGGGCTTGCCGTCGCCCACGACGTCGATCTGCAGGCCCTGCTCGCGCAGGAAGCCGATGGGCACGACGTTGTCCTCGTAGCGGCCGGGCAGTTCGATGCGCATCCGGCCGACCTGGAGGCCGCCGACGGTGTCGATGGCGGCGCCGAGGATCGATATGTCGATGTTGTAGGTGCGCGCCAGCTGCGAGATGACGGGCTGGGTGGCGGCCTCGCCGTGGAAGGTGACGTCGACGACGGTCCGGTTCTCGCCGGTGGCGTCGCCGCCGACCGGGAAGAGCGCGGCGGCCAGCTGGGAGCCGGGGGTCGCGAGCAGCTCGCTCACCGTGCCGGACTCCACGATGCGGCCCCTCTCCATGAGCGCCGCGGAGTCGCAGATGGACTTCACGACGTCCATCTCGTGTGTGATGAGCAGGACGGTCAGGCCGAGCTGCCGGTTCAGGTCGCGCAGCAGCTGGAGGATGGAGCGGGTGGTCTCGGGGTCCAGGGCGCTGGTGGCCTCGTCGGAGAGCAGCACCTGGGGATCGCCGGCCAGGGCGCGGGCGATGCCGACGCGCTGCTTCTGGCCGCCGGAGAGCTGGGCGGGGTAGGCGCCGGCCTTGTCGGCGAGGCCGACCAGGTCGAGCAGTTCGAGCGCCCTGCGGGAACGTTCCTTCCCCGACTTTCCGAGGATCTCCAGGGGCAGCTCGACGTTGTCCCGCACGGTGCGTGAGGACAGCAGGTTGAAGTGCTGGAAGACCATGCCGATCCGGCTGCGCGCCCGGCGGAGTTCCTTGCCGGCGCGCGGCCCGCGGCCGGCGAGGGCGGTGAGGTCCTGTCCGGCGACGGTGACCGTGCCGGCGGTGGGACGCTCCAGGAGGTTGACGCAGCGGATGAGCGAGGACTTTCCGGCGCCGGACTGGCCGATGACGCCGTACACCTCGCCTTCGCGGACGTGCAGGTCGACGCCGTCGAGGGCGGTGACCTCGCGGCCGCGCGAGCGGTAGACCTTGGTGAGGCCCGATGTGGTGATCACGTTGGGTTTCCGTCACTGTCGAGTGCGCGGGCGTGGGTGTGCCCGGGCACGGGTGCATGCGGTCGGGAACGCGGCAGGGTTCTCGCCGTGGCGGTGGAACCGGGGAGAACGTGTGCGCGGGGGCGGGGCTCAGCCGCGGGTCCGGACGTACCGGGCGTGCCGGACGAAAGGGCGGACGCGATGAGCGGGCACTCGCTTCGGGGCGCGAGGCTCAGGTGGTGCAGGGGCCCTCTAGAAGGCGCACATTCGACGCTCGGGACACATACAACGAGCACCGGGCGTCATGGTCGCCCCGGTCGCAGGGATGCGGTCGCTCGTCGTGGTCATGCGGCCAGTAAACCAGACCGGCACCGCTGACCCGGCATCGCCGTCCGCATAGTGGACACCCGTGGAACACCCGCGCCCCTCGCCCCCGTCGCCGCCCATGACCAGCACGGACAAGCCCCCCGCGCCACCCGTCCCCGTGCCGCCACCCAGTCCGCCGACGACCCGCTGTGGCCGACACCACGACACCGCCCCACCCGCAGACCGTCCGAACCTCCCCGGTCCGGGCATCCCGCCGCTGCCGCCGGGACGCGAGCCCGCGGCCTCCCAGGCAGACACAGGGACCAGGCCGGGCGGGCAGGAACCCGGGTGGGCGGGGGGCTGGGGGCGGGGTGGGCGTGGAGGGGGGATTGCGTCGTAATAGGGTCACAGCATGCTTGATGCCCTGACGCTGGTGACCGGCGTCGCCGCGTTGCTGCTCGCCGCCTGGTGCGGGTGGGCGGCCTACCGTGACCAGCCGACTAAGGACTGGCACTTCATCGGGATGGCCGTGGTCTCGCTGCTGGCACTGATCCAGCTGGTGATCGGGATCGTGGCGCTGGCTCGGGGCGAGAAGGCGGACCAGGGGACGGCGATCTTCGTGGCGTATCTGCTGGGCGCCTTCGCCTGCGTCCCGGCGGCGGGCGTCATGTCGCTGGCCGAGCGCACGCGCTGGGGTTCGGTGACGGCCGCGGCCGGCGGTGTCGTCCTCGCCGTCCTCGAAGTGCGGCTCTATGACATCTGGGGAGGGTGAGATGGCCACCGTGGAAGAGCAGAAGCCGAAGCGGCTCATCAGCGGGCCGGGCATGCTGCTCGTCTGGCTCTACGGCGTGATGGTCGTCGGTGCGGTCTC
This sequence comes from Streptomyces sp. MK7, assembly GCF_032658145.1. NCBI lineage: Bacteria > Bacillati > Actinomycetota > Actinomycetes > Kitasatosporales > Streptomycetaceae > Streptomyces > Streptomyces sp. MK7. Next base: position 194,493 of record NZ_JAVACL010000002.1, read on the forward strand.
CCGCTCCGTCTACCAGATCGCCACCGACTTCGACCGGGCGCCGCTGGCCTACTCGCTGTCCGCCGTGGCGGGCGTGGTCTACGGCTTCATCACGTACTCACTGGTGCGGGGCGGGGAGACGGCCCGCAAGGCGGCGCTCGTGTGCTGCGCCGCCGAGCTCGTGGGCGTGCTGACGGTCGGGACCTGGACGCTCGTCGAACCGTCCGCCTTCCCCGACGCGACGGTCTGGTCGGACTACGGCATGGGCTACATCTTCATCCCGGTGCTGCTGCCGCTGTCCGCGCTGTACTGGCTGCGCACGTCCCGCGACGTCGGCGGCGTCACGCGGTAGCCGCGTAGGTCCCCGCCGGCTTCTCCAGGACGATCACCGGTACCCCGTCGGCACCCTCGGAGGTGCCCACCGGCTGGTAGCCCACGCGCCGGTACAGGCGCAGGTTGCCCTCGCTGCGGTGGCCGGTGTGGAGGCGGAACATGGTGGCGCCGCGCTGCTCGGCGAGCGCGGCCTCGACGGCGCGCAGCAGCCGGGCCCCGATGCCGTGCCCCTGCAGGCGCGGGTGGACGCAGAGCTTGCCGATGGAGGCGGCGCCGTCCTCGGCGACCCGGCCGCGCACCGAGCCGACCACCTCCTCGCCGAGCCGTGCGACGAACACGCAGTCCCCGGCGACCTCCTGACGGACCGAGTCCAGGCTCTGGACCAGCGGGTCGATGCGGTAGTTGCCATACAGCGCCGCCTCGCTCTGGAAGCACAGGTACTGCAGCTTGAAGATCTGCTCCGCGTCCTGCTCGGCCGCCGCAGAGATGGTCACGCTCATGCCCATGTGCGCACGCCTCCCGCTCACCTGATCACCGGTCGTCCATCACTCCTATCCCCGCGGTTCGCGGGCCGCAACCTCCGGCGTCAGCAAACGACGCAGACATCCCAGACATCTGGAGCGTTCCGGTCCGAGACTGCCCTGTGAGATACCCAACTCCCCCGCGATCTCCCGGTAGGTGAGGTCCCTCGGCGACAGCAGCGCCTCCAGCAGCCGGGGGCAGCGGCCGGGCAGCCGGCGCACCGCCTCGCGCAGTGCGCGCCGGCGGGCCGCCGCCAGGACGAGGTGTTCGGGACCGCGCTCACTGTCGTCCGCGGGCTCCAGGCCGTACGGCCGTTCGATGCTGATCGTGCGTCGCGTGCGGCGCGCCTCGGAGCGGACGGCCTTGCGCAGCCAGCCCTGCGGATCGTGCGGCGGTCCGCCCGCCTCCAGACGCTCCAGTAGCCGCAGCCAGACCGCCTGCTCCAGGTCGCCCGGCTCGGTTCCGGCGGCATGTGCCTCGGCCGAGGCCTCGGCGACAAGCAGGGGACGCAGGGAGGCGAGCAGGTCGTGTGTCATATGCGGCACGACGCGGCCGCCCCGGCGAAAGTTGCCGGGACGGCCGTCGATCCACTCCGACGAGGGCGGGGCGGGCTCAGTTGTTGACGGACCGGCGGGCGAGGAAGTCCGCACGGGCGAGCAGTCCGGTGTCGGCGTTGTCGGTGAAGATGCCGTCGATGCCGGTCTCGAAGTACCTCTGGAACACGCCGAAGACGTCACCGTAGGCGTCCGGGTCGCTGCCCTTGCGGAAGGCCGGCGGCAGGAAGGGGTTCTCGTTGCGGACCGTGTAGGGGTGCAGGACCAGGCCCACGGCGTGGGCGTCCCGAACGAGGCTGCTCGGTTCGGTGAGGTTGCCGCTCGCGTCCTTGGGGATGACGAGGTCCACGGTCGGGCCGATGCCCCGGGCGTAGGAGGCCGTCTCCCGCAGGCCCTTCCTGGTGATCAGGTCGGCCACGGTGCGGGAGGCTGCCCCTTCGACGGAGTCGCAAGGGGCAGCCAAGGAGAGCAAGTACGCTGGGTGAGGTGCTTGGTCTCGGGTTGGAGTTCTCTCCCAGACGAAGCTGGGAGACTCTCGCCTGGATCGCTCCGGAGAGTTTGACAGGTCATGCCTGTCCGACGACGACCCTCCCGGCCGCCGGAGCAAGTACGTGACTCGCTCAGGTTGTTGGGGACTTGACTGTCGCCCCCGACGTGCACCGGGCGTACCAGCTACGTTACGGAGTGCTTCGACGGTGCTCCACACCGCAAGCCAAGGACGCATTTCTCCTCAGCGGGATGCGTTCGACCGCGCGCAGCGTCTTCAGCTCGGCGAAGGTGAAGTCCTCGGTGAACCAGCCGGTGGTGGGCACGCCGTCGAGCGTCTTGGTGGTCTTCCGGTCGGCGAACTCGGGATGGTCCGCGACATCCGTGGTGCCGCCGATCTCCGGCTCGTGCCGGCAGACGAGGTGACCGTCCTTGGTGGGCACCAGGTCGCCGGCCTCGACGAGGTCGGCGCCGAGGTCGAGGGCCAGCTCGTAGGAGCCGAAGGTGTGCTCGGGCCGGTAGCCGCTGGCGCCGCGGTAGCCGATGACCGTGGGCACGGGCAGGCTGCCGAGGCCGCCGCGCCGGCGACCCGGGCTCCCGCTCGCGGCGGCCCTGGCCGCGCCGGGCAGCCCGAGGACCGCTCCGCCGGCCCCGAGCACCGCGGCCCCGAGCAGCGCCCTGCGCCCGGTCCCGCTCGCCTCTCCGTCGGACTCCCGCGCCCCGGCCCGCCCGTCCGGCGTCTGCGTCCCCATGGACCGCTTCCTGCCTCTCGTGTCCTGCGTGGCGCGCCGATGGTAGGTGGGCGTGGATGACCTGTGGGAGACCTCGTACCGAACACCGGGGTGACGCGGGATGTCGCCTGGGACACGGCCCGGATGAGGCCCTGCGGCGGGACGGGACGTGCCCTGGGCAGGCCGGCACGCGAGCTCCGTCACACCGCCACACACCGGTTACCGGGAGGCAACGTGCCCGCTCCGCAGGTGAACGTACGTCAACAGTGCGTAAGACCTGGTGAGCCCGATGTGCAATCCGGACCGCGCCGCGAGTATCGTCCTCACCTGCACAGACTCATACAGCTTCCCCAGACAATCCCTTGACACCGGAGGGCCCGTTGTCCCGCTTCGCGCTCATCAAGGCAGTGCTCGGTCCGATCATGCGCCTGATGTTCCGCCCACAGGTGGAGGGCGCGGAGCGCATCCCCGGCGACGGCCCGGTCATCCTGGCCGGCAATCACCTGACGTTCATCGACTCGATGATCCTGCCGCTGGTCTGCGACCGTCAGGTCTTCTTCATCGGCAAGGACGAGTACGTCACCGGCAAGGGACTCAAGGGCCGGCTGATGGCCTGGTTCTTCACCGGCGTCGGCATGATCCCGGTCGACCGCGACGGCGGCAAGGGCGGTGTCGCGGCGCTGATGACCGGCCGCCGGATCCTGGAGGAAGGCAGGATCTTCGGCATCTACCCCGAGGGCACCCGCTCCCCCGACGGCCGCCTGTACCGGGGTCGCACCGGCATCGCGCGGCTGACGCTGATGACCGGCGCGCCCGTGGTCCCCTTCGCCATGATCGGCACGGACAAGATCCAGCCCGGCGGCGCGGGGATCCCCCGGCCGAGCCGGGTCACGGTCCGCTTCGGTGAGCCCATGGAGTTCTCGCGGTACGAGGGCATGGACCGCGACCGCTATGTGCTGCGGGCGGTGACCGACTCGGTGATGACCGAGGTGATGCGGCTGTCCGGGCAGGAGTACGTGGACATGTACGCCACCAAGGCGAAGGCGGCGTAGGCCTCCGGCGGTTGGGCGGTTGTGCGCCGTAGGCGGTTGCGCCGTAGGGGTGCGTGATGTCTTCCGGGTGCGGGTCCGTTGTGGTTGCTCGCGCCCAGGCGGCGGAGCCGCATGTCGATACAGCCCCGCGCCCCTTCAGGTACCTACAGTTTCTGTCCCTTCAGCAGGACCCACGCCGCTGCCGCCGCTCCCAGCAGGACCGCCGCGCCCGCGCCCGAGGCCAGGTGGAGGCCGTGGACGAAGGAGTCGCGGGCAGCCGAGAGCAGTTCCTGAGCGGTGTGTGCGGGCAGGTTCGCTGCCGCCTCCACCGCGCCGCCCAGTGACTCGTGAGCCCGGGACGGCGTACCCGGCGGGCCCGGGAAGCCACGGTAGGCGGCGGTGACGATGGAACCGAGCAGGGCGATGCCCAGGGCCGCGCCGAGTTCGTACGCCGTCTCGGAGACCGCCGAGGCGGCGCCCGCCTGCTCCTTGGGCACACTGGAGAGGATCACGTCGGCGGTGACCGTGAACGAGAACCCGGCGCCCACGCCGACCACCAGCAGGGCCGCACCCAGCAGCGGGTAGCCCGTCGCGGCGTCCAGCGTCGTCAGCGCGGCCAGCGCCAGGCCGACGGCGGCCAGACCGCCCGAGACCACGGCCCGTACCGAGAAGCGCCGGGCGGCCCGGCCGGCCACCAGACCGGCCGCCACCGCGCCCACGGCCGCGGGGACTTCGGCCAGGCCCGCCTCGAACGGCCGCCTGCCCTGTACCAGTTGCAGGTACTGGGAGAGGAAGAAGACCAGGCCGGACATGCCGAGGACGGTCAGCAGATCGGCGAGGACCGCACCGCTGAAGCCGCGGTTGCGAAAGAGCCGGATGTCCAGCAGCGGTGTGGGCAGGGTGAGCTGCCGGCGGACGAACCGGTGCAGCGCGGCCGCGCCCACCGCTCCCGCGCCGAGGACCGCCGGGGTTAACCCGTGCGCGGCGGCCTCCTTCACGGCGTAGACGACGCCGATCACGCCGGCCAGGGACAGCAGGACGCCGGCCAGGTCCCACGGGCCCGGGTCCGGGTTGCGGGACTCGGGCAGCAGGCGGACGCCGACGAGGACGAGGACCGCCATCACGGGCAGGTTGATCAGGAAGACCGAGCCCCACCAGAAGTGCTCGAGGAGGAATCCGCCGGCGATCGGGCCGACGGCCGTGCCTGCGGAGGCGGTCGCGCCCCAGATGCCGACCGCGAGGCTGCGCTCGCGCGGGTCGTGGAAGAGGTTGCGGATCAGGGCGAGCGTGGCGGGCATCAGCGTGGCGCCCGCGACACCGAGCAGCGCCCGGGCGAGGATCATCAGCTCCGGTGTGGTCGCGTAGGCGTTGAGCACGGAGATCGCGCCGAACGCCGTGGCGCCGCCGAGCAGGATGCGCTTGCGGCCGATGCGGTCGCCGAGGCTGCCCATGGAGACGAGCAGACCGGCGATGACGAACGAGTAGACGTCGCCCATCCACAGCAGCTGGGTGCCGGAGGGCTCGAGGTCCTCGCTGATGTAGGGGGTCGCCAGGGCGAGGACGGTCGCGTCGACGGCCACCAGCAGCACGGCGAGCACGAGGACGGTCAGCGCGAGCCACCGGCCCGGCCGCTGCTCCGTCTCCGTCGCGGCCGCCGGCCGCAGGGTGCTGGTCATGGTTCCTCTCTTCGCAGGGCACCGCCGAGCAGCAGCTCGACGATCATGTGGGTGAAGTCCTTGGGGGCGACCCGGCCGTCCTGCGCGGCCCAGGCACAGGAGGCGATCAGCCCGTAGAGCGCCTCGGTGAGCCAGACCGGGCTGAGATCGATGCGGAACTCGCCGCTTTGCTGACCGCGCACGAACACGGTGCCGATCCGCGCGTCGAGCCGGGCCCATCCGGGGTCCCCCTCGGTTTCCCAGAGCTGGTTCTCCCCGTACAGGAAGGCGAGCAGCCCGGCCGCGGGCTGGATCTCGCGCACCAGTCTGCGCACCGCGTCGCTCGCCGGCCCGTCGTCCAGCCGGGCCCTGGTCAGCGCGGCCTCGCACTCGGCGATGCCGAGCGCCTCCAGCGCCCGGACGAGTGCGTCGCGGCCCGCGAAGTGGCGGTGCAGTGTGGCCCGGCTGATCCCGGCGGCCTTGGCGACCTCGTCCATGGTCGCGGTGGACTTGCGGGTCAGCAGGGCGGCTGCACTGCGCAGTACGTGTTCACGATCGAGGGCCATGAGACGAGCATAGCCCATGTGAGACATTCACGTCTCATCATAGGCGCGAGCATCTCAGGTCTGGCGGTCGGTGACGTGGTCCGTCAGTGCCAGGGCAGCTGTCCGCGGTGCTCCCAGTAGGCGCGCGGGTCCTCCACGAGCGTGGCGAGGCGGGCCAGCTGGTCCGGGTCGAGGTCGACGACGGCCGCGTGGAGGTTGGAGGCGAGCTGGGTGACGGTCGCGGCGCCGGAGAGGACGACGCCGGCCCAGGGCTGACGCAGGATCAGGGCGAGGGCCACGGCGTCGCAGCCCAGCCCCGTCTCGGCGGCGACGGCCTTCAGCGCGTCCGGGGCATGGGGCTCGGCGAGCCTGCCGTTGGCCATGCCCTCCTTGACGATCACCGTCAGTCCGGCGTCGTGCGCCTCGGCGAGGGCGGGGCCCACCGAGGTCTCCAGGGCGTTGTACGTCGACTGCACGGTACGGAAGAGGGGCTCGCCGTCGACGGTCACCTGAAGCGCGGCGCGGACCGTGTCGGCCTGGGCGGGGCCGCTGGTGGAGAAGCCGATGGTCAGGCCGGAGGCGGCGGCCTCGGCGAGCCTGGCGTGGAGTTCCTTGTCGGTCAGGGCCGGGCTGTCCGGGGTCAGCGAGTGGATCTGGTAGAGGTCGAGCCGGTCGCCGAGCAGTCCGGCGGTCTCGGCGCGCTGCCGCTCGTAGGCCGCGAGGCTGTGGTCCTTGACCTCGTGCCGCTCGGCGTCGGTGGTCCAGTCGGCGGTGTAGGTGTAGCCCCACTTGCTGCCGATCACGACGTCGTCGATCTCGGGGTGGGCGCGCAGCCAGTCGGCGAGGAACTCCTCGGAGCGGCCGTAGGAGCGGGCGGCGTCGAAGTAGCGGACGCCCTGCGCGTAGGCCGCCTGAAGCAGTTCGTGGGTGCGCTCGCGCAGGGCGTCGACGGTGCGGCCGGCCGGGAGGTCACCGTCGCGGCCGAGGTTGATGTATCCGGGGCGCCCGACGGCGGCGAGGCCCAGGCCCAGGTGACAGGTGGGAGTCGTGGCTGCGGCCAGGCGGGCGAAGGGCATCGCGGGCTCCGTTCGGTCGGCTCCTTACGGCTCAGACCAACGTAACCCGCGATGTCCCGGTGGCGACCGAGGCGCTACTTCTTGGCGTTCGCCCACTGGTGCTGCGCGGCGACGTCCGCCTTCACCTCGGCGAGCTGGACGGCGACCGCGCTCGGGGCGGTGCCGCCGCGTCCGCTGCGCGAGGCGAGGGCGCCGGGGACGTTCAGGACGGTGCGCACCTCGGGGGTCAGACGGTCGGAGATCTTCGCGAACTGCTCGTCGGTCAGCTCGTCCAGCTCCTTGCCCTCGGCCTCGGCGGCCTTCACGCACTCGCCGGCGACCTCGTGCGCCACCCGGAACGGCACGCCCTGCTTGACCAGCCACTCGGCGATGTCGGTGGCGAGCGAGAAGCCGGCCGGGGCCAGTTCCTCCATGCGCTCGCGGTGCACGGTGAGCGTCGCCATCATCCCGGTGAAGGCCGGAAGCAGGATCTCCAGCTGGTCGATGGAGTCGAAGACCGGCTCCTTGTCCTCCTGGAGGTCGCGGTTGTACGCCAGCGGGAGGGCCTTCAGCGTCGCCATGAGACCCGTCAGGTTGCCGATCAGGCGGCCCGACTTGCCGCGCGCCAGCTCGGCGATGTCCGGGTTCTTCTTCTGCGGCATGATCGACGAGCCGGTGGAGAACGCGTCGTGCAGGGTCACGAAGGAGAACTCCTTCGTGTTCCAGATGATGACCTCCTCGGCGATCCGGGAGAGGTTCACGCCGATCATGGCGGTGATGAAGGCGAACTCGGCGACGAAGTCACGGGAGGCCGTGCCGTCGATGGAGTTCGCGGCGCTGCCGTGCTCGAAGCCGAGGTCCCGGGCCACCGCCTCCGGGTCCAGGCCCAGAGAGGAGCCCGCCAGGGCCCCCGAGCCGTACGGCGACACGGCCGTGCGCTCGTCCCACTGGCGCAGCCGCTCGGCGTCCCGGGACAGGGACTGCACATGGGCGAGGACATGGTGGGCGAAGAGCACCGGCTGGGCGTGCTGGAGGTGGGTGCGGCCGGGCATCGCCACGTCCGGGTGGGCCTCGGCGAGGCCGACCAGCGCGTCCTGGAGGTCGGCGATCAGGCCGCCGACGATCCGGGCGTGGTCGCGCAGGTACATGCGGAACAGGGTCGCGACCTGGTCGTTGCGCGAGCGGCCGGCGCGCAGCTTGCCGCCGAGGTCCGGGCCGAGGCGCTCCAGCAGGCCCCGCTCCAGCGCGGTGTGGACGTCCTCGTCGGCGATGGTGCCGGTGAAGGAGCCGTCGGCGACGTCCGCCTCCAGCTGGTCGAGCCCGGCGATCATGCGCCGCAGCTCGTCCTCGGTGAGGAGACCCGCCTTGTGCAGCACGCGTGCGTGGGCGCGTGAGCCGGCGATGTCGTAGGGCGCGAGCCGCCAGTCGAAGTGGACGGACGCGGACAGCTTCGCCAGGGCCTCGGCCGGACCGTCGGCGAAACGGCCGCCCCAGAGCCGTACGTCACCGCTGTTGCTGCTCACTTGGTCTCCTTCGATCGGGCAAGCTGCGCGCCGTGCGTTGCGAGAACCAAGCGCGCACGACGCGCTGGGCGGGAACCGGGCCGGCGCAACCTCGTGCTTTCGGGCAACCGGGCAGGTTCCGTCCCGGCTGGTGCTGAGGGAGCAAGACCATTCGGGTCGCTGACCTGGGGGGCTTCCTGAGCCAGGAATCCCCCTGCTTTGGCTGGGGGAGGGTTCAATTGCGCTGCTCCTAGAGAGATGCGGATGTGCGGCCGCTCCCTGCCCGTGAGCGAGGAGGCGGTTGTCACGCTACTGCCTACGCGAGGTCACGCTTGGCGGCGATCTTCGACGACAGGCTGTGGATGTCGATGAAGCCCTTGGCGGCGGACTGGTCGAAGGCGTCGCCGGTGTCGTAGGTGGCGAGGTCGAAGTCGTACAGCGACTGAGCCGAGCGCCGGCCGGTGACGACCGCGCGGCCGCCGTGGAGGGTCATCCGGATGTCGCCGGAGACATGCCGGCCGGCCTCGTCGATGAAGCCGTCCAGGGCGCGCTTGAGCGGGGAGAACCACTGGCCGTCGTAGACGAGTTCACCCCAGCGCTGTTCGACCTGGCGCTTGTAGCGGGCCAGTTCGCGCTCGACGGTGACGTTCTCCAGCTCCTGGTGGGCGGTGATCAGGGCGATCGCGCCGGGGGCCTCGTAGACCTCGCGGGACTTGATGCCGACGAGACGGTCCTCGACCATGTCGATCCGGCCGATGCCCTGGGCGCCGGCCCGCTCGTTGAGCTGCTGGACCGCCTGGAGGACGGTGACGGGCCTGCCGTCGATCGCGACCGGGACGCCCTTGGCGAAGGTGATGATCACCTCGTCGGGGTCGCGCGGGGCGGCCGGGTTCCTTGTGTACTCGTAGATGTCCTCGACCGGCGCGTTCCAGATGTCCTCGAGGAAGCCGGTCTCGACGGCGCGGCCGAAGACGTTCTGGTCGATGGAGTACGGGGACTTCCTGGTGGTCGCGATGGGGAGGTTCTTCTCCTCGCAGAACGCGATGGCCTTGTCGCGGGTCATCGCGTAGTCGCGGACCGGGGCGACGCACTTCAGGTCGGGGGCGAGGGCGGCGATGCCGGCCTCGAAGCGGACCTGGTCGTTGCCTTTGCCGGTGCAGCCGTGGGCGACGGTGGTGGCGCCGTGCTTGCCGGCGGCGGCGACCAGGTGCTTGACGATCACCGGCCGGGAGAGTGCGGAGACCAGCGGGTAGCGGTCCATGTAGAGGGCGTTGGCCTTGATCGCCGGGAGGCAGTACTCGTCGGCGAACTCGTCCCTGGCGTCGGCGACCTCGGCCTCCACGGCACCGCAGGCGAGGGCGCGCTTGCGGATGACGTCCAGGTCCTCGCCGCCCTGGCCGACGTCCACCGCGACGGCGATGACCTCGGCGCCCGTCTCCTCGGCGATCCAGCCGATGGCGACGGAGGTGTCCAGACCGCCCGAGTAGGCGAGTACGACGCGCTCGGTCACGGGTCTCTCCTCACAGTGCCCTGGCTTCTATGCATGAGTATGCAGAGTCATGCATGATTCGTCAATCGGCGCCGCCTCCGGCAACTCGAAGCGGACGTCCAAATTCCTTAGACAGCCGAAAGAAGTGCCCCGATAATCGTTGGACATGGGAAAGACCTATGAGCGCATAGACGGCAGGCTGCGCACGTTCATCGAGGAGCAGCCCCTCTTCTTCACCGCGACCGCCCCGCTGTCGGGCGACGGCACGGTCAACCTCTCGCCCAAGGGCCTCAAGGGCTGCTTCGCGGTGCTCGACGAGCACACCGTGGCCTATCTGGACTTCGCCGGATCCAACGCGGAGACCATCGCCCACCTGCGGGAGAACGGCAGGATCACCCTCATGTGGTGCGCCTTCCAGGGGCCGCCCAACATCGTGCGCGTGCACGGCCGGGGCGAGCCGGTCTTCCGCGACGACCCGCGTTTCGCGGAGCTCCTCGCCCGCTTCCCGGACATCGACGCCACCGCGCACGGGCTGCGCGCCGTCATCGTCGTCCATGCCGAACTGATCCGGGACACCTGCGGGTACGCGGTCCCCTTCATGGCGTACGAGGAGGACCGCGATCTGCACGGCAGGCGGTTCGCCCGCGAGGACGACGCCTCGCTGAGCGAGTACTTCGCCCGGAAGGAGCACGTAGCCACCAGCCTGGACGGGCTGCCGGGGCTGCCGTTGCCGCTGCCGCCGTCGCCGGTCTGAGCGGCGTGGTCAGCCGGTGCCGCCGCCCACCGCGTCGCCCGGCAGCCGCACCGTGAACGTCGTCGAACCCGTGCGGCTCTCCAGCTCCACGGTTCCGCCGTGGGCCTCGGTCACCGCTGCCACGATCGACAGACCGAGGCCCGCTCCGGCTCCGGCGCCGGCCGAGGGGCCGGTGCGGCGGCGGTCGGCGCGGGTGAAGCGGTCGAAGACGCCCGGGCGGATCTCCTCCGGGACGCCGGGGCCGTCGTCGTGGACGGACAGGGCCGCCGTGGCCGCGTCGGCCTCCAGGGTGACCGTCACCTTCGTACCCTCCGGGGTGTGCAGACGGGCGTTGGCCAGCAGGTTGGCCAGGACCTGCTGAAGCCGGTGGGCGTCGCCGGTCACCGTCACCGGCTCCTCCGGCAGGTCCAGCGCCCAGCGGTGCCCCGGGCCCACGGCCCGGGCGTCGGTCACCGCGTCCAGGACCAGGCGGGTGAGGTCGACCGGGCGGCGCTCCAGGGGACGGCCGGCGTCCAGCCGGGCCAGGAGCAGCATCTCGTCGACCATCTCGCCCATGCGCGCGGACTCGGCGGCGATGCGTTCCAGGGCGCGCGACACCTCGGGCGGTACCGGGCCGGGGTGCAGCAGGGCGAGTTCGGCGTGGCCGCGCACCGAGGCCACCGGGGTGCGCAGCTCGTGGCTGGCGTCGGCGGCGAAGCTGCGCAGCCGCTCCTCGCTGGCGTGCCGTTTGGTGAGCGCGTCCTCGACGTGGTGGAGCATCCGGTCGAAGGCGGTCGAGACCCGGCCCACCTCGCTGTGCGGGTCCGCCTCGGGTTCCCGGGGCGGCAGCGCCACCTCGCCGCTGGCCAGCGGCAGCTCGCTGACCCGGGTGGCGGTGGCCGCGACCCGGCTCAGCGGCCGCAGCGACCAGCGCACCCACAGGGCGCCGACGACTCCGGCTGCGGCCAGGGCGAGCCCGAAGACGCCGCCGGCGACCAGTTCCAGCCGGTGGACCGTGGCCCGTACCGGCTCCATCGGCAACCCGGTGACCAGCACGTCGCCGTCCCGGCCGGGCCAGGCGGCCAGCCGGTAGTCGCCCAGCGCCGACAGGCGCACGGTGTGGCCGTGGCGGTCCACCGGCAGCGTGGCCAGGGCCTCGCGGTCGGCGGCGGTGAGGGGGATGGCGAAGTCGGGGTGGGATCGGGAGGGGACGACCGCCGCGTGGGTCACCGCGCCGCCCAGCAGCCGGGCGCCGAACGTCTCGGCGGCCTGGCGGCGGGTGTCGCCGTGTTCGTCGCCGTCGTGGTCGGAGGGCTTGCCCGTGCCGGTGCCGGTGCCGGTGCCGGTGCCGGTGCCGTGTTCCAGGCTCTGCGCGAAGCTCGGTCCGGTCTGCTCCAGCTGCTGGTCGAGCCGGCCAATGAGGAAGCCGTTCAGCTCGACGACCGCGGCCACGCCGACGGCGGCGCAGCCGACGGCGAGCAGTACCACCAGGCCGAAGGTGAGCCGGGCGCGCAGCGTACGCGGCCGGGGCAGCCGCCCCGCCCGCCGTGCCACCCGTGCGAGCCGCGCCCTCACCGGACCGCCGGCTTCAGGACGTAGCCCGCCCCGCGCACCGTGTGGATCATGGGTTCGCGGCCCGCGTCCACCTTCTTGCGCAGGTAGGAGATGTACAGCTCCACCACGTGGGCCCGGCCGCCGAAGTCGTAGGACCAGACCCGGTCCAGGATCTGTGCCTTGCTGAGCACCCGGCGGGGGTTGCGCATCAGGAAGCGCAGCAGCTCGTACTCGGTCGGGGACAGCTCGATCAGCTCCCCGGCCCGGGTGACCTCGCGCGCGTCCTCGTCCATGACCAGGTCGCCCACGGTCAGCCGGGGGCCGTCGTCCGGCTGCCGGGCCATCCCGGCGCGGCGCAGCAGCCCGCGCAGCCGGGCGACCACCTCCTCCAGGCTGAACGGCTTGGTCACGTAGTCGTCGCCGCCCGCGGTGATCCCGGCGATGCGGTCCTCCACCGCGTCCCGCGCCGTGAGGAAGAGCACACAGACGTCAGGGCGCACGGCGTGCAGGTCCCGCAGCACGGCGAAGCCGTCGGTGTCGGGCAGCATCACGTCGAGCACGACGGCGTCGGGCCGCAGCTCACGGGCGCGGGCGACGGCGGTGGCGCCGTCACCGGCGGCTTCGACCTCCCAGCCCTGGTAGCGCAGGGCGCCGCAGAGCACCTCGGCGAGGTCCGGGTCGTCGTCGACGACCAGGACCCGGACGGGGGTGCCGTCAGGTCGGGTGAGCACGGGGAGACCGGGAGCGGCCGGGCGGGATGCGTTCATGGCTCTTCCAGCATCGCCGGTCGCGCGGCGGGGCGGTGCGTGAGGTGCCTCTGAGTTTTCTGTGAGTGGTGGCCGCGGCCCCCGTTCTCAGAGCTCTTTCAGAGGTTCGGCCCGCACAGTGGCGTCCTGGACCGGTGAAAGGACGTACGACAGATGACCACGGTGTACGAGCGACGGGCCGCACCGCCCGTCCCGGTGGTGCCCCGGCGTTCCCCGGCCGGTGCCGTACTGGCGCTGTTGTGGGCCGGGGCCGCCGGGGTGGTCGGCCTGTGGTGGTACGGCACCCCCTCCGTCGTCGGCTCGGCGGGCCTGCTGACCGGCGCGGGACGCATCGCGGGCCTGCTGTGCGGATACGCCTGCGCGGTCCTCGTCGGGCTGATGGCCCGGGTGCCGCTGCTGGAGCGGAGGGTCGGCTCGGACCGGGTGGCCCGCTGGCACGCGATGGCCGGCCGGTACACGGTCTGCCTGCTGGTCGCGCACGTGGTGCTGATCGTTCTCGGCTACGCGGCCCAGGACCGGGCCTCGGTCTGGCACGAGGCGCTCTCGATCGTCCTCGACTACCCGGAGATGCTGAAGGCCACCCTGGGGACGGTGATCCTCTTCGCCGTGGGCGTCACCTCGGCGCGCGCGGTGCGGCGCCGCACCAGCCACGAGTTCTGGTACTACGTGCACCTGCTCACCTACGCCGCCGTCTTCCTGGCCTTCGGGCACCAGCTGGCGCTGGGCGACCAGTTCAACGGCCACACCGTGGCCACGGCCGCCTGGTACGTGCTGTACCTCGGCGTCGCGGCCCTCGTGGCGTGGTTCCGGGTCCTGGCGCCGGTGCGGCTCAACCTGCGGCACCGGCTGCGGGTCGAGTCGGTGCACCGGGAGGCGCCCGGGGTGTACTCGGTGGTCGTGCGCGGCCACCGGCTGGACGAACTCGGGGCCCGGCCGGGTCAGTTCTTCCGCTGGCGGTTCCTCGCCGAGGGCATGGGATGGACCTCCACGCCGTACTCCCTGTCCGCGCCGCCCCGCCCGGACCTGCTGCGCATCACCGTGAAGGCGCTCGGCGACCACAGCGCGGCCGTGCCGCTGCTGCGGCCGGGCACCCGGGTGTGGGCGGAGGGCCCCTACGGTTCGCTGACCGCCGACCGGCGCACCGCGCACAAGTCGCTGCTGATCGCCGGCGGTGTCGGCATCACCCCGCTGCGGGCGCTGTTCGAGACGCTTCCCGGTGAGGTCACCCTGCTGTACCGGGCGCGCACGGCGGGGGACCTCGCCCTGGGGGGCGAGCTGGAGGCGATCGCGCGGTGGCGCGGGGCCCGGGTGCTGTACGCGCTCAACGGCCCGAGCGGGGAGCGCCCCGCCATCACCGTCGCGTCCCTGCGGGCGTCCGTCGCCGACCTGTCCGGGCACGACGTGTACCTCTGCGGTCCGCACGCCTTCGCGCAGGACCTGTACGAGGTGCTGCGCGCCGCCGGGGTGCCGGACCGGCGTATCCACCACGAGTCCTTCGAGCTGTGAGGCCCCGTTGCACGCGTTGAAGAAGAACCGTCCGCTGCGCCGTGTCGTCCTGGCGAGCGCCGCCACCGTCTCCGGGCTGGTGATGCTGTTGTCGCTGAAGCCGCACACCCCGCCGGAGATCGCCGCGGTGCCCGCCCCGGCCGCGTCCGCCGGCGCCGGTGCCTCCGCGGGCTCCGGCGGCGGATCCGGCAGCGGATCCAGCAGCGGATCCGGCAGCGGATCCAGCAGCGGATCCGGCAGCGGGTCCAGCAGCTCCAGCGGCACGAAGACCGTCACCGGCGAGACGGTGCAGACCCGCTGGGGTCCGGTCCAGGTGCGGATCACGCTGAAGAACGGCCGGATCACCGACGTGACCGCCGTCTCCTACCCCACGGACAACCCACGGGACCAGGAGATCAACAGCTACGCCCTCCCCCAGCTGAGGCGGGAGGCGCTGGCCGCGCAGAGCGCGGACATCGACTCGGTCTCGGGAGCGACGTACACGAGTGGCGGTTACCGCCAGTCGCTCCAGTCGGCACTGGACTCCGCCGGGCTGTGAACACTCGGCGCACGCGCCACGTATGTGTGGGCGGCCAAGGGTCCAATCCCACGGAGGAACCGTGACCACCACGCTCGCAGGAGGCCGCGCCGCCCGGCGCCAGACGATGCGCCGCATCCGGCCGCGCCGCTCCCCCGCCGTGCCGCTGCTGCTCGCCGTCGGGGCGGGCGCGGCGGGCGTCGTCTGGCTGTGGTGGATGAACACCCCCTCCATCGCCGACACGAACGGCAAGATCCTCAACGCGGGCCGCATCACCGGCCTGCTCGCCGGCTACCTGATGGCGCTGGTCGTGCTGCAGATGGCACGTGTGCCCGCCCTGGAGCGGCGAGTGGGCTCCGACCGGGTCGCCCGCTGGCACGCGATGAGCGGCCGGTACATGCTCTGCCTCGTCCTCGCACACGTGTTCCTGACCATGTGGGGCTACGCGCTCCAGGCGGGCCGGTCGCTCGGCGACATCGTCCGGCAGACGATCGACTCGGTCGACCAGCTGCCCGACATGGGCAAGGCGGCCATCGGCACCGGACTGCTGCTGGTCGTCGGGCTGGTGTCCGTCGGCCCGGTCCGCCGCCGGATGCCGTACGACACCTGGTACCACGTGCACCTGTTCACGTACGCGGCGGTGTTCCTGACGTTCTGGCACCAGATCACCACCGGCAACGACTTCGCCGTCGAACCGGTCGCCAAGACCTTCTGGTACGGGCTGTACGGCGGGGTGACCGCGCTGGTGGTCTGGTACCGGATCCTCACCCCGATCCGGCTGAACACGAAGCACCGGATGCGGGTCGAGGCGGTCGTCGAGGAGGCCCCGGGGATCGTGTCGGTACTGATCGGGGGCCGGAAGCTGCACCGGATGGGCGCGGAGGCCGGGCAGTTCTTCCGGTGGCGGTTCCTGGCGCCCGGCATGCGGTTCAGCTCCCACCCGTACTCGCTGTCGGCGGCGCCCCGCCCGGATCTGCTGCGCATCACCGTCAAGGCGATCGGCGACCACAGCGCCCGGCTGCGCGAACTCGAGCCCGGCACCCGGGTGTGGGCGGAGGGCCCGTACGGCGCGCTGACCGCTGCCCGGCGCAGCCGCGGCAAGGTGCTGCTGGTCGCGGGCGGTGTCGGCATCACCCCGATGCGGGCGCTGTTCGAGACGCTGCCCGGCGCGGCCGGTGACATCACCCTCCTCTACCGGGCCAACAGCACCCAGGACCTGGCCCTGTGGGACGAGCTGGCGAAGATCGCCGACGAACGCGGCGCCCGGCTGATGTACGCGGTCAACAGCCCCGACGGCGAACGCCCCGACATCTCCGCCGAGTCCCTGCGGCGGAAGATCGCCGACATAGACCGCCACGACGTCTTCATGTGCGGCCCGCCCGGTTTCGCGCAGTCGGTGTACGAGGCACTGCGCGGCGCGGGGGTTCCCGCGCGCCGCATCCATCACGAGTCGTTCGAGATGTAGCGACGGGACGTCAGGAGCTCATACGCGATGAGGAAGAGCCACCCCGTTCGGCGCGCGGTGCTCGCCGGCGCCGCCACCGTGTCCGGGATCGTGCTGCTGCTGTCGCTGAAGCCGGCCTCCGGCCCGGCTTCCGCCTCGGCCGTCGGCGCGGCCCCCCAGCAGACGGCGGCGGCACAGCCGTCCGCGGCCGCGCAGGAGTCGCCGCAGGGGGGCAGCGGTGCCCAGCGCACGGGCACCCGGACCGTCACCGGGGACGCGGCCCAGACGCAGTACGGCGCCGTCCAGGTCCGGCTGACCGTGAGCGGCGGGAAGATCGTCAAGGCGGAGGCGGTGCAGGCGCCCAAGGGGGGTCTCAGCGACCAGAAGACCGCCATGGCGGTCCCGAAACTCAACCAGGAGGCGGTCGCCGCGCAGAGCGCGGACATCGACGCGGTGTCCGGGGCGACCTACACCAGCGGCGGCTACCGGAAGTCGCTGCAGTCGGCTCTGGACCAGGTCCATGGGTGAGGCCGTGGCGGAGCCGGTGAACGCTCCCGCCGCGGTGCGTCACGCGGAGGAGGTCATGGGGACGGTCTTCTCCTTCGACGTCCGCGGCGGGGAACCCGAGGCGGTCGGTGCGGCGCTGCGCGAGGCGGTCGCCGGGCTGCACCGCGCCGACAGGCGGTTCAGCACCTATCGCCACGACAGCCAGGTCTCGCGGCTGGCGCGCGGTGAACTCACCGTGGCGGACTGCGATCCGGAGGTCGCGGAGGTCCTGGAGCTGGGCGCCGAGGCGGAGCGGATCAGCGAGGGCTGGTTCAGCCTGCGCTACCAGGGGCGGCTGGATCCGACCGGGATCGTCAAGGGCTGGGCGGCCGAACGGGCGGCCCGGCGGATCGCGGCGGCGGGTGCGACCGGGGTGAGCGTGAACGGCGGCGGGGACGTGCAGCTGCTGGGCTCCCCGGAGGCGCAGCGGGCGTGGCGGGTGGGCGTGTCGGATCCGGTGCGCACCGGCGGCCTGGCGGCGGTGGTCTCGGCGGCCGGCGCGGAGGAGTTGGCGGTGGCCACGTCCGGGACCGCCGAGCGGGGGGCCCATATCGTCGATCCGCGCACCGGCCGCTCGGCGGTGACCGACCTGGTGTCGGTCACCGTGGTCGCGCCACGGCTGACCTGGGCGGACTGCTGGGCGACCGCCGCGTTCGCGATGGGCTCGCGGGAGGGGCTGGCCTGGTTGCAGGCGCTGCCGGAGGTGGAGGCGCTGCTGATCACGGCGGGGGACGAGGTGCGGTGCACGGACGGGTTGGCCGCCTGGCTGGGTTGACGCACGCCTGCGGGCCGCGTGCATGCGTCGGCCTGTCGCGCCGTCGTGCCGCGGGGTCGGTGGGGCGCTCACCGAGTGTGCGGGGTGCCTCCCCCACGCTCGAATGCGCTCGCGCGGGGGCACCCCCACCGCCCGCCCGTGCCGCCCCGGGGTACCTCCCAGGCGTCAAGCACTGGGGGAGGCACGACTGCCCGCAGCTGAGCTAGTGGCCGTTCTGGGCCAGGCGCAGCAGGTGGTCCGCCAGGGCCTGGCCGCCGGTCGGGTCGCGGCTGATCAGGAGCAGGGTGTCGTCGCCGGCGATCGTGCCCAGGATGTCCTGGAGCTCGGCCTGGTCGATCGCCGAGGCGAGGAACTGTGCCGCGCCGGGAGGCGTGCGCAGGACGACGAGGTTGGCGGAGGCCTCCGCGGAGATCAGCAGCTCCTGGGAGAGCCGCCGCATCCGCTCCTCCTTCGCCGACTCCCCCAGCGGCGCGCGCGGCGTGCGGAAGCCGCCCTCGCTCGGCACGGCGTAGATGAGGTCGCCGTCCGTGTTGCGGATCTTCACCGCGTTCAGCTCGTCCAGGTCCCTGGACAGGGTCGCCTGGGTGACGCTCAGCCCGTCGTCGGCGAGGAGCTTCGCCAGCTGGCTCTGCGAGCGCACCGGTTGCCGGTTGAGGATGTCCACGATCCGGCGGTGGCGTGCGGTGCGGGTCTGCGGCACGGCGGGACCGGTGGCCCCGGCGTCGGCGTACCCGTTGTCCTGTGCCTGACTCATCGTCGTCTCATTCTCCGGATCGTCCGTCCCCGTCGGCCACGTCCAGGACGCCGGGCAGCGCCCCGAGGAAGGCGTCCGCCTCGTCGTCGCGGAGGTTCAGCGGCGGCATCAGCCGTACGACGTCCGGGGCGGGCGCGTTCACCAGGAACCCGGCCTCCTGGGCCGCCTGCTGCACCTGTGGCGCGTGCGGCCCGGTGAGCACGATACCCAGCAGCAGGCCCGCGCCCCGGACGTGGGAGACCAGCGGGTGGCCGAGGGCCTCGACGCCGCCCCGGAGCTTCTCGCTCTGCCGCTTGACGTTCTCCAGCAGCCCCTCGTCCGCGATCGTGTCCAGGACGGCGAGCCCGGCGGCGCAGGCGACCGGGTTGCCGCCGAAGGTCGTGCCGTGCTGGCCGGGCTGGAGCAGTTCGGCGGCCCGTCCGAAGGCGACGGTGGCGCCGAGCGGCAGCCCGCCGCCGAGCCCCTTGGCGAGCGTGACCACGTCGGGCAGGACTCCCTCGTGGGCCTGGTACTCGAACCAGTTCCCGGTACGGCCGACGCCGGTCTGGACCTCGTCCAGGACCAGCAGGGCACCCGTGGCCGCGGTGATCGCCCGGGCCGCCTTGAGATAGCCGGCCGGGGGCACCACGACCCCGTTCTCGCCCTGGATCGGCTCGACGATCACCAGGGCCGTCTCCTCCGTCACCGCGGCGGCCAGCGCCTGCGCGTCGCCGTACGGGACGTGGGTGACGTCACCGGGCAGCGGCACGAAGGGGGCCTGCTTGCCGGGCTGGCCGGTGAGCGCGAGGGCGCCCATCGTACGGCCGTGGAAGCCGCCCTGGGTCGCGACCATGTGGGTGCGCCCGGTCAGCCGGCCGATCTTGAAGGCGCCCTCGTTGGCCTCGGCGCCGGAGTTGCAGAAGTAGACCTTGCCGTCCCGGCCGAAGAGCTGGAGCAGCCGTTCGGCGAGGGCGACGGGCGGCTCGGCGATGAAGAGGTTGGAGACGTGGCCGAGGGAGGCGATCTGCCGGCTGACGGCCTCGACGACGGCCGGGTGCGCGTGACCGAGCGCGTTGACCGCGATCCCGCCGACGAGGTCGAGGTACTGCTTGCCGTCGGCGTCCCACAGCTTGGCGCCCTCGCCGCGCACCAGCGGCAGGCGCGGGGTGCCGTAGTTGTTCATGAGCGCGCCCTGCCACCGCACGGTCAGCTCCTGGTTGCTCATGACTCCCCCTGTTCGTCCGGCACGACCATGGTGCCGATGCCCTCGTCGGTGAAGATCTCCAGCAGGATCGAGTGCTGGACCCGGCCGTCGATGACGCGGGCGGTGTGCACTCCGTTGCGTACGGCGTGCAGGCAGCCCTCCATCTTCGGCACCATGCCGGAGGACAGCTCCGGCAGCAGTTTCTCCAGCTGGGACGCGGTGAGCCGGCTGATCACCTCGTCGGAGTCCGGCCAGTCCTCGTAGAGGCCCTCGACGTCGGTGAGGACCATGAGGGTCTCGGCGCCCAGTGCCGCAGCGAGTGCCGCAGCCGCCGTATCAGCATTGACGTTGTAGACATGTCCGTCGTCCTGACTGCGGGCGATGGAGGAGACGACCGGGATGCGGCCGTCGGCGAGCAGCGCCTCGATGGCGCCCGTGTCGATGTCGGTGATCTCGCCCACCCGCCCGATGTCGACCGGCTCGCCGTCGATCTCGGGGGTGTGCTTGGTGGCGGTGATGGTGTGCGCGTCCTCGCCGGTGAGGCCGACGGCGAGCGGGCCGTGCTGGTTGAGCAGCCCGACCAGCTCGCGCTGCACCTGCCCGGCCAGCACCATCCGTACGACGTCCATGGCGTCCTCGGTGGTGACCCGCAGGCCCGCCTTGAACTCGCTGACGATGCCGTGCCTGTCGAGGGCGGCGCTGATCTGCGGGCCGCCGCCGTGCACCACGACCGGCTTGAGGCCGGCGTGCCGCAGGAAGACGACGTCCTGGGCGAAGGCGGACTTCAGTTCCTCGTTCACCATGGCGTTGCCGCCGAACTTGATGACGACGATCTTGCCGTGGTGCCGGGTCAGCCAGGGCAGCGCCTCGATGAGGATCTGTGCCTTCGGCAGGGCCGTGTGCTTACGAGTCGGGGACTTTCGCTCTTGTGGGTGATTGACCGTCATAGCCGACTTTCGGAAGGATCTCGGACCAGCCGCCGGGCGGGCGGTGTTGGCCTGCGGAGGCGATGTAAGACTCATCCCGGACTCGTCCGGGGCGAGCAGTCGCCGGTGAAACAGGAACCCTCGTCGGCGACGACGGGGACCCGCGACAACCAAGCGGGCACGTCAAGACGAGTACGCGCTGTTCTCGTGGACATAGTCGGCCGTCAGGTCGTTGGTCCAGATGGTCGCAGACTCACTGCCTGCCGCGAGGTCCGCCAGGATGTGGACCTCGCGGTAGCGCATGTCGACCTTCTCGCGGTCCTCGCCGACGGAGCCGTTCTTGCAGACCCAGACGCCGTTGATGGCGACGTTCAGCCGGTCCGGCTCGAAGGCGGCCCCGGTCGTGCCGATCGCGGAGAGCACACGGCCCCAGTTGGGGTCCTCGCCGTGGATGGCGCACTTGAGGAGGTTGTTGCGGGCGATGGAGCGGCCCACCTCCACGGCGTCGTCCTCGCTCGCCGCGTTGATCACCTCGACCTTGATGTCCTTGGAGGCGCCCTCGGCGTCGCCGATGAGCTGCCGGCCGAGGTCGTCGCAGACCTGCCGGACCGCCTCGGCGAACTCGTCGTACTCCGGGGTGATGCCGGAGGAGCCGGAGGAGAGCAGCAGCACGGTGTCGTTGGTGGACATGCAGCCGTCGGAGTCGACGCGGTCGAAGGTGACCTTGGTGGCCGCGCGCAGGGCCCGGTCCAGGGTCTGGTCGTCGAGGTCGGCGTCGGTGGTGAGGACGACCAGCATGGTGGCCAGGCCCGGGGCGAGCATGCCGGCGCCCTTGGCCATGCCGCCGACGGTCCAGCCGTCCTTGGTGACCACGGAGGTCTTGTGGACGGTGTCGGTGGTCTTGATGGCGATGGCGGCCTTCTCGCCGCCGTGCTCGGAGAGCTGGGCGGCGGCCGTCTCGACGCCCGGCAGCAGCTTGTCCATCGGGAGCAGCACGCCGATCAGGCCGGTGGAGCAGACGGCGACCTCGATGGCGCCCCTGCCGAGGACCTCCGCGGCCTTCTCGGCGGTGGCGTGGGTGTCCTGGAATCCCTTGGGGCCGGTGCAGGCGTTGGCGCCGCCGGAGTTGAGCACGACGGCCGACACCTGGCCGCCCTTCATGACCTGCTCGGACCACAGCACCGGCGCGGCCTTGACGCGGTTGGAGGTGAAGACGCCCGCGGCGGCGCGGCGGGGCCCGTTGTTGACCACGAGGGCCAGGTCCGGGTTGCCGTTCTCCTTGATCCCGGCGGCGATGCCCGCCGCCTGGAATCCCTTGGCTGCCGTGACGCTCACGGTGCGACTCCGATCGTGGAAAGTCCGGTCTCCTCGGGAAGTCCGAGGGCGATGTTCATGCTCTGCACGGCACCGCCCGCGGTGCCCTTGGTCAGGTTGTCGATGGCGCTGATCGCGATGACGCGGTGCGCGGCGGGGTCGTACGCCACCTGGATCTGCGCGGCGTTGGAGCCGTACACGGAGGCGGTGGCGGGCCACTGGTCCTCCGGAAGGAGGTGGACGAAGGGCTCGTCGGCGTAGGCCTTCTCGTAGGCGGCGCGCACGGACTCGGCGGTGACGCCGTCGCGGGCCCTGGCGCTGCAGGTGGCGAGGATGCCGCGGGGCATCGGCGCGAGGGTGGGCGTGAAGGAGACGGTGACCGGCGCGGCCGCGGCCGCGCTGAGGTTCTGGATCATCTCGGGGGTGTGCCGGTGGCCGCCGCCGACGCCGTACGGCGACATGGAGCCCATGACCTCGGAGCCGAGCAGATGGGGCTTGGGTGCCTTGCCCGCCCCGGAGGTGCCGGAGGCGGCGACGATCACGGCCTCGTTCTCGACGAGGGAGCCGGCGTAGGCCGGGACGAGGGCCAGGGAGGCGGCGGTGGGGTAGCAACCGGGCACCGCGATGCGCTTGGACCCCTCCAGCGCAGCGCGGCCACCCGGAAGTTCGGGGAGGCCGTAGGGCCAGGTGCCGGCGTGCGGGGAGCCGTAGAACCGCTCCCAGTCGGCCGGGTCCTTCAGCCGGAAGTCGGCGCCCATGTCGATGACCAGGACGTCGGGGCCGAGCTGCTCGGCGACGGCAGCGGACTGGCCGTGCGGCAGCGCGAGGAAGACGACATCGTGCCCGGCGAGTGCCCCGGGGGTGGTCTCGGCGAGCACCCGGTCGGCCAGCGGCAGCAGGTGCGGCTGGAGCGCGCCGAGCCGCTGGCCGGCGTTGGAGTTGCCGGTCAGCGCGCCGATCTCGACCTCGGGGTGCGCCAGCAGCAGACGCAGTGCTTCTCCGCCCGCGTATCCGCTCGCTCCGGCGACCGCCACACGTACAGCCATGGACCCTCCTCCTCGATGGCATGACTATACGTATCGCTGCACGTTTATGCAATCTCCTCCGCGGGGTCGGCCTTGGGCAGCATGATCCAGCGGGAGACCACGAAGGTCACCGGGATCGCGGCCGCCGAGGCGAGCAGGGGGGCGAACCGGCTGCCGGCGTGCAGCATGTCGACGATCACGTACACACCGGCCGTGGTGATCACGAAATTCGCGGCGTTCGTCAGCGGGAACAACAGGAATTTCCGCCAGGTCGGCCGGGTCCGGTAGGTGAAGCGCGCGTTCAGGAAAAAGGAACCGATCATACTGAGCAGGAACGCGAGAACGTGCGCCAGGAGGTAGGGCAAACGCGTGAGGAACAGCAGGTAAAGGCCGTAGTACGTGCCGGTGTTGACGACGCCGACCACGGCGAAGGTCGCGATCTGTCTCGGCATCTGTCTCGGCATCTGTCTCGGCTTGTTTCTCGGCGTGTTTCTCGGCGTCTGTCTGGACATCCGCCTCGGCGTCGGGCGGGTCGTCGCGGTACGCATCAGGGAATGAGGTCCTTCGTCCGTTCCACGTTGGTCGCCTTCACCAGGAAGTGCGGGCGTCCCTTGACCTCGTAGTAGATCCGGCCGGTGTACTCCCCGATGACGCCCAGCATCACCATCTGCACCCCCGCGAGCGCGGTGACGGCGGTGATGATGGTGACATATCCTGGCGTCTCCACGCCGTTGACGAGCGCGGCGCCCACGATCCACGCCGTGTAGAGCCCGGCACACGTCAGCAGGGCCATGCCGAGGTGGAGGGCGGCGCGCAGCGGCCTGTTGTTGAACGACAGCAGCCCGTCGAGCCCGTAGTTGAGCAGGGACTTCAGGGTCCAGGAACTGCGGCCGTGCTCGCGTACGGCGTTCTCGTACTCGAAGGTGGTGCTGGGGAAGCCCACCCACGCGAACAGGCCCTTGGAGAAGCGGTTGTACTCGGTCAGGGCCAGCACCGCGTCCACCACGCGCCGCGACAGCAGCCGGAAGTCACCCACCCCGTCGACCAGTTCGACGTCGACGAGCCGGTTGACCAGCCGGTAGTACAGACGGGCGGTGAGGGTGCGGGTGAACCGGTCGCCGCGCCTGCTGCGCCGGGCGAGGACCTGGTCGTAGCCCTGGCCGCGCAGCTCGACCATGCGCCCGATCAGCTCCGGCGGGTGCTGGAGGTCGGCGTCCATGACCACCACCGAGTCACCGGAGGCGTGGCGCAGACCGGCGAGCAGGGCGGCCTCCTTGCCGAAGTTGCGGCTGAAGGAGACATAGCGGACGCGCGGGTCGCGGTCGGCGAGCTGTTCCAGGAGGCTGAGCGTCCGGTCGCGGCTGCCGTCGTCGACGTAGACGAACTCCATGTCGTGGCCGAGCGGCAGCAGGTCGTCGGCGACCTTCTGCACGGCGGCGTGGAAGCGTTCGATGACGTCTTCCTCGTTGTAGCAGGGGGCGACGATCGAGATGAGCATGGTTCTCTCCGGGGGCGCGGTCAGAGGGCGCTGGTGGTGCGCTCGCGCGGGCGTGTGGTGGTGCGGAGCGCGGTGCGGTGTGCGGCCCGCCGTCCGCGGACGGCGGTGACGGTGCCGAGCAGGACGAGGGTCAGGAGCGAGACGCCCCCGACGGCCGCGCCCAGCCGCAGGCCGGGCGGGTGGAAGGTGCAGGTGACGCTGGTGGCGGAGCCGTCCAAGGGGACGGCGATCAGGCCGTAGTACGTCTCGGCGGGTGCGGCCGGGGCGCTGCCCGCGGCGCACCGCCAGCCGGCGATCCGGGGAGCGGCGAGGACGGCGGTGCCCTTGCTGCCGGCCGGGAGCTGGGCCCGCACCGTGCCGTCGGAGACGGTCACGTCGGTGGCGCCGGTGGTCTTGAGCCGCTGGACGGCGTCGTGCAGCCGCGCGGTGTCCAGGCAGCCGACCGCGCCGTCCGGGACACTGCCGGTCCGGGTGGGCGACAACTCGATCCGTACCCGGCCGGACGGCGGGGCCGTGCCGAGCCGCTGCATGGCGGCGATCTTGGCGGCGTCGGAGGTGAACCGTCCGGTCAGCGGGCGGGCCGGGGTCGCGGTGAGGCGGGCGGTGCCCGAGAAGTGCGGCGCCCACAGGTAGACCTCGCTGCCGGCCGGGCACTGGGCCGCGACGGTCGGCCGGTGTGCGGCGGCTGCCTTCGTGCGGGGGGCCTCGATCACCACGCCCGGCCGGTCGCCGGCCGCCCGGGCGGGCTGCCCGCCGTCGCCGGTGCGCACGGTCAGCGGGGGCACCGTGTAGACGCGGGTGCCCAGCAGGAGTTCCTGGTTGCGGTAGGGCGACGGCCCGAAGGCGGAGACGCCGGTGCGGGCGGAGGGCGAGGTGGACGGCCGGACGGTGACCAGGGGCGGCACGTCCTGCCGGGACACGGTCACCGGACTGCGGTCGCGGGGGTTCCACCTCTGGTGCTGGTCCGGCGGGGAGTGCACCCGGGCGCCCACGGAGAAGATCGCGTCGGTGACGGCGTTGTCCAGGCTCTGTATGTTCCGGCCGCGTGAGGTCCAGCCGTCGCCGAGGGCGGTGAGGGTGCGGCTGAGGACGTCGGCGGTGAGGCTGCTGTAGTACTGGGCGCCCTGGCCGCCCACCACCATCGGGTCGTTGCCCACGGTCTGCTCCCGGCCTGGGTCGGTGCGGTAGGCGGGCCAGCCGTCGGCCTCGGCTATCGCGTCCGCCTGACGCTGCTGCCGGCTCCCCCAGGGCGCGTAGTCGTCCAGGTGGTCCAGCCGCAGCCGGGTGGCCACGGCGGAGGTGGCGGTGGCCTCGCCCAGCTGGGCGCCGACCAGGAGGACGACGGCGGAGCCGACGAGCAGCCGGCGGCGCCTCCCCGCCGCGGGTGCGCCCTCGGCGGACCCGCCGGCCCGGTCGAGGCCGAGCAGGACCAGCCCGCCCAGTGCGCCGACCGCGGCGAGCGACAGCACCGGCCAGGCGAAGGAGCGCACCAGAGCGCTGCGGCTCGCGACGGCGGCGATGAGGGCGAGCAGCGCGGCGGCCGCGGTCAGCGCGCGCCGGTCGGGCACGCCGTAGGACAGCGTGTGCCAGGCCGCGATCACCAGCAGCGCGCACAGCACGAACGTCTGCCGGTAGGGGCTGCCGTTGGGGGTGGTGAAGGCGTGCCAGGCCAGATGGGTCGGCGTCCACTGCATGGACAGCGTGACGGCGACCGTCAGCAGGCTCCACCCGGCGCGCACCCGTACGGGGGCCGCCCGGTGGAAGGGCAGGGCGAGGGCCGGCAGCAGCGCGGTGGTGCCGACGAAGAGCGCCGGGCTGCCGAATCCGTACGTCGTCGGCAGCAGGCGGGCCAGCAGGTCCTGTGTGGCGACCGGGGCGAAGTGCGTGACCCGGCCCGGGTAGGCGTGTTGGGTGCCGAAGTAGATGACCGTGACCAGTGGCGCGGCCAGGCCGACGCCCAGGGCGACGGTGACCCCGGCGCGGCCCGCCGCGGCGAGCGCCCGCCGGCGCGGGAGACCGGAGAGCCACAGCCGCAGCAGCAGGACGAGGCCGGCACCGATGGTGGCCATGTACGCGGTGTAGAAGTTGGCGATCCACGCCAGCGCCACGATCAGCACGCCGAGCAGCCGGTGCCGTCCGGTGAGTGCCCATTCGCCGACCAGGCACAGCAGTGGCAGGGCGATGAGGCCGTCGAGCCACATCGGGTTGTACGAGGCGTCGGCGAGCGACCAGCCGCACAGGGCGTACGCGGCGCCCAGCAGCCCCGCCGCCCACCAGCGGCCGGGACGCAGCCTGAGCAGCAGCCAGGCCATGGCGGCGCCGGCGCACGCCGTCTTCAGGACGGTGACCACATAGACCGCGAGGTCGATCTCGTTCCTCGGGAACAGGGCCACGAGCAGGGCGAACGGGCTGCTCAGGTACGTGCCGAGGTCGGGCAGGAAGCTGGAGCCGAACCCGGACTGCCAGTTGACGAGCAGGCCGCCGTCGGCCCGGCCGTGCAGCAGGTCCCACAGATGGGCGTGGAACGGCACGTACTGGTTGCCCAGGTCGTTGACCGCGCGGGTGCGCGGGCCGAAGGGATAGCTGCGGGCGACGGCGTCGGCCGCGCAGAACGCGGTGACGGTGATGGCCGCGGCCAGCAGTGCGGCGGCCTGTCGCGGTCTGCCGCGCAGGGTTGAGCGATCCATTCTCGGCGGGCCCCCAGGGAATTCGGTACGTACAGCGCCTCTTGTGGGGACGTCACTCCCGGTGCGCTTTTGGTTCGACCGATTAGACCGGGCGTATTTCCCCATGGTTGGGGCACCTTCGGTGAACGGTGGACGAATGATGAATGACGAATACGCGCGGGGTGCGCCGAAACAATTCGGGACGCACTCCGTTCACCGAAAGGAAAACGGAACGCGTCCCGAGCATGATGCGGGGGTTAAGGAGCCGGGGCTACTTCCGCCTGATCCGCAGGAAGGTGACGGAGTTCGCCGGGAAGGTGTATGTGAAGCGGTCGGTGACGCCGGTGACGGTGGACGTGACCGGCGCGACAGGCGTGGCGGTCTCGGTGTTGACGGCGTCGGGCGCGGCGGCCGGCGTGGTGCCTCGGCCCCGGAAACGACCCTCGCCCCGCCCAGGTCGACCGCAGTACGGGCGGCCGGGGACTGGGCGTTGACGACCTTGACGATCGGTTCGCCGGTCCTCGCGTCGCGGGTGACGACCTGGCGGAACGGCTCGGCCGGCTTGTCGTCGGCGAAGCCGCCCCACTGCTGCCCGTCGAGGTAGAGGGTGACCTGGCGGCCGCGCACCTTGATGTCGATGTCGTAGGCGCGGCCGGTCTCGATCGAGCCCGGCTTGGCGATCAGTGTGGACTTGCCGCCGTCCACGCCCGCTCGACCGCGGTCCGGGTGTTGTTCCGGCCGCCGAGGTTCCACCAGTAGTAGTTCCCGGTGTCCTTGACGCCGAAGGCGATAGGGAAGCGGTATGAGCACGTCAATGGGCCGACAACGCACCCCGTAAGCTCGATCGCGAACCGCGACCACGACGAAGGGCACGGTGATGGAGGTCGAGTTCCAGCCGGTGGCCGACGTACTGGCCCACCTTGCCGGGCGGTGGCGCGTGGAGCGCGAGGTCCGGGACCTGACGAGCGGTGACACGGGGCGCTTCGCGGGGGTCACCGTCTTCAGCGCCCTGGCCGGCGGCGGGCTGCTGCACGAGGAGTCGGGGACATTCACCTGGCGGGGCGTGTCCCGGCCCGCGACGCGTACGCTGCGGTTCCTGCCGGGGAGCGTGCCGGGGACGGCCGACGTGCGGTTCGCTGACGGGCGGCCCTTCCATCTGCTGGATCTGACGACGGGGCGGTACGTGGCCGAGCACCCGTGCGC
Source organism: Streptomyces sp. MK7 (assembly GCF_032658145.1). Classification (NCBI taxonomy): domain Bacteria; kingdom Bacillati; phylum Actinomycetota; class Actinomycetes; order Kitasatosporales; family Streptomycetaceae; genus Streptomyces; species Streptomyces sp. MK7. Next base: position 222,786 of record NZ_JAVACL010000002.1, read on the forward strand.
GGCCGATCTCTACCGCGGCGAGTTCACCGTCCGGGACGCGGGCCGCTGGCGGTCGGTGTGGCGGGTCGGCGGTCCGGCCAAGGACCTGGTGCTCACCACCGACTATGTGCGCGAGGGCTGAGCGCAGGCGCCGTCGAGGCGGAGGTTCCAGCGGCCGGAGCGGCCGCTGACGGTGGTCGCCGACAGCGGGCGGACGTCGATGTTCCAGTAGGTCGAGGGCGGGGCCTTCAGAGCGTAGACCAGGGCGGCGCGGATCACCGAGGGCTCGGCGACGGCGACGATCCGGCCGCCGTCCTCCACCGGCCGGGTGTCGAGCCAGCCGCCCACCCGGGCGATGAAGGCCAGAAGGGACTCCCCGCCGTGCGGGGTCGAGCGCGGGTCGGCGAGCCAGGCGTCCACGGCCTGCGGCTCGCGGGCCATCGCCTCGCCCAGCGTCAGCCCGCGCCAGCGGCCCATGTCGCAGTCCCGCAGCGCGAGCTGGACCAGCGGGGCGTACCCCAGGGCATCGCCGGTGGCCCGGCTGCGCGGGGTCGGCGAGCAGTAGCGCAGCTCGGCCGCCGCCAGCGCCAGCAGCTCTCCGGCGACGCGCTGGACCTCGTCCCAGCCCGCCTGGTCCAGCGGCCGGTCGTCCTCGAACCGCTCCGCGAGCAGCGGTGAACTGCGTGCGGCGGCCACGAACGTCACCCTCAGTGGCATGCGGTGATGGTGATCCTCTTGTGTCAGCAGGTCAAGGGGCGACGAGCCCTGAGTTCTGAGGCGTGCGGTGCCGCTCAGTCGAAATAGTGCGCCATCCACTGGTCCGGCCGTTCGAGCGGGCGGAAACCGAGCTTCTCGTAGACCCCGTGCGCGTCGTGCGTGGCGAGCAGGACGCGCTTGAGGTCGTACGGCCGCAGGTGTTCGCGTACGGCCCCCACGAGCGCCGTCCCGATGCCCTTGCCGCGCACCGCGCGGTCGACATACACGTCGCACAGCCACGCGAAGGAGGCCAGGTCGGTCACCACCCGCGCACAGGCGACCTGGCGCCCCGACACCACCTCGTACACCCCGAAGTTGAGCGACCCGGCGATGGCCCGTTCCTGCTTGTCGCGTGAGCGCCCGAGCGCCCAGTAGGCGTCGGTGGACAGCCAGCGGTGCACCCGCTCGACGTCGATGCGGGCGGGGTCGGCGGAGATCTCGTAGCCCTCGGCGAGGCTCGGCGTTTCGGTCCTGGACGTCGGCGTGTCGGTCATGGGCGAGAGATTCCCAGGTCACGGGAGCGGGCGTCGAGGGGTTTTCGCCGGGAGCACCTCGTCGCAGGCCGCCCGCAGCCGGCGTACCCCCTCCGTGATCTCCGCCGTGCCGGCGACCGCCGCGAAGCTCAGGCGGAGGTGGGGGGCCGGGGATCGGCGCTGAAGTAGGGGCGCCCGGGGATGAGGGCGACGCCGGCGCGCAGGCTGGCGGCGGTCAGGGCGGCTTTGGCCGTGCCCGGTGCCGCGCTGGCGCTGGCGTACGAGCCGGTGCACCTGGGGTGGCACAGCGTGGCGGGGCTGCTGTGGGTGGCGGCCGGATCGCAGTTCCTCGGGCTGGTCGTCTGGTACCGGGGCATGGCGGCCGTGGGCATCCCGAAGGCCAGCCAGTTGCAGCTGGCGCAGCCCCTGCTCACACTGGTGTGGTCGGTGCTGCTGCTCGGCGAGCATCCGACGCCGGCCGCCGCGCTGACGGCCGTCGCCGTGCTCGTCTGCATCGCCGTCACCCAGCGGGCGCGCGGCTGACCGACGCCACCGGTTCCGACCGCACACCGGCCCCGGCCGCTTCACCGGTTCCGGCCGCGCTCCGCGCCGTAGACTCGAAGCCGAGGACGCTGCTCCCGCATGTGGTGAGGAGGCCCTGCAGATGCGAGCAACCGTGGGCGACAAGCTCGTCCAGCACGGCCGAGTGGTCGGCCAGCACGACCAGGTCAGCGAGGTCGTCGAGGTCATGGGCCAGGAGGGCAACCCTCCGTACCGCGTCCGTTTCCCGGACGGGCACGAAGCCGTGATGTCACCGGGCCCCGACTGCCAGGTCCGGCACGAGGAGAAGAAGCAAAGGTCGAAGTAGCCTCAGCGCGGGGGGTTCGCCGGCTGCCGGTAGTGGTCGGCGACCACCCGTGCCATCGCCCCGGACGGGTCCGCGGCGACGTCCTTCGCGGCGAAGAACACCTGTCCGCGCACCTCCGGATACGTCCTGGCCAGGGTGAGATGGCGGGACAGCTCGTCCGGGTTCCGCCAGGCCGTGCCCTGCGTCGCGTCGCCCGCCTTGTACAGCGCCTCCCCCACGTACAGCTTCGTACGGCTGTCCCGCGCGACCTGGGCCCACCAGGGCACCAGCTTCGCGTAGTCGGCGGCCGGCCGGCCGATGGACCAGTACAGCTGCGGGACGATGTAGTCGATCCAGCCCTCCCGGACCCATCTGCGGGTGTCCGCGTACAGGTCGTCGTACGTCTGGACGCCCGCCTTCGTGTCCGAGCCGCGTGTGTCGGTCGAGGCGTTGCGCCACACCCCGAAGGGGCTGATCCCGAACTGGGTGCCGGGCCGCAGCCGCCGGATGCGGGCGGCCGTCTCGCGCACGAGGCGGTCGATGTTGTCGCGCCGCCAGGCGGCCCGGCTCGCGAAGGCGCGGCCGTGGCGGGCGTAGGCCGCGTCGTCGTCGAAGGACTCGCCGGCCACCGGGTAGGGGTAGAAGTAGTCGTCGAAGTGGACGCCGTCCACCGGATACCTCCGTACGGCGTCGGACATCGCCTGCTGTACGAAGGCCCGGACCTCGGGCAGGCCCGGGTTGTAGTACAGCTTGCCGCCGTAGGGCACGACCCAGTCGGGGTGCTTGCGGGCCGGGTGGGAGGCAACCAGCCGGGACGGGTCGGCGTGCAGGGCCACGCGGTACGGGTTGAACCAGGCGTGCAGCTTCAGTCCGCGGGCGTGCGCCTCCTCGACGGCCGTGCCGAGCGGGTCCCAGCCGGGGTCCTCACCCTGGGTGCCGGTCAGCCACTGCGACCACGGTTCGTACGGCGAGGGCCACAGCGCGTCGGCGGTGGGGCGCACCTGGAAGATCACCGTGTTGAGCCGGCGGCGCACCGCCGCGTCGAGCAGGGCGGTCAGCTCTCCGCGCTGCCGGGCCACGCCGAGGCCGGTGCGCGAGGGCCAGTCGCGGTTCGTCACGGTCGCCAGCCACATGCCGCGCATCTCGGCGACGGCCGTGCGGGGGCGGCGGGTGCGGGAGGCGCCCGGTGGCTGGGGTGCGGCCGGTGCCGCGGCGGCCGCCTGCGCGATCGCCCAGGTGGTCAGGGCGGCGACGGTGAACGCCCGTCGCGTCACTCGGCTCGTCACGGGCTCCCCGCACGCCGTGGATCCGCGCCGTCACGGATCGTGTACGGGCTCAGCATGCACGACCCGGGCGATCGATCATCGCTGCGACAGGGGTAACGTGCACGATCGGAGCAGGCACCGCTCACATGGACCGCCTGCCCCACGCCGTAGATCAGCGCCTGCGAGCGCGCCCCAAGAGCGCGCCGGTGTCGCGCATACAACGGAAAGGGACGATGTGACCGACATCGAACGCGTCGGAGTGGTGGGCTGCGGCCAGATGGGCGCGGGAATCGCCGAGGTGTGCGCCCGGGCCGGTCTGGACGTGAAGGTCGCCGAGACCACCGGCGAGGCCCTGGAGTTCGGCCGTGCCCGGCTGTTCAACTCCCTGGCCAAGGCGGCCGAGCGCGGCAAGATCACCGAGGAGGAGCGGGACGCGACGCAGGCGCGGCTGAGCTTCACCACCGACCTCGGCGAGTTCGCGGACCGTGATCTGGTGATCGAGGCCGTGGTGGAGAACGAGCAGGTCAAGACGGAGATCTTCCAGGTCCTGGACCAGGTGGTGACCCGGCCGGACGCCATCTTGGCCTCCAACACATCCTCCATCCCGCTGGTGAAGCTGGCGGTCGCCACCGCGCGGCCGGACCAGGTCATCGGCATCCACTTCTTCAACCCCGCCCCGGTGCAGAAGCTGGTCGAGCTGATCCCGGCGCTCACCACCTCGGAGGGCACGCTGAGCCGGGCGCAGCTGTTCACCGAGAAGGTGCTCGGCAAGCACGCGATCCGCGCCCAGGACCGCTCCGGCTTCGTGGTCAACGCGCTGCTGATCCCCTACCTGCTCTCCGCGATCCGGATGTTCGAGTCGGGCATCGCCAGCCGCGAGGACATCGACAACGGCATGGAGCTGGGCTGCGCCCACCCGATGGGCCCGCTGAAGCTGTCGGACCTGATCGGCCTGGACACGGTCGCCTCGGTGGCGCAGAGCATGTACGACGAGTACAAGGAGCCGCTGTACGCCGCTCCCCCGCTGCTCCAGCGCATGGTCGACGCCGGCCGGCTGGGGCGGAAGACCGGGTCGGGGTTCTACACCTACTAGCGAGTGCGGCGACGCCGCCAAGTGGCGCTGTTCCAGGACGACTTCAGCCGGACCAGCACCCATGGCGGCGCTGCCGTGGGGGGCTCTCGCGGCGCCCGCGAGGTCCTCATCCGCGCGTCCTCGCCCTGCCCATCTGGACTGCACGGAGATACGGCCTGGTGAGCGGCATCCACCGACGCCAAATAGGCTCCGACCTGGGGTTTTATGTCTTTCGAAGCTGTCTGTCGACGGTCAGACAATTCCCCATGATCTGCATGATCAGCGTCAGGCAATTCCCCACTCCCGTGGCCGCGATTCCCCACCGGGGCGCTGACCATCGATGGTGCTGCTGACCGCGCTGGGACCGGCGTGAGAACGGTGCTGTTGATCCGCCGACGATGCCATCTCATCCGCGGAGGCTCGGGCGCTCGTCTAGGGTGACGCAATGGGGTTTGAGCTGCGGGAACGGTGGAGCGCACAGCCGTTGTGGGTGAGATGGGTTCTCGCGGTGTACTTGATCGGCCTCATTGAGGGCACCGGTTCTCACGTCGCCGATCTGGTGCGTGGCGGCATCTGTGCCTATGCAGCGTTTCATCAGGTTTCTGTGCAGGTGTTCTTCGTCAGCTTGGTGATCCTCGATCCGTTGGCTGCCGTGCTGGTGGGGCTTGTGCGGCGGGAAGGGATCTGGCTGGCGAGTGCCGTGATGGTGTTGGACGTCAGCGCGAACTGGTGGGGCAATCGGCACTGGCTGAGGGACGACCCTGCGCAGTTGCTCTGGCTGTTGCCCATCACCGTCTTCGGCTTGTTCGTTGTTGCGTTCGCGGTGCCCTTGCACCGCGCGGTTGCCGGGGCGGCGAGCAGGTCGCCGGCGGCTCTGCCGTCGGCCTGACGGCTCACGATTCTCAACCGCTGCCGCCGGTCTTGGGCCGCAAGGACAGTCTTCGATATTCCCTGTTTCAGGTGGTTTGGGCAGCTTTTAGGTCTTCCTTGCGAATCGGTCGCGTTCCCCATGGGCATGCCGGTGCCCGGGTTGAGGGTCTGGGCCTCTCGGAGCCGTTGCGGTCCCTTGACCTGCGAGCCGAGAGGTCGACGGACGCACCGGATGGCAAGGAGAACATTCACCGTGGTCGACATTGTCGAGATCTACGTGCATTGGTACGCGGGTCGGTCGAAGAGTCAGGTGTCCGCCTCGTTGGGGGTGGACCGCAAGACGATCAGGAAGTATCTGGCGCCGGCGGAGGCGGCCGGGATCACCCCCGGCGGGCCGCCCATGAGCGAGGCGGACTGGGCCAAGCTGCTCAAGAGCTGGTTCCCGGAGCTGGTCGGCCGGAGGCTGAACCAGGTCCGGTGGGGAGAGATCGAGCCGCACCGCGACTACGTCAAGCAGCTGCTGGAGACCACGACGGTCACCACGATCCATCAACGGCTACGGGATGAAGGCAAGTTGAAGGTGTCGTTGTCGACGTTCCGCCGCTGGGTGCACGAGAACCTGCCAGAGGAGGCGGCCCGGTCGAAGGTCACGGTGCTACGGGAGAACGTCGAGCCGGGCTCGGAGGCCCAGATCGACTACGGTTTCCTGGGGCGGTGGATCAACCCGGCCACCGGGAAACGTCACCGGATCTGGGCGTTCGTGATGGTGCCGGCTGATCAACTCCAGCCACCAGGTCATCATGAACGGCCCCAGCTACCGGCCCAACAAGCGGCCGAAGGGAACCACCGAGCCCCCGACCAAGTAACTGAAGCCGACCCCAGGGGCTGGGGAATTACGTGACCACGTCCCCTGGGGAATTACGTGATCGTCGACATTCGGATCGCTGCCCATCTCCACGAGGAGCCGCTCGACGAGGGGGCGCGTAATCGGGTCCTTGTCGAGGACGGGCCAGCCGGTGAGCTGGGATATGAAGCGCGCGAACTCCGACTTACCGCTGCCCGCGTAACCACCGACCATCATGAGTGTCGGCTTGTTCGGGTCACCACCGGTGTGCCGTCGCTTCCAGGCGTCGAGGATGCGCTGCTGCACGCCCTGCCCGTCCGTGTCCTCCGTACCGGGCGAGAGTTGGAGCAGGGCTCGCTCCACAGCCAGCACATGGGCTCCGTTGTGTGGCTCGGTCGACGCGGTGAACCTGAGCGCCCTGGCCTCGTCGGGAAGAGCGTTGCGGAAGCCGAGTTCGGGCTCGGTCGCGCGGTAGAGCAGGCAGTACGCGCGGCGGTAGTGCGGTCCCGGGTAGACCTCACCCTGCTCGTGCTGCCAAAGAGTCTGGAAGTTGGCGGCCGGTACTGTGAGCCCTGCGGCCCGGGCCACCTCACGTAGTTGCTCGCCCGCCCCTTCGAGCGTCAAACCGTGGGCTTCCCGTTGCTGTCTCAGCTTGTCCGGGCGCCACCCCGGGCGACTCTTCCCCACTTCGCCTACCGCCTGCCCATCCCTGGTCATGATCCGGAGCCTAGGTCAGCCTCTCACGAACGCGTGTGATAGCGGATGTTGAAAAGTCAGGTCACAAGCCCATGAGCATTCGATGAGCAACTTCGGCAACAGCTCGTGATACTCCGTGGACCTTTGAGCCGCTGTCATGGTCACACTGACGCGGTCGTTGCTCGCCCGCCTCGGTCTCCACTATCCGTACGAGTTCGGAGGGGCTCCGCAGTGGCTGTCGACGTTGCTGTCCTGCTGATCCTCGGCATCGTGATCGTCTTCTCATGCCGCGGAGGCGGGCTGAAGGCAGGGCACGCCTTGGTCTGTGCTGTTTTCGGCCTCTACCTGGCCGGGACTCAGAACATAGGGCCTTTCGTGAAGGACGTCACGGCGTCGGTCGCGTACCTGCTGTCGGGACTGAGACTGTGATCGCGACAGCGGCCCCCGGTCCCGGAGATTCTGCGCTCCTTGATCGGGCTTCCGGTGCAGATCTGGGCCAGCGCACCCGCCGGTGTCGGCGCTGCCAATGTCTACTCAGCCGATACAACGAGGACCATTACTGCGGCGGTTGTGCACGCGCGACACGGCATCAACCTGCACCGGCTCCCCGCGTACCGCCCGCCGTATGGGCTCGTGCCGACGTCCAGGAAGCTCTGGTCGCTCGCGACTTCGGCAGGCTGTGCCAGCTCGTGCGTACAGTCAGCGGCTTACGGCAGTGCGACATGGCCAAGCTCTCCGGGCTGAGCCAGGCCTTCCTGTCCATGCTGGAGTCAGGCGCGCGACGGCTGACGAACATCGACAAGATCGTCGAACTGCTCACGGGACTCAACACTCCAGCGGAGTTCACCGGCCCCATGCTCCGAACGCCGAACGGTGCGGGTAATGAGTCCGACGAGTGGCCTGACGCGCGTGCGTAAGCGAGTAGTGGAAGGCCCGTCCCACGTGCAGTGCTCCGCAGTACGGCCAAGTCAGGCACGCCGCGCCGGCACTCTTGCGCTGACCTCTGCTTTCAGGGGATGCGCTCAGACCAAGTCCACATGATCGATGACACGCCAGCGATAGGCCCGGTCTTCTCGGCGCATCTCGACAAGATGTAGGTGGTCGACCGGCACGCTGACACTGTCGATGTCGCGGAGCGGGCGGATCGCCTCCCGGACGATGCTGGCGTCCGTCGGGCGGTTGCAGTACGCGATGCCGATATGTGGCCTCAGTGCCGCGGTCGGCTTCCTGAAAGGCAGTTGGCATTGCGCCCCTGTGTCGGACAACTGGGAGTGCAGGTCAAGCACCGGAGTCCACGGGGCAACGCTGTAGCGGACCGCACCGCGGGACGCGGTCATGGGTACGGCCTGGAGCCGGAACCGGCCTGTCGGCATCGCGGCAGTGGTGGCGAGGAGCGTGTCCAGTTGCTCCAGCGATACTTCTTCGATCGTGCCGATCCGGCCAAGGGTCAGATGCAGGCCATCGGCATCGACGGAGTCGAAGTTCAGGTCCCGGATCTTGTCCTGGCAGTGTCGAGCGTGCTCGGCGAGCGCCGAACCGGCGGGAAAGACGAGCATCCAGTAATAGGCGCGCGTCGACGGAGTCCACCCACGCCGGTCCCAGTGGTTGCTCATCTCCTCCACTCGGTCGAAGGCCGCCCAGTCGTGTGCCGCGATGGCCTTGGGGTCAGCCATGTCCGGCGGCGGGGCGGAAGGAAACGCGCTGGTGTCGTGACTGAGCAGCACCCGGTGCCCTTCTCTTACGGCTATCGCTCGAGAGTGCCATCTTGGCAGAGTTGGTCACCGCTTGGGTCAAGGGAGCGTTGTGCCAGCGTCGTAGGGACTCGGCGTAGTCCCTCACAGCCGGCACCTGATGCCAGGCTGCCGCAGTGGCGTGAAGTTCACCGGCGCGCTGGATGACCGATCGTATCGGCGGACCGCCCCCGGCTTCGAGGACCTCCAAGCCAAGCATCATGGCGTGCTCCACGTCCGGCTGAGGGCCGGCGAGGAGCGCAGTGGCCACGTCCAGGCGAACCAAGGCCCGGCTCCAGGCGGAGTCGGACTGCTCGACGAGTTCGTCGACCTGCTCCGCGTACTGGATGACCTCCCGGGTGTTGCCGAGGGCGACATGCGCGGTGGCGGCGTTCGCCAGGGTGCGGGCGATGCTGTACGGGGAGAAGGCTATGCACGGTGTCAGAGCGTGCCCTGTCAAGGGGCTGCCCGACCCTTACGACGCCGCCTCTCCCCGCCAGACGTTCGCGCACTGGGACGCCCCCTTCATCGCGTGGATGGAGGCGAACGGGCTGGAGAGCGACTTCTGCACCGACCTGGACCTCCACGAGGGTCGGCTTCTGTACGACGGATACCGCCTTCTGGTCTCCGCTGGACACGACGAGTACTGGAGCGCCGAAGCCCGCCGGAACGTCACCGCCTTCCGCGACGCCGGCGGCAACATCGCCAATTTCGGTGCCAACACCTGCTGGTGGCGGGTGGACGTCGCTCCGGGAGGTGCCGGGCTGAGCTGCGACAAGTTTCCTCCCGGGGCCTCCGCCTCGACGGACCCGGACAGCTCGTACGGCTGCCCGGACCACTGGTGGGAGTCCGAGCCCGAGAACGCCCTGCTCGGCGTGAGCTACCGCAACAGCGGCGGCCACTGGGACGGCCCACGCGCACCGCTCGGGTTCACCGTGACAGACGGGGACCACTGGATCTTCTCCGGTACCGGCTTGAAGACGGGCGATGTCTTCGGACACGAGGCAGCCCTGGTCGGCTACGAATGCGACGGGGCAGCCTACGAACTCGACGCGGTCGGCCGACCGCGTCCGACGGGCCAGGACGGTACGCCTGAGAACTTCGAGATCCTCGGCATCGCTCCTCTGCCCCCTGACTGGAGCTTCCCTGCCCGTGAACCGGCGACCAGCCCCCGCGCAGCCACCCTCGGCCTGTACACCGCAGCCGGCACGGTCTTCACGGCCGCGACCACGGACTGGGCGCGCCTGCTGACCACCGACCCTCAGGTCGCCTCCATCACCCGCAACGTCATCACTCGGCTCTCCTGACGAAAGGATCAACGTGTCCGAGTACCCGCGTCCACTCAGCGTGGTCATCGGCGTCAACGGCATCGGCATGGGGCACTCCGTCAGGCAGAGTGTGATCGCGCAGTACCTCCGCGACCGCGGACACCTCGTGCGGATCGTCACCAACGGCTCCGCCCGCGTGGAGTACTTCCGCGATCTCGGCTTCCCCACGTGGGACGGGTGGATGCCGACGCTTCCTGCACGGGGCGACCGCTTACACGCAGGGGATGCCGTGCGCGCCAACATCTGGCAGGCACCCGCCGGTGCCGCCAAGCACCTGCGCCTGCGCCGGATACTTCGGTACACCGGTGTCCCGGACGTGTTCATCACCGACTACGAGCCCAACACCCCGCGGCTGGCCTAGCACTTCGGAAAGCCGCTGATCTCCGTCGACCAGCAGAGCAAGTATCGGCACCTCGACCTGCCCCCTGTCGGCCGGTACGCCCGCACCGCTGACGAGCAGCGTCTGCGCTACTTCGCGCCCCACGTCGATCGGTCGTTCATCTGCTCCTTCGTCCCCCTCAAGGCCGACGACCGGAAGCTGGAGTTCATCGCGCCTGTCGTCCCCGACGTGATTCGGTCCGCCCGGGTCAGCACCGAGCCCCTCGCTACGGCCTACTTCTCACGCTACTTCGACCACGGTCCGGAGGAATCCGTCCGGGCCCATGCCGAGGTCTTCCGCAAGCACGTCCCGGATCGCGCCCTTCGCATCTACGCCCAGGCGTCAGAGACCAGGGGTCTGCGCCAGTACGCCGGCGACAGGATCGAGATCTGCACCTTCGACCGCGAGGCGTTCATCGCCGACATGGCACGCTCCGAGGTGGTCTTCTCCAACGCCGGCTTCAACCTCATCAGCGAAGCCTTCGTCCTCGGCAAACCGGTCCACCTGATCCCCCTCCCCACCTATGACCAGCACTGGTGCGCCAAGGTCGTCCACGAAGCGGAACTGGGCACCGCATCACCGCACATCGTCCCCGGAGCTGTACTCGACTTCCTCAGCCGGAGCCGGGAACTTCACAACAACGTCGTACGCCACCGGGACCAGCACCTCCTGGCCGACCCACGGGAACGGATCGCCTCCTGTCTGGAGACACTTCCCGCGACCAGCCAGCGGCCCCTCGCACCGTCCGTGCGGTAGGCGGCCATGGCGACTCCCCCGCTCCTCGTATCCCTCGGCATCGGAGTACCAGCGGCTGCCGTCGTGACCTGCTATCGCTTTGTGGTCTCTCCGGCGGTACGAGCCCTCGCCCGCCGTCGCCGGGTCCTGCTGGCCGTGGTCATCGCACTTCCTCTCGCGGTAATGGCCGCGTTCCGGCCGTCACCCGAGCCCGGCCGACTGCGCTGGTTCGTCATCACCGTGATCGTTCTGCTCACCTGGCAGGGGGCGACCAGCGACTACGACGTCACAGAGCCCATCGAGCCCCAGCGCCTCGACAAACGGCTCCTGCTCCTTCTCGCGGCTGCCTCGTGTCTGTGGCCGGCGGCCCTGTTGCCGTGGATGGCCATGTACTGCGGCAGGCTGCGCGGCTGGAAGCACCACGCGATGATGCCCCTTCGTCTACTCAAGGCGTACCTAGCCTGGTTCTTCGTGGCGATGCTCTTCGGTGCCTCGTGTTCCGTAGCGGCACTGCTGCTGGTCCTCGGCTGCGTCTCGTTCTCCCACTACGTCAAACCGGTATGGAGCAAGGCCCGCCTCGGTCCGCACCTCTGGTCGTGGGCCTGGTACAACCGCACCCACTACCTCATGGCCTCCGCCTACTCCTGGGGTTGGGCACGCTTCCTGCGAGCCGAGACCACGGCCCGAGTGCTGCGCCGGGCACGCGTCCTCGATCGGCCCGTCAACTTCCTCACGATGGCCGTCGAGGCTGCTGGGCTCATCGCGTTCCTCGACCGCCGTCTGCTCATCGTGCTGCTCCTGGCAACCGCCCTCTTCAACGTTGTCGTGGCCCTCGCCTCCGGAATCCTCTTCTGGGAGAACATCGGCGCCAACGTCGCCCTCGCGATCACCGTCACGCTGCTTCCCGGTGCGGAGTACAGCCCGGCGTTCGGCGCGGCCGGCACACTGATCGCGCTCGTCCTGCTCCTGCTCAGCAGCGCCGACCTGCTGTGGCAGCCCTGGCACCTCGGGTGGTGGGACTCGCCCTTCACGGCACGTGTCCACTGGCAGGTCGAGACCGTCTCAGGGGCGAGGTTCGGTCTCTACAACGACTTCATGTGCCCCTACGAGCGCGAGTACGGCCGCGTCCTGGGCTACTTCCTCACCGACGAGCCCGTCCTCCACGGCCACCTCGGCATCGTCTGGGACCGGGAACTGCGTGACCTTCTCGTCCAGGCGGACGGCGACCGGGACCGACTGCACGCGCTCAAGCAAACCCACGGACGCGTGCAGGCGGACGGGCAACAGGCGCGCGAACACATCGCCTACCTGACCAGGATGTTCACCCAGCTCAACGCCGGCGCGCAGAAAGGTCCCCTGTCCCGATCACTACGCCGCCTCAAGGCCCCGGGCGGCCAGCTCTACAGGTGGGGCGACCTTCCTCCCTACCGCGGTGAGGAACCGGTCCGCCGCATCACGATCCGCTACGAGGAGCGGTTCTACCGCCCCTCCACCGGCGACTTCGTCCTGCTCACCAACCGCACCGTGCAGGAGATCGACCTCCTGGCACCCAGCCCAGACCACGGGAGTACCTCATGCGCAAAGTCTTCGTCGACTGCGGCGCGAACCTCGGAATCGTGCTGAACCGCTTCATCCACGAACTTCCCGACCACGACTTCTACGCGTTCGAGCCCAACAAAGACTTGCACCCTTCCATCCACCAGCAGGTCGCGCAGGCGTCCTACTCTCCGCGCGTCAAGATCTCCCAGAGCGCGGTATGGACCCACGACGGGACGATCGACCTCTTCCTCGGCCACCACGAGAGCTCCACCGTGATGCCCGGCAAGCGCGTACCGCCGGTGTACGACCAGCAGATCGACTACAGCTCACCTGTCCCTGTCCGCGCGACCGACTTCAGTTCGTGGCTGCGCCGGACCGTCACCGCCGACGACCACGTCGTCGTGAAGATGGACATCGAGGGCGCCGAGTATCCGGTCCTCAGCAAGCTGCTCGCCGACGGGACGATCAACCTCGTCTCCGTGCTGTACATCGAGTGGCACTACGACCGCTTCCCCGCCATGAGTCGAGCCGACCACGACCAGGTCGCAAACGCCGTATCCGCCTGTGTCGAAGTCCGCGAATGGGACTGACCCGAAGGAGGGGGCACCACGCCATGCACTCGAAGCAGATCTACCTGATCAAGCACGGTGAAACAGAGGAAAACCTGCGGGGCATTTACCAGGGCCAGGCGGTCGGCGGCAGCCTCAGCCAGCGCGGAGTCGACGACATCCGCAAGGTCGGCGACAGCCTGGCAGCAGCCGGCATCACCGTGGACCAGATACTCCTCAGCCCGATGTCCCGCTGTCGGCAGTCCGCCGCGCTGCTGACCGCCACGCTCGCCCCCGCCGACGTACGAGTGGACGAGCGCCTGGCCGCCAAGAACAGCGGCTACCTCGGAGGCCGGCCCAGGGACCTCGCAGCAGCGGAAGCGAACCGCCGAGGCGTCCCCATCCACCAGGTCCGCACGCCGGGCGGCGAGTCGTCCGAGGACGTGCAAGCCCGCTACATGCACCTGTGGGACGACGTCTGTGCGGGGCCGAACCGCACGACCATCCTCGTCGGGCACGGCGGAGGAATCGCCTGCCTGCTGCTACGGCTGACCGGGCAGGGCTTCGATCGCTACCTCGATCACGTTCCCGGATCCGCCGGCGTTACATGGGTTGAGGTTGACGACACCGCTCCTCGAATCCGGCTGATGAACGTGCCGGGTGCGGATCTGCCCGGTCAGCTCGGCACCCGTACCGACCGATGAGAGCGCGGCCGGTACGGGTGCGAGAGATGCGGTCAGGCCTCCTCGGAGCCGCCGAATCGCTCCCGGTAGGACTCCAGATCCTCCTCGGTGATCTTGGTGAAGAGCACCGGCGGAACGGTGAACGCAGTCCCGGCCGGAACGGTGTCCAGGGCCTTGGCCTGCTCGGCGGTCACCCACTTCGCGGTGTCGCCCTCCAGCGCGAAGGCGCCACGCATGGCAGCAGCAGTGGACGGAATGAACGGCTCGGAGACCACCGCATACAGGCGGATCAGGTTCATCGCGGTGCGCAGGGTCAGCGCGGCACCGTCCGGGTCGGTCTTGATCTCCAGCCAGGGCGCCTTCTCCTCCAGGTAGGAGTTGCCCGCGGACCACAGCGCGCGCAGCGCAGCGGCGGCCTTGCGGAACTGGAGCGCCTCCATGTGCTCCTCGTATTCGGCGAGGAGCCGCGCGATCTCCTCACCCAGCTTCGCCTCCGCCTCACCGGCCGAGTGGCCGGCCGGGACCTCATCGCCGAACCGCTTGCGCGAGAAGGAGAGGACGCGGTTAACGAAGTTCCCCAGGGTGTCAGCCAGGTCCTTGTTGACCGTGGCGGTGAAGTGCTCCCAGGTGAACGACGAGTCGTCGGACTCCGGGGCGTTGGCGATCAGGAAGTAGCGCCAGTAGTCGCCGGGAAGGATCTCCAGGGCCGCGTCCGTGAAGACGCCTCGCTTCTGGGACGTGGAGAACTTGCCGCCGTAGTACGTCAGCCAGTTGAAGCCCTTGACGAAGTCGACCTTCTTCCACGGCTCGCGTACCCCCAGCTCGGTTGCAGGGAACATCACCGTGTGGAAGGGGACGTTGTCCTTCGCCATGAACTGGGTGTAGCGAACGGTGTCGTCGGCCTCGTACCACCACGACTTCCAGTCACGGACCTCGCCATCCGAAGCGGCGTCCGCCCACTCCTTCGTCGCGCCGATGTACTCGATCGGGGCGTCGAACCAGACGTAGAAGACCTTGCCCTCGGCCGCGAGCTCCGGCCAGGTGTCGGCAGGGACCGGGACGCCCCAGTCCAGGTCGCGGGTGATCGCCCGGTCGTGCAGTCCCTCGGTCAGCCACTTGCGGGCAATGGAGGAGGAGAGCTGCGGCCACTCCTCGCCGACCGCGTCGATCCACGCCTCGACCTCGTGCTGGAGCTTGGACTGCAGCAGGAAGAGGTGCTTTGTCTCGCGGACCTCCAGCTCCGTGGAGCCGCTGATCGCCGAGCGCGGGTTGAGCAGGTCGGTTGGATCGAGGACACGGGTACAGTTCTCGCACTGATCGCCACGGGCCTTGTCGTAGCCGCAGTGCGGGCAGGTGCCCTCGACGTAGCGGTCCGGCAGGAAGCGGCCGTCGACAGGCGAGTACACCTGACGGATGGCGCGCTCCTCGATGAAGCCGTTGTCGTTCAGCTTGCGCGCAAAGTGCTGGGTGATCTCGACGTTCTGCTGCGACGAGCTGCGCCCGAAGTAGTCGAAGGCCAGCTCGAACCCGTCGTACACGGCCTTCTGCGCGTCATGGGCCTGAGCGCAGAACTCCTCGACCGAGAGTCCGGCCTCCTTGGCGGCCAGCTCGGCCGGCGTGCCGTGCTCATCGGTGGCGCAGATGTAGAGGACGTCGTGGCCGCGCTGGCGGAGGTACCGGGAGTACACATCCGCCGGAAGCATCGACCCGACCATGTTGCCCAGGTGCTTGATCCCGTTGATGTAGGGAAGCGCGCTGGTGACCAGGTGTCGAGCCATCCTCGGATGCTCCATTTCATACGTACGGCGCCGGAGCCGGTGCCACGGCGGGCCAAAGTCGGGGCGCCGCAGCCGTCACGATCGCTCAGCTCGCGGCTTGACGTCACTCACTGTGACGATACGGGTCTGCAGGCCACCGCCATCGTATCGAACCAGCGGTTTGCCCTTCCCGCAGGTTTCGCGCCCTGCTCGCACAGCGCCAAGAAGGCACTCGGCCGTCCGAGACAGGCGGCCAAGCGAGTCTCGTACGGCCGAGGCGCCTCCCATCTTAGAGCGTCCGCAGCGCCGACGGTCTGCATGCACCGCGCTCGTCCCCGTCCGAAGCCCAAGAGGTGGACAGCGTGATCGAATACCGCGAGTTCCAGCAGCTCCGCGTCGTCGTAGTCGGGCAGGGATACGTCGGACTCCCGCTCGCCGTCAGAGCCGCCGAGATCGGGCACCGGGTCGTCGGCTTTGATGTGGACGCCCAGCGCGTCAAGCGGCTCGTACGCGCGGAGTCATACATCGAAGACATCCCGGACTCACGCCTTGCTCCGCTCCTTGCCGCCGGCGTCTATCTCCCGACCATCGACGCGGCCGACTGCGCGAACTTCGACGTAGCGATCGTCACGGTCCCCACGCCCCTTCGGGACGGGGCCCCGGACCTCTCCCACGTCGAGGACGCCGCACGGATGCTTGGCCAACACCTCACACGCGGAGCGACCGTAATCCTGGAGTCCACTACGTACCCCGGCACGACCGAGGAAGTCTTCGGCCCACTCCTCGAAAACGCCTCCCGCCTGACCGCCGGCCAGGACTTCCACCTCGGCTACAGCCCCGAGCGCATAGACCCCGGAAACTCCACGTGGAAGCTGGAGAACACGCCCAAGGTCATCTCGGGCATCGACCCCGCGTCCAAGGAAGCCGTCCACCACTTCTACGCGTCCCTCGTCGAGAGGGTCGTCCCGGTCACCAGCTGCAAGGAGGCCGAGCTGACCAAGCTGCTCGAGAACACCTTCCGGCACGTGAACATCGCCCTCGCGAACGAGCTGGCGATCTTCGCCCACGAACTAGACATCGATGTGTGGTCGGCGATCGACGCGGCCTCCACCAAGCCGTTCGGATTCATGCGCTTCACCCCGGGCCCGGGTGTTGGAGGCCACTGCCTGCCCATCGACCCTTCGTATCTCTCCTGGCGCGTCCAGCGCACCCTGGGCCGCAACTTTCGCTTCGTCGAGCTGGCGAACGACGTCAACAACCACATGCCCGACTACGTGGTCCGGCGCCTCATCGACGGCCTCAACCGGCGCAGGAAATCCGTCAACGGCTCTCGGATCCTGCTGCTCGGCCTCGCTTACAAGGCCAACACCGGGGATGCCCGTGAGACTCCGGCAGCCCGTATCGCCGAGCTGCTCATCGGCATGGGTGCAGTGGTCCAGGCGGCCGACCCTCACGTCCTCGACGACGCTCACCCTCGGGCCGCCGACCTGGAGAGGCTCCAGCGAGTCGAGGTAACCCCCGAGTGTCTCGCGGCAGCCGACGCAGTGGTCCTGCTCGCCGACCACGACGCCTTCGACTTTCCCCTGATCACTGCACATGCCCCGTACATCCTCGACTGCCGCCGTCGGCTCGCCGGCGCGCACGTCGACTCTCTCTGAAGGGAAGCCACGTGAAGATCGTGATCACCGGCGGCGCCGGGTTCATCGGCAGCAACCTGGCCCGGACTTTGTTGGAATTCCGCGAAGTCAGCCAGATCCGTGTGATCGACAACCTCTCCACCGGTGACAAGGAGAACATCGCGGGTCTCGACGTCCACTTCTTCGAGGGCGACATCCAGGACGCCGCCCTCATGGAGCGGGCATTTCACGGCGCGGACGCCGTCGTCCACCTGGCCGCCCTGCCGTCCGTGCCTCGATCCGTAAAAGACCCCCTGGCCAGCCACCACGCCAACGCGACCGGAACCCTCCAGGTCCTCGAAGCAGCCCGTCGGGCCGGCAACCTGCACGTGATCGCCGCATCCTCGTCCTCTGTCTACGGCGCGAACCCGTGTCTCCCGAAGCACGAAGGCCTCACCACCGCCCCGACGAGCCCATACGCGGTCACCAAACTCGCCACGGAGGCATACCTGGGCGCGTATCACCACAGCTTCGGCCTGCCGGTACTCCCCTTCCGCTTCTTCAACGTCTACGGGCCCGGCCAGCGCGCCGACCACCCCTACGCCGCAGTCATCCCCAAGTGGATTAGCGCCGCCCTCAACGGACACGTCGTCACCGTCCACGGTGACGGCACCCAGACACGCGACTTCACGTATGTAGGCACAGTCTGTGAGGTTCTCGCTGACGCTGTCCTGCGCCGGGTCGTCGAACCCAAGCCCGTGAACCTGGCCTTTGGCACTCGCATCTCCCTTCTGAGCCTTATTCCGGAGATCGAAGCCGCAACCGGGCTCCGGGCTGTCACGGAGCACAGAGCCCGCCGTGTCGGGGATGTCCCTCACTCCCAGGCGGACCACTCACGCCTGCGTGCCCGCTTCCCGACGATCAGACCCACACCCCTGCAGGAGGGGATACGAGCAACGGCCAATTGGATCAGTCGCGCAAACGAGCCCTCCGTATGTGGAGGGCGATAACACCGCTGCGGGTTGCCGGGCACCTCGCGGTTCCCCTCATAAATTCCGGGGATCCGAGCATCCATGCCGCCTTCACGTCCCCTATCCGGTCGCGGACGAGCCCGCGACAACGCAAACCGATCATCGTCCGGCTGGTCCTGATCACCTCGCAGGGCAATCGAATCAACGACTCGATGTGGAACAGGCTGAGCTGGCGGCCCGCACTCGCAACGACCGGTGTCCTGAAGAAGGTCGGCGAGAAAGTCAGGACATACGGAGGCCACAGCCGTCGGTACCCCATCTACGAAGTTTCCAGGGAGGACATGTTCCACGTCCTCCGGCACACGTACGCCAGCACCCAGCTCGAGGCAGGCGAGTCGATCGTGAGCGTGTCGGCGTGGCTCGGGCACGCTTCGCCGCAGACCACACTGACGCACTACGCTCACTTCATGCCCGGAGCGGGCAAGCGGGGCCTCGCCGCCATGGACGAGTGGTTCGGTCAAGATCCACAACCGAATGTCCCTGAGAAGTCCCTGGGCGCCCCGCAGGCCCGCAACAGGCCATGAAACCGCAGGTGAGAGCGGTAATCGCGCGCACGGACAACGTGTACGCCGAGTACAAGGAGCCGCTGTACGCCGCTCCCCCGCTGCTCCAGCGCATGGTCGACGCCGGCCGGCTGGGCCGCAAGAGCGGCTCGGGCTTCTACACCTACGGCTGACCCCGGCTCCGGGGGGTCGCGGCCGGCCCGGCTCCAGGGGGGCGCGGCCGGCCCGGCTCCGCGGGACGGGCCTCCGGCTGCCGCCTGGGCCCGGCACCGTACGGCGGGATGCCGTACGGTGCCGGGCCCGCGTCATCCGAGCCGGAGGTGGTGCAGGAGCAGTAAGGCGGCCGCCATGTTCGCGGCCGGGACCTCGCCACGGGCGACCATGTCGGGGACGAGCTTGAGCGGCACCCACTCGCGGCGGTCCGACTCGAAGTCGTCCACGGGATGTCCGACGTACTCGCCCTCGTCCGACCAGTAGATGTGGTGCCGGGCGTCGGTGAGGCCGTTGGACGGCTCCACGCTCATGAGGTGGTGCAGGGTCCCCGGCCGCCAGCCGGTCTCCTCCTCCAGTTCCCGGGCGGCGGCGCGGGCTATGTCCTCGCCGTCCTCGACGACGCCCGCGGCCAGTTCCCAGCCCCAGCTGTCGGTGATGAAGCGGTGGCGCCACAGCAGGAGAACCTCGTTGGCCTCGTTGACCACCGTGGCCACGGCGACGGGCCGCAGCCGTATCAGGAAGTGGTCGAGGTGCCGGCCGTCCGGCAGCTCGACGTCCGCGAGGTTGACGGTGAACCAGCGGTTTTCATACACAGTTTGTTCGTTCTGTTTCGTCCACTGCACGGTTCTGCCACCTTCCGTCGGGTCAGTGGCAATATCGCAGCCGGAGCGGCCGGGCAGCAGGCGCACGGTGCGCCACTCACGGCGCACGGTTCATCACAGCGGCACGCGCAGCGCCCCGTCGATGAGTTCGGCCGCCTCGGCGGTGCCGGCACAGCCGCTGCGCACCAGGTGCTCACGCACCGCCCGCAGCCTGTCCCGCAGCCGCTGCGACTCCATCCCCCGGGCCTGCTCGGCCATCCGCACGGCGGTGGCCACCGCCTTCTCGGCGTTGCCCCGGCGCAGCTCGATCGTGCTGAGCATGGCCAGCCGGTGCACCCGGCCGCGGTCGTGCGCCGGGTTGTCCACGGCGGCCGTGGCGTGCTCCTCGGCGGCGGCCAGCTCGCCGAGGCTGAGCAGCGCCTCCGCCACCTGCACATTGACCAGGCCCGGTTGGACATAGCCCGTCTCGTCGGGCTCGTATCCGCGCCGGATGCGTTCGGCGGCGGCCTCGGCGCGCCGGATGCAGGACAGGGCGCTCGTGCCGTCGCCGAGGTGGGCGTACGCCTTGGCCTGCATCGCGTACAGGTCGGAGGCGAGCGCGGGCGTGATGTGCTTGCCGGCGGCGCGCAGCGCGGCCTCCGCGAAGGCGACGGCCTGCCGGTGCTCCCGCATGAACAGCGACTGGTTGACGAGCAGCGCTATCACATAGGCGCCGAGTCCCCGGTCACCGCTGGCCTTGGCGAGCCTGAGCGCCTGGTGGAAGTAGCGCTGGGCCAGGCCGTGCGCGTCGGAGTCGTACGCGCAGATCCCCGCGATCGCCACCAGACCGCCGGTCGCCCGGTGCAGTTGGCGGCCGGTGGCATCGGTGTAGCCGCCGCGCAGCAGCGGCGCCGCCTCGGCGTTCAGGAATCCCACGATGCGGCTGCGGGTCGCCACACCGCCGGCCTTGCGGTACATCTGCTCGTAGTGCGTGCGGGCCGCGCGCAGCATCTCGATGTCGGCCGGGGTGACCCGGTGCCGGCCGCCCCGGGAGACGTCCACGTCCTCGGGCGGGTTCTCCCACTCCCACACCGGCATCACCGCGGGCGTCCCGGTCACGGCGGGCGCGCCCAGGACGTGCGGACGCTGCTGCTCGTCGGAGCGCCACAGGGCGGTGGCCCGCTCGACGAAGCCGGACAGCGAGGTGCCGTGCGGCGCGGACGGCTCACCGGGCACGCCCAGACCGATGTCGTCGAGCGTGACGGGCCGGTGCAGCCGGGCGGCGAGCACCTCGCAGATCAGGTCGGGCACCTGGCCGCGCGGCCGCTGGCCCTTCAACCACCTCCCCACCGCCGTGTGTTCGTACCGCAGTGCGAGTCCGCGTGCCCTTCCCGCCTGGTTGACGTGCGCGGCGAGACCCGCGTGCGACATCCCCGCCTCGTCCAGGATCGCGTCGAGCAGAGTGTTGGGCTGCATGTCCTGCCCCCCGGTGGCTCGGTGCCGACAGCGTAGTGCGTTCGGTTTCACACGGGGTGTGAACGGAGTGCCCGCATCCGCACCGTACGCGCGCTGTCGCGGAGCGTGGGCAGTCGGTTGACTGAGATGCCTCGTCAAGAGGCCGGCCGGGCCGCCGGCTCCCCCTCGTACAGTGCGGCGGCCCGTATCCGCGCCGCCCGCTCCGCCGCCTGCCCGACACTCCGTGGCGGGGCGGGTGGCTCCGCCGGTTGCGCGGGGCGACTACTGGCTCGGGGCTCTCGGTTGTTCGTCGGCTGCCGGTTCGCGGGGGCTGGTCGCCCCCCGCGGCGGAGCCGCTATCCGTAGAGACCCGCGCCCCTTTCTGCACGCACCTGGAGTACCAGAACCGCTGTGTCGTCCGTGGGGCGTTCGCCCGTGTGCTGCAGGAGCTGGGTGAAGACGGTGCGCAGGACGGTCTGTGGGGGCAGGGGGCCCGCTCGGGTTGCCTCGGTCAGTACCGACGGCAGGGGGAAGAAGCGGCCCTCGGTGTTCCGGGCGTCTTCCACACCGTCCGTGTAGAGGACCAGGGTCTCGCCCGGGAGCAGCGGGCCGGGGTTCTCGGTGGGGAGATCGCGGGGAAGGGGGAACGGGCCCAGGGGCGGCAGTGGTTCCGTGCGGGAGACAGGATCCGCCTCTGTGCCGTTCAGCCGGTACGGCCAGGGGTGGCCGCAGTTGAGCGTGTGCAGGGTGCCGTCGCCGGCGATCTGCAGGAGGAGCACGGTGACGAAGTGCTCGGGCGCCTCGGGGTCCGGTTCCCGGTCGCGGACATGGCGGGCCAGTGCGCGGTCCAGGCGGCGCAGCACGCCCCCGAGGTCGGGCTCGTCGTGGGCGGCCGAGCGGAAGGTGCCCAGCACGGCGGCGACGGTACCGAGGGCGGCGAGGCCGTGGCCCCGGACGTCGCCCATCACGACGCGTACGCCGTGCCGGGTGGCGATCACCTCGTACAGGTCGCCGCCGACGGCCGCGCCCCGGTCGGCGGGCAGCTGGGCCGCCGCCAGGTCCAGCCCGGCCACGCGCGGCGGCAGGGGCCGCAGCGGCACGCTCCGGGCGGCACCCACGGCGGCGCGGGCCTGCCGCAGTTCGCGCAGGAGCGCGCGCCGGGCGTGGAGGACGAGGCCGGTGCCCACCGCCAGGAACGCGGCGCCCGGCCGCATCCGGCGCGGAGCCCCAGCCCTGATGCGGATCACGACGATGACCCCCAGACGGCGCCGACAGCGCGGACCGGCCCTGGGCCCTGTCGTCACATTCCCGTCGTGCCAGACGCCGCCAGGCAGGCGGGAATGCGACGACAGGGCCCAAGAGACCGGTTGCGATTCTGTCGAGCGCACGGGTCGTGGGGGCGGGATCGCCTTCAGTTCTCACCCGAACGAGTGAGCACCCTCCGGACGTGCATTTATGCAGGTCACAGCGGAGGGGCGAGCCCGGCGTACCGGACCCGCCCCTCGGTGACGCGGCCTCAGCCGCGCAGGACCGCCCCGGTCCGCTCGGCGGCCAGGGCCACCGCGGCGTCCCGGGCGGCCGACGCCTCGTCGACGGTCAGCGTGCGGTCGGGAGCGCGGAAGCGCAGGGCGTACGCCAGCGACTTGCGGCCCTCGCCCAGCTGTTCGGCGTTCTCGTAGACGTCGAACAGGCGGATGGCCTCCAGGAGCTCACCGGCGCCCTCGCGCAGCGCGGCCTCGACCTCGGCGGCCGGGACCGGCTTGTCGACGACGAGGGCGACGTCCTGCGTGGCGACGGGGAAGGAGGAGATCCGCGGCGCGCGCACGATCCCGTCCCCGGCCCGCTGGATCAGGTCGAGGTCGACCTCCATCGCACAGGTGCGCTCGGGCAGGTGCATCGCCTTCACCACGCGCGGGTGCAGCTCACCGGCGTGGCCGACGAGCGTCCGCACGCCGTCCACCTCGGCGTACAGCGCGGCGCAGCGGCCGGGGTGCCACGGGGCGTGCTGGTCGGAGCGCACGGTCAGATCCGTACCGGCCTCGCGGGCCACCAGGCGGGCCGCCTCGATGGCGTCCGCCCAGTCGGTCGGCCGGCCCTTGCCCCACCAGCCGGCCTGCTCGCGGGCGCCGGCGAGCACCACGGCGACCCGGCGCGGCTGGTGCGGCAGCGCGGTGTCGAGGGCGGCCAGCTCCTCGTCGGTGGGCCGGCGGTCGGCGGGCAGCCGGGCCGGGATCTCCTCCTGCCCGGTGGGCCGGAAGACCAGGCCGGTCTCGAACAGCGCCAGGTCGTGGCTGCCGCGTCCGTCGTTGCGGCGCAGCGCGCCGAGCAGGCCCGGCAGCATCGTCGTCCGCAGGGACGGCTCCTCGTCGGAGAGCGGGTTGACGAGGCTGACCACGGTGCGGCGCGGGTCGTCGGCCTCCAGGCCGAGCTGGTCGAGGGCGGCCTCGCCGATGAACGGGTAGTTCAGCGCCTCGACGTAGCCGGCGCCGGCCAGCGCGCGGCCGACGCGGCTGTGCAGCCGCTGCCGGTCGGTCAGGCCGTGCCCGGGCAGGGGCCTGGGCAGCGTGGAGGGCAGGTTCTCGTAGCCCTCCAGCCGGATGACCTCCTCGGCCAGGTCGTTCGGGTCGGTCAGGTCCGGCCGCCAGGACGGGACGGTGACGATCAGCTCGTCCTTCCCGCCCGTCTCCCGACCACCGCCCCTCAACGACGCGTTCCACGCGGCAGCAGTTCCTACGACGTCGCAGCCGATCTGCTGGAGCCGGCGTACGACGGTCTCGCGGCCGTAGGTGACGCCGGCGACCTTGTCGGGGTGGTCGGCCGGGATGGTGATGGTGCGCGGCGCGGAGGGCGCGACGACCTCGGTGACCCCGGCGTCGGCGGTGCCGCCGGCGAGCAGGACCAGCAGGTCCACGCAGCGCTGGGCGGCGGCCGAGGCGGCCTGCGGGTCGACGCCCCGCTCGAAGCGGCGGGAGGCCTCCGAGGACAGCCTGTGCCGGCGGGCGGTGCGCGCGACGGCGACCGGGTCGAAGTGGGCGGCCTCGATGACGACCTCGGTGGTGGTGCCCTCGGTGTCGTCGATCTCGGTGTGGGCGCCGCCCATGACGCCCGCGAGGCCGATGGGGCCGCGCTCGTCGGTGATGACCAGGTCCTCGGTGGACAGCGTCCGGGCGACACCGTCGAGGGTGGTGAGCTTCTCGCCGCGCTCGGCCCGGCGCACGCCGATCGCGCCCTGGATGCGGCCGCGGTCGTAGGCGTGCAGCGGCTGGCCCAGCTCCAGCATCACGTAGTTGGTGATGTCCACGGCGAGCGAGATCGGGCGCATGCCCGCCTTCTGCAGCCGGCGCTTCAGCCAGATCGGGGACCGGGCCTCGGGGTCGAGGCCGGTCACCGTGCGGGCGGTGAAGCGGTCGCAGCCGAACGGGTCGGCGATCTGCACCGGGTGCCCGAAGGCGTTCGGCGCCGGTACGTCCAGCAGCGCAGGGTCGAGCAGCGGGCGGCCGTAGGCGATGGCGGCCTCGCGGGCGACGCCGCGCAGGGACAGGCAGTAGCCGCGGTCCGGCGTGACGGCGATGTCCAGGACCTCGTCGACCAGCTGGAGCAGCTCGATGGCGTCGGTGCCGACCTCGTGCTCGGGCGGCAGCACGATGATGCCGTGGCTGCCGTCGTCGCCCATGCCCAGCTCGTCGGCGGAGCAGATCATGCCGTGCGAGACCTTGCCGTAGGTCTTGCGGGCGGCGATCGCGAAGCCGCCGGGCAGTACGGCGCCGGGCAGCACCACGACGACCTTGTCGCCGACGGAGAAGTTGCGGGCGCCGCAGACGATCTCCTGCGGCTCACCGGTGCCGTTGGCCTGGCCGACGTCGACGGTGCAGAAGCGGATGGGCTTCTTGAAGCCCTCCAGCTCCTCGATGGTGAGCACCTGGCCGACGACGAGCGGCCCCTTGAGGTCGGCGCCGAGCTGTTCGACGGTCTCGACCTCGAGGCCGGCCGAAATGAGCTTGGCCTGGACGTCGCGCCCGGTCTCCGTCGCCGGCAGGTCGACGTACTCCCGCAGCCAAGAAAGCGGGACCCGCATCAGATCTCCATCCCGAACGGCCGGGTGAACCGGACGTCACCCTCGACCATGTCTCGCATGTCTTCGACGCTGTGGCGGAACATCAGCATCCGCTCGATGCCGAACCCGAAGGCGAAGCCGCTGTACCTCTGCGGGTCGACGCCGCAGGCGGTGAGCACCCGCGGGTTGACCATGCCGCAGCCGCCCAGCTCGATCCAGCCCTCGCTGGAGCAGGTGCGGCAGGGCCGGTCGGGGTTGCCGACGGACGTGCCCTTGCAGACGTAGCAGAGCATGTCCATCTCGGCGGACGGCTCGGTGAACGGGAAGTAGTTCGGGCGCAGCCGGGTCTTCATGCCGGCACCGAAGAGCGACTGGACCATGTGGTCCAGGGTGCCCTTGAGGTCCGCCATGGTCAGGCCCTCGTCGACGGCGAGCAGCTCGATCTGGTGGAAGACCGGGGTGTGCGTGGCGTCGAGCTCGTCCGTGCGGTAGACCCGGCCGGGGCAGACCACGTAGACCGGCGGCTCGCGGTGGAGCAGGGAGCGGATCTGCACCGGCGAGGTGTGGGTGCGCAGCACGACGCCGCTGTCCTCGCCCTTGCCGCCCTCGACGAAGAAGGTGTCCTGCATGGTGCGGGCCGGGTGGTCGGGCGCGATGTTGAGCGCGTCGAAGTTGAACCACTCGGCCTCGACCTCGGGGCCCTCGGCGATCTCGTAGCCCATGGACACGAAGACGTCCGCGACCCGCTCCATCATGGTGGTCAGCGGGTGCCGGGCGCCGGCCGGCACGCGGTCGTAGGGCAGCGTGACGTCGACGGCCTCCTCGACCAGCACGCGGGCGTCCCGCTCGGCCTCCAGCTCGGCCTGGCGGCCGGCGAGGGCCTTGTTCACCGCGCCGCGGGCCGTGCCGACGCGTTTGCCGGCGTCGGCCTTGGCGTGCGGGGGCAGGGCGCCGATCTCGCGGTTGGCGAGGGCCAGCGGGGAGGCGGGGCCGGTGTGGGCGACCTTCGCCTCGTGGAGCGCGTCGAGGGAGTCCGCGCCGGCGAAGGCGGCGAGCGCCTCGTCCCGCATGCGCTCGATCTCTTCCGGTTTCAACGCCTCGACCTCGACAGGGTCGTACGACTTATTGGGTGCCGACATCTCTTCCCGTGCTTCCGATTGTCCCCCAGCTGACGCTGGGAGGTGCCCCCAGGCTGACAGTCCCCGTCACCGGCTCATGGACATTCCGTCTCCGGTGGTGGGACACAAAGGTGCCAAAGGCCGAGTCTAACGGGGCTGAGGAAAGCGGATGCGCCCGTGGGTCCTCGGCCGGTGTCAGAGCAGGTGCGCCGGGGTGCCCACGGGCAGGGTAAATCGGAACCGGGCGCCGCCGCCGACGGCGCGGCCGACCGTGATCGTTCCACCGTGGGCCTCGACGATGCCCTTGACGATGTAGAGCCCGAGGCCGGTGCCGCCGCGCTTGCTGCCCCGCCAGAAGCGGGTGAAGACGCGGTTCATGGACTCCTCCGGGATGCCGGGCCCCTCGTCGCTCACCGTGACGGACGTGGCCGTGTTCTCGACGTGCTCTGTGTGCTCTGTGTGTTCTGTGTGTTCTGTGTGTTCTGTGTTCTGTGCGTTCTCTGTGTTCTCGCTGTTCCTGGGGTCGTCCCCGTCGCGGGGGGACGGCGCCGCTGTGATGTCAATGGTGACGGTTCCCTCGCCGTGCCGCACGGCATTTTCGATGAGGTTGCTCAGCACCTGGTCGATCTTGTCCGGGTCGGCCCACAGCTCGGGCAGCGGCTGCTCCGTGCGGACCAGGAAGCGGTCGGCGGGCTGGCCTGCGGCGACGTAGGCCTGGACGTGCCGGCCGACCGCGGCCCCCATGTCGACGAGCTGGCGGCGCACCTCCAGGCGGCCGGAGTCGATGCGGGAGATGTCGAGCAGCTCGGCGATGAGCCGGGTGACGCGGTCGGCGTCGGCGTCGACGGTCTCCAGCATCAGCCGCTTCTGGTCGTCGGTGAACCTCTCCCACTTGGCGAGCAGCGTGGCGGTGAAGCCCTTGACGGAGGTCAGCGGGGAGCGCAGCTCGTGCGCCACGGTGGCGATGAGCTCGGCGTGGCTGCGTTCGGTGCGGCGGCGGGCCTCGGTGTCCCGCAGGGAGACGACGACGCGGCGCACGGGGCCGGTGGGGTGGTCGCGGACGTACCGGGCCGAGACCAGGACTTCCCGGCCCCCGTGCAGCAGGAGGTTGCGCTCGGGCTGGCCCACGCGGATGGCGAGGCCGCCGTAGGGGTCGGTCAGCTGCCACCAGCGGCGCCCTTCCAGGTCCTCCAGGGGCAGGGCCTTCTCCAGGTGCTGTCCGAGGGCCTCCTCGGCGGGGACGGCGGTGATGCGGGCCGCGGCGGCGTTGAAGCAGATCACCCGTCCGTGTGCGTCGGCGACGACCAGTCCGTCGGGCAGGTCGTCGGGGTCGACGCCGAGTCCGGTGGGACCGTCGGGGCCGACGCCGAGTCCGGTCGGACCGTCGGTGCCGAGTCCGCCGGGATCACCGGCGCTCCCGGGCGCGGGCGGCCGTCGCGCCTCGCGCCTGCCCGGTGCACCGCTGGTGCCGACACTCATCCCCGTACCCCACCCTTCCCACTGTGGGCCCCGAGCTGGTCAGCCTACTAGTAGTCCGTGACGGAGCGGCATCCTCCGGAGGCGCGCTGTGCACGGGCCGAGGCGTAGAGACATACGGCGGCGGCGGTCGCCAGGTTCAGGCTCTCGGCCCTTCCGTGGATCGGGACGCGGACGACGGCGTCGGCCAGGGCCCGGGTCTCCTCCGGCAGGCCCCAGGCCTCGTTGCCGAACACCCAGGCGGTGGGCCCGCCCATGGTGCCCTTGTCGAGCTCGTCGTCGAGGTCCTGCTCGCCCGCGCCGTCGGCGGCGACGATGCGCACCCCGGCGGCCTTCAGGCCGGCGACCGCCTGCTCGACGGGGACGCCCACGGCGACCGGCAGATGGAACAGCGAGCCGACGGAGGCGCGCACGGCCTTGGGGTTGTACAGGTCCACGGAGGCGTCGGTGAGGACCACCGCGTCGGCTCCGGCGGCGTCGGCGCAGCGCAGCACGGTGCCCGCGTTGCCTGGGTCGCGCACGTGGGCGAGGACGGCGACGAGGCGGGGGCGGGCGGAGAGGACCTCCTCGAACGGCGTGTCGAGGAACCGGCAGATCCCGACGAGACCCTGCGGGGTGACGGTGGTGGAGATGTCCGCGATGACGTCCTCGGAGGCGAGGTGGACCCGGGCGCCGGCACCGCGGGCCTCCCCCACGATGTCGGCGTAGCGCTCCGCGGCCTCGACGGTGGCGAACAGCTCGACGAGCGTCGTCGTCCCGTCCGCTCCCCGGTGCCCGGCGGCTTCACGCACGGCCTGCGGCCCCTCCGCGAGAAACAGCCGGTCCTTGCCCCGGAAGTTCCGCTTGGCCAGCCGCCGGGCGGCGGCGACACGGGCGGAGCGGGGGGAGATCAGGTCGGGCGCGGCGGGGGGCATGGGGAGCTTCACCTTCGGTAGGAACAACACAACGGACCCGCAGGCACAAAGCCCACGGGTCCGTACCGTCACGTCGGCCTAGAGCCGGTGCGGCGTCACGCCGCCTTCGGCGCGTTGACGTCGCTCGGCAGGGCCTTCTGGGCGACCTCGACGAGCGCGGCGAACGCGTTGGCGTCGTTCACGGCCAGCTCGGCCAGGATCTTGCGGTCCACCTCGACGTTGGCGGCCTTCAGACCCTGGATGAAGCGGTTGTAGGTGATGCCGTTGGCGCGAGCGGCGGCGTTGATGCGCTGGATCCACAGCTGCCGGAAGTCACCTTTGCGCTTCTTGCGGTCGTTGTAGTTGTAGACCAGCGAGTGGGTGACCTGCTCCTTGGCCTTGCGGTACAGCCGCGAGCGCTGACCGCGGTAGCCGGAGGCCTGCTCGAGGATCGCCCGGCGCTTCTTGTGGGCGTTGACTGCCCGCTTGACGCGTGCCACTTGATTAACTCCTTGTAGCGGGGTCGTGGTTGTCCTCACACGACCCGGAAACGAATGGGTCCCGGTCCCGACGTACGGCGCGGCGGGTCAGCTGTGCGCGGGGCTCAGCCGACCGGGCGCCGCCGCGTCACTTGCCGAGAAGCTTCTTGATCTTCTTGGCGTCGCCCGGGGCCATCTCGGCGTTGCCGGTGAGGCGACGCGTCAGACGGGACGACTTGTGCTCGAGCAGGTGGCGCTTGCCGGCGCGCTCACGGAGCACCTTGCCGGAGCCGGTGACCTTGAAGCGCTTGCTGGCACCGCTGTGCGACTTGTTCTTCGGCATAGCGCCGTTCTCTCCTCGTCGGTGGCGCTCCGGTGCCCGGTCACGAAAACCGGGCACGGTGGAGCGTCGCTCTCAATGTTTTCGGTTACATCCTGGGACGCGGGTCCCGGGGGTCACGCCTCGGCGGGCTCCTCGGCCGACGCCTCGACGTCCGCGGCGTTCTGCGAGCGGCCGGGGTTGGCCTTCGCTTCGGCCTTGCGGGCCTCCTGCGCCTGGCGGGCCTCGGCCATCGCCTCGGTCTTCTTCTTGTGCGGACCGAGAACCATGATCATGTTGCGGCCGTCCTGCTTCGGGTTCGACTCCACGAAGCCGAGGTCCTGGACGTCCTCCGCGAGCCGCTGCAGCAGCCGGTAGCCCAGCTCGGGCCGGGACTGCTCGCGACCACGGAACATGATCGTGATCTTGACCTTGTCGCCCTGCTTGAGGAACCGGACGACGTGACCCTTCTTGGTGTCGTAGTCGTGCGGGTCGATCTTCGGCCGGAGCTTCATCTCCTTGATGACCGTGTGCGCCTGGTTCTTGCGCGCCTCACGGGCCTTCATGGCCGACTCGTACTTGAACTTCCCGTAGTCCATGAGCTTGCACACGGGCGGGCGGGCGTTCGCCGCGACCTCGACCAGGTCCAGGTCGTACTCCTGCGCAAGCTCCAGTGCCTTCGCGAGCGGCACGATGCCGACCTGCTCGCCACTGGGACCGACAAGTCGCACCTCGGGAACGCGAATCCGGTCGTTGATGCGGGGCTCGGCGCTGATGGATCCTCCTCGGTAGCACCACGCGACGGTCTGGCGGACAGCCGCGTACGTCTGTGTTCGTAAGACCTAACCGCGCCGAAGCAACAAAAATGCCCCGGACGATCACAGGCGGGGCTCCAAGCACTACCGGAGCACCGACGCGATGATCGCGGGGCGCGCTTTCGGGCGACTCCATCGTCCGTACGGAACGATGGTGGCCGCCTGACCGGGTGACCCGCCGTCCCGGAGGACGGTCAGGTGGGAGATCGGAGCCTCCACTTGTGGGCCGAGCACGTGCGTGTCCGGCCGGTCGGAAACCAGATTAGCAGGATCGCTTGACAAGGACTAATCGAGAAACCGTAATCCGGAACCGCCTATCGTGTGGGGCATGAGTGAGACCCCTCCTGAGACCCCCGACTTCGACGCGATGACCCGCGACATCGCCGAGGTCCCCGCCGTCGAGGTGATCGTGACGGTCGCCGTCAACCTGATGAGCGCCGCCGCCGTGAAGCTCGGTCTGACCGAGGAGGGCGACAAGTACAAGGACCTGGACGAGGCACGCAAGCTGATCACCGCGCTCGCCGGGCTGCTGGACGGCAGCGCGACCGAGATCAGCTCCTTCCACGCGGCGCCGCTGCGCGACGGCCTGAAGTCGCTCCAGCTGGCGTTCCGCGAGGCGTCGCTCGTCCCGGACGAGCCGGGCCAGGGCCCGGGCGAGAAGTACACCGGGCCGGTCTACGGCTGACCCGCTTCCCGCCCGCCCGCCGCCCGGCGCGGCGGGCGGGTCCCTTCACTCCTTCACGTACAGGGGCTCGCCCGGCGGCGTCGTCCCGGCCGGCAGCAGTGCCAGGTCGAGACCGCGCACCAGGCGGGCCCTCAGTGTGTCGCTGGCGGCCAGCCGCTCGGCGACGGCGCGGGCGGCCGGGGCCGCGGCGGCATCGGGGTCGAGGACCAGGGCGAGGGTGCCGTCGGCCCGGCCGGGGCCGAGGTGGGCACGGAGCACGGCCGGCTCGGCGGCCACCGCCTCCCGTACGGCCGCCACGACCGCAGGGTCGGCGAGCGGGTCGGTCGTGGTACGGCCCTCGGCGAGCGCGAGCAGCGTGGGCCCGGTCAGCTCGAACGGCACCGGTCCGGCCAGGTCCAGCACCACCGTGTCCGCCTTCTCGTGCGCGGCGGCCTGAAGGGCCTGGCGCAGGGGTACGGCCACGGGGCGGGCCGCCGGGTCCCAGCGGGCCAGGGAGTCGGTGGAGGTGAAGGCGGGCAGCGCCGTGCGCTCGCCGGCCTTCAGGGTCGGCACGGCCATGTCGCTGGTCTTCTCGCGGCGCAGCCCCCGCTCGTCCTCCTCCACCTCGCCGAGCACGGCCACGACGGGGACGAGCAGCCGGGCGCCCTTGAGCGCCTCCAGGACGGGTCCCACGGCGGTGCGGTCCTCGGCCCAGGCGGCGAGCGCCGCGCTCAGCCGGGGGTCGGCGGAGCCGTCGTCGTCGGAGAAGCCGGGGTCGGGAATGTTCTTGTTCGCCACGGCTACGACCCTATCGGGGGCCGTGCACGGTCCTGTCCGGGACCCTTCACGGATTTCTCAGGGTCCCCTGACCCGTGTCTCACGCCGGTCTCACGGCGCGCACAGTCACCGCCAGAAGCATCCCGGGCATGGAGTCCCCGTCCGCCGGCGGCCGCCGTCGCCGCCATGGCCGTCGCGCGCGCCCGTCCCGGCGCCGGCCCCTGCTCTGCGCGGCCCTGGTCTGCGTCACCGTCGTGGGCGGTACGGCGGCGGGCACCGCGTATGTGAGAGCCAGGGGCTCCGCGGGGCCGGGGGCCGTAGGGTCGGCGGCGTCGGCGTCCCCGTCGGCATCCGCGTCGGCATCCGCGTCGGCATCGGCGAGTGGGAGGGCATCGGTGGAGACCGTGACGGACCCGGCGGCGGACCGTACGGCGCTGCTGGCCGAGGCGATGAAGTCGGTGGCGCCGGAGGACGGCGCGACGGTGTCGGTGGCGGTGCTCGATCTCGGCTCCGGGCGGAGCGCCGGCTACGGCGACGGCACGTTCGACACGGCGAGCATCGTCAAGGTCGACATCCTGGCGGCCCTGCTGCTCCAGGCGCAGGACGCGGGGCGGCGGCTGACCGCTCAGGAGAAGACGTACGCCACCGCGATGATCGAGGACAGCGACAACGACTCCGCCTCGGCGCTGTGGCGGATCGTCGGCGGGGCGGACGGCCTGGACGCGTCGAACCGCCGCTTCGGGCTGGCTGACACCTCCGGGGGCGACGGCGCGCTGTGGGGCCTGACGCGGACGACGGCCGCCGACCAGCTCGCCCTGCTCAAGCAGGTGTTCGGCGACGACTCGGACTCCGAACTGAGCGCGGCCTCGCGGACGTACGTCCAGAGGCTGATGGGGCGGATCGCCGAGGACCAGCGCTGGGGGGTGTCGGCGGCCGCCGACGGCTCCGCGTGGGCCCTGAAGAACGGCTGGCTGCCGCGCAGCACGACCGGGCTGTGGGTCGTCAACAGCATCGGTCGCGTGACGGCCGACGGCGACGACTACCTGGTGGCCGCCCTGTCCCAGGGCAACACCACGAAGGAGAAGGGCATCTCGCTGGTGGAGGGGGCGGCGCGGGCAGCGGTGTCGGTGTTCGCGGGCGGGGCCTGATTCCGCTGCCGGGACCGGCCCGGGCTGGGCTGGGGGAGGGACTTTCGCCACACCCCCTAGCGGTGGAAGCGGGCCTCGCCGTCGCCTCCGTCGTCTTCGCGGCGGGCGCGCCACAGGACGACCGCGACGACCAGCAGCACTCCCCCGACGCTGCCGGCGAGAGGCCCGGCCCAGCCGGAGGCGGTGTCGTCCGGCTCGGCGGTGTCGGGGCCGGGGCCGAAGTACCTCTTGCCGTACGCCACCGCGTGCAGGCCCTGCGGTTCGAGGCGGTCCGCGGCCTTCAGGGCGGCCACGGGGTCGACCATGCCGAAGCCGCGGGAGTCGTCACGGCCGCCGACGGGGGCGTTGCGGGCGGTGTCCTCCAGGAGCTTCTTGATCTGCGCGGGCGTCAGCCGGGGGTGGGCGGCCTTGATCAGGGCGGCGGCGCCCGAGACGAACGCGGAGGCCGCGCTCGTGCCCCAGCCCTCGTAGTACCGGTGGTCCGGGTCGGCGATGACGATGTCGACGCCGGGCGCGCTGACCGCGGCGTACCAGCGGCGGGTGGAGAAGTCCGCGCGGGTGCCGTAGCGGTCCACGGCGGTCGCGGCGATCACACCCGGGTAGGCGGCCGGGTAGGAGATGTGGTCGCCCTTGTCGCCGCCGTTGCCGGCCGAGGCGACGACGACGGTGCCCTTGCTCAGCGCGTACTGCACGGCCTCGTCCTCGGCCGGCTCGGGGTGCGCGGAGTCGGAGTCGTCGCCGAGGGAGAGGTTGATGACGTCGGCGCCGTGGTCGGCGGCCCAGCGGATGCCGTCGGCGAGGGCGTTGCCGCGGGTGGTGCGGGCCCGGGTGCGGGCGGAGTCGCCGTCCTCCAGGATCACCCGGACAGGAAGGATCTTGGCCTCGGGGGCGATGCCCATGACGCCGTCGGTGTGACCGGGGCCGTGGCCGTGCCCGGCGATGATGCCGGCCATGGCGGTGCCGTGGCGGGCCCAGGTGCGGTCACCGGGCCGGGCACCGAAGCCGATGAGGTCCTTGGTCGGCAGGACGTTGCCGACGAGGTCGGGGTGGTCGCTCTCGACGCCGGTGTCCAGGACGGCCACGGTGACGCCCTTGCCCTTGGTGACGCGCCAGGCCTGCTGGGTGTGCATGGCGTCCAGAGCCCACTGCTGGGCGCGGATGCCGTCGGCGTGCGCGGCGGTGGCCGGGACGAGGGCGAGGGAGGCGGCCAGGAGGACGCTCAGCGCGCCGCTCCTGCGGGTGATGACGGCTCTCACGAGGGTTTCTCCGTGTCCGTGGCCGAATCGACGTTCCTGCGCAGGGTGCGTTCGATGCGGTCGGCCAGGCCCTGGGCCTCGTTGCCGAGGCCGGCCTGGGCGGGGGCCGTGGTGGCGCCGGAGCGCATCGCGTCGGCGGCGGGCTGTGGGGAGTCGACCATGCGGCCGTCGGCCCAGCCGGAGACGGCGTAGACGACCACAGGGGCCTCGGTCAGCACGGAGATGGTCCAGGAGGCGCGCTGCTTGTCGCCGAAGGCGGCGGCGACGGTGTCCGCGGCGGCGTACGGGCGGGGCATGAGGTCGGTGCGCCGGGCGAGGCCCTCGTTCCGGAACCGGGCGGCGAGGGACCTCATGGCGGGTGCGTCGGCCTTGGTGAAGAGCATCCCGACGGTGGTGACGTAGCTCTGGGTGGCGTCGGTGTAGGTGGCGCGGAGCAGGCGTGCGCAGCCGGCGGGGGCCAGGGCCTTGCGCAGCAGCGGGTCGAAGGCGTTCGCGCAACCGCTGTCGGGTGCCACGGCGACGCGGGTCCAGGTGCGGTCGGCCCCGCCGGGGCCGGCGCCGCCGCCCTCCACCGTGGGCGGGAACAGCTGGTCGACGGGAATGCTGTGCCACAGGCCGCCGGCCGTGGCGAACGCACCGGCCGCGCGACCCTCCCCGGAGTCCCCGGTGAGCCAACTCCCGGTCACGGCACCGCCGATGAGTCCGAGCCCGAGCACGAGGCACGCCGCCGCCACGGCGGTCCGCGCCCGCACCCGTACGCCGAGCGCACGCCCCCGCCCCCGCTCGTCGTAACCCTCGGGCTCCCCGAGCCGGACCTGGGCCCGCGCCGCACCGGGCACGGCGGCGGTCCCCGCGAAGGCGCTCCACGACAGGGCGGGGTCGGGTGCCACGCGCGGGCCCGGCGACACAGTGGCGGACCCCGCGGCTGCCGCCGGGCGCGCCGGTCCCCCGACGCCGGGCACCGGGCCGAGGCCGCGGTCCGGCAAACCGCCCGCTGGGGCACCGGCGGGCGGGCCGCCGACGGCGAACGTGTCCGTGTCCGGGGCGGCGGAGTCCCGTCGGAGGTCCCCGCGGGAAGGCGCGGCCGGCGACCCGGCAGCCGCGCCGGACCGGCGGGCGGAGAGAGGGCGCAGGCGCGCGGTGGTCTCCGACGGGGTCTCGGCGGGTACGGCAGCCCGCGGCGCGGCCGGCGACGGACGGTGTCCCGGCTGCGCCGGCACGGCACCAGGCACATCCCCGTCCGGCAACTCACGCCCGGAGACCGGCGCCACACCGGGACGGACCTGACCCCCACCGTCACCGGCGGCGGACGGCCCGGCATCCGAGGTACGCGGCGCGGCCGGGTGGCCCGTCCGGGTCGGCTCCGAGTGCCGCGGCGGGCCGGTGAGGCCGGCGCGGGCGCCGCTCTCGGCCGCGGCGGGCTCTCCCTGCCCACCGGAGCACGGCCCGGCCGGACGGCCGATCCGTGGCGGCGCGTCGGGGAAACGGGCGGAGGCGGCGGGCGGGGGTGGTGTCATCGGAGCCGTGTCGCGCCGGGCCGGAGGCTCGAACGCCCGGAAGCGGGATCGGGCGGCCGCGGCGCGGGCATCTCCGCCGACGCGGCCGGTGCGCGGGGGCGTGAGGCCGGAGCCGGGTACGGCGCCGGGCACGCCGGGCCCGTTCCACGCGGCGGCCTGCCCCGCCGAACCCGGCTCGCCGCCTCGGTCCGCCGCCTCGCCGCCCGCCGAACCACCCGACACCTCCGGACCGTTGCCGGTGCCTTCCGTCGCGCTCGCCGGCCGCTCGCGTGGCCCCTCGGCTGGGTTCGCCGGTATGGCGGAGTGCGGCTCGCCGGGGGGTTGCGAGGTGCCGTCGGGAGGGGTGGACGGGCGTGGGGGTTTCGGGGGGCGCGGGGGGATCGGGGCGTGGCGCGCTTCCGTGCTCATGCACCCCCCGTTTCCTCGTGCCCGGGCCGTTCTCTCCGGCGCGGTCTTCCTCGTGGCCCCGCCCGGCGGCGGCTCGTCGTCACCGGGCACGCATACCCGTACGAGCGAAGTGCCATCCCGGCTCAAGGGCGCGGCCGCGAGCGTTCCGCCGTTCCGGCGTACGTGCGCGTCACTCTACGGGCTGATCCCAGGTGAGCGGGAACCAGTCCGCGGGCCCGGGGCATCTGCCCGGAACGTCCCCCTACCCTGCGGTAATCCTCTCTGGCAGGCTTCGTTCATGACCGCGCGCGCCGCCGACCGGGCCCGTTACGACCGGGCCACCGCCCATCTCGACGCCCCCGTCGCGATCGTCGACCTGGAGGCCTTCGACGCCAACGCCGACGATCTCGTCCGCCGCGCCGCCGGCAAGCCCGTGCGGGTGGCCAGCAAGTCCGTACGCTGCCGGGCGCTGCTCGAACGCGTCCTCGCCAGGGATGGCTTCGCGGGCGTCATGTCGTTCACCCTCGCCGAGTCGCTGTGGCTGGCCCGCTCCGGGTTCGAGGACGTCCTGCTCGCCTATCCCTCCGCCGACCGGGCCGGCTTCGCCGAACTGGCCGCCGATCCCAAGCTCGCCGCCGCCGTCACGGTGATGATCGACGACCCGGCGCAGCTCGACCTCGTCGACGCCTCGCGCGAGGGCGGACGCGAAGTCGTGCGGGTGTGCCTGGAGTTGGACACCTCGCTGAAGCTGCTCGGCGGACGGATCCGCGTCGGCGCGCGCCGCTCGCCGCTGCACTCCCCCGCCCAGGTCGCCGAGATGGCCCGTACGGTGGCGCGGCGGCCGGGGTTCCGGCTCGTGGGCATCATGGCGTACGAGGGTCATGTCGCGGGCGTCGGTGACGCGGTGGCCGGACGGCCGCTGCGTTCGCGCGCGATCCGGCTGATGCAGGCGGCCGCGCGCCGGGAGCTGGCGGAGCGGCGGGCCGCGGTGGTGCGGGCGGTCCGGGCGGTGGCGCCGGAGCTGGAGTTCGTCAACGGCGGCGGCACGGGCAGTGTCCAGCACACCGCGGCGGAGGACGCCGTCACCGAGATCGCCGCGGGCTCGGGGCTGTACGTCCCGCGCCTGTTCGACAACTACACGTCCTTCCGCGGCCGTCCGGCGGCGCTCTTCGCCCAGCCGGTCGTGCGGCGCCCCGGGGTCGGGGTGGTCACGGTGCTCGGCGGCGGCTACCCGGCCTCGGGAGCGGCCGGTGCGGACCGGCTGCCGGTGCCGTATCTGCCCGAGGGGCTGCGCTACGACCCCCAGGAGGGCCCCGGCGAGGTGCAGACTCCGCTGCTCGGCTCGCCCGCCGACGACCTGCTGATCGGCGACAAGGTGTGGTTCCGGCACGCGAAGGCGGGCGAGCTGTGCGAGCGGTTCGACACGCTGCACCTGGTGAAGGGCGACCGGGTGACGGCGACCGTGCCGACGTACCGGGGCGAGGGCCTCACGTTCCTGTGAGCACCCCCGCCGGGCGGCCGGCCCTCCGGTTCAGCCGGCCGGGCCGATGCTGCTGCCGACGCCCCCGCTCGTGCCGGCGTCGCCGAGGGGCCGTATGCCCTTGGTGATCCTGTCGATGTCGGACAGGGGCGGCCCGTCCGCGCCCGCGTCGAGGACGAAGCGGACGACGACCGGCGCCTCGCTGCCCACGCTGGACGGGAAGACCAGCGACTCGACGTAGCCGCCGGGGCCCTGGGCGGTGCTGACCCGCCAGCGCACGAAGTACCCGGCGCGGCCCGCGACCGCGATCTGACCGGAGGCGACGGCCCGGTGGGAGGTGATGCCCCCGTAGAGGCGCTGTCCGGCCGCGTTCTCGTCGTACGCGAGGTCGGCCGCGTTCTCGATGTCCTGCTCCGCCAGGGCCTTGGGCGGGGCCGCGTCGGTCGCGGTCGCCGTCAGTGTCAGGACCAGGCCGTGCCGGCACAGGCCGGTGCGGGTCGGGCAGTCGTAGGTGCCGTGCGTCGTCATGACCACGTTGTCGTCCGCGACGTACTGCGGCTTCTCCCAGCCGTCGGGCACCGGCAGCGTGATGCCGTTGAGCTGGTCGACGGCGACGGACGGGTCGCCGGTGGCGGTCGCGGACGGGGCAGCGGACGACGGTGACGGGGAGGTCGCGGCGGTGGAGGGGCCGGCCGCCGTGGCGGAGGTGTCCGAGGCCGCCGTCCGCGCGCCGGTGCCGCCTCCGTCGTCGCGGCCGAGCACGACCGCTCCCGTGACGATCGCGGCGACCAGGACGGCCCCGGCGGTGGTCAGGGCCACCGCCTTGGCCCGGGTCGGGCCCCCGCCGGCGGGCGGCGGGGGTGCGGGCGCCGGCGAGGGCTGGGCCTGGGGCTGGGGCTGGGGCGCCTCGGGGGCGCGCTGGTGGTCGGTCCAGGCCGTTCCGTCCCACCAGCGCTCCAGATGCGGGGCCGACGGATCGCGGTACCAGCCGGGCGGGGGTGTCATGCTCACCCCCGGAACTGTAGGAGGACCCTCCCCGGCCCGGCCACAGTGGCCTACAGCGGAGTGACGTACGCCCCCGCGATGCCCCCGTCCACCAGGAAGTCGGTGGCGTTGACGAAGGAGGAGTCGTCGCTGGCGAGGAAGGCGACGGCGGCGGCGATCTCCTCGGCCTGGGCGAACCGCCCCAGGGGGATGTGCACGAGCCGGCGCGCGGCCCGCTCCGGATCCTTGGCGAACAGCTCCTGGAGGAGCGGGGTGTTGACCGGTCCGGGGCACAGGGCGTTGACCCTGATGCCCTCCCGCGCGAACTGGACGCCCAGTTCCCGGGACATGGCCAGCACGCCCCCCTTGGAGGCGGTGTAGGAGATCTGCGAGGTGGCCGCGCCCATCCGGGCCACGAAGGAGGCGGTGTTGATGATGGAGCCCCGGCCCTGGCGCCGCATGTAGGGCAGGGCGGCCTTGCAGCACAGGTACACGGAGGTGAGGTTGACCTCCTGGACCCGCTTCCAGGCCTCCAGCCCGGTCTCCAGGATCGAGTCGTCGTCGGGCGGTGAGATACCGGCGTTGTTGAAGGCGACGTCGACGCTGCCGTAGGTGTCGTACGCCGCCTGGAACAGCGCCTCGACCTGGTCGGGATCGGTGACGTCGACCTTGACGAAGAGCCCTCCGGTCTCCTCGGCGGCGGCCTTGCCGCGGACCTCGTCGACGTCGCCGCAAACAACGTGCGCGCCCTCGGAGGCGAGCCGGCGCGCGGAGGCGAGGCCGATGCCGCTGCCGGCTCCGGTGACGACGGCGGTGCGGCCGACCAGGCGGCGGCAGACCACGGCCTCGGTGTCGGGAATGGTTGCGCTCACTGTGCGGGGCCCTCCGTGCTGATGAAGACGTTCTTGGTCTCGGTGAAGGCGGTCAGCGCGTCCGGGCCGAGTTCGCGGCCCACGCCGGACTGCTTGAAGCCGCCGAACGGGGTCCAGTAGCGGACGCTGGAGTGCGAGTTGACGGACAGGTTGCCGGCCCGCACCGCCTGGGAGACGCGCAGGGCGCGGCCGACGTCCCGGGTCCAGATGGAGCCGGAGAGGCCGTACGGGGTGTCGTTGGCGAGGCGGATCGCGTCCTGTTCGTCGGTGAAGGGCAGCAGAACGGCGACCGGGCCGAAGATCTCCTCGCGGGCCGCGGCGGAGTCGTGCCGCTCCCCGGTGAGGACGGTCGGCGGGAACCAGAAGCCCGGCCCGTCGGGCGCGCTGCCGCGCAGGGCGGGGGCGCCCTCGGGGACGTAGGACCGTACGCGGTCGAGCTGCTGACGGGAGATCAGCGGGCCCATCCGGGTCCGCTCGTCGGCCGGGTCGCCCACGACCACGGCGGTCAGCGCCTTCGCGAGAAGCTCGCGGACCTCGTCGTACACCGGCTCCTGGACCAGGATCCTGGTGCGGGCGCAGCAGTCCTGGCCGGAGTTGTCGAGGAAGGAGAACGGGTCGACGGCGGCCTCGAGGTCGGCGTCGGCGAAGACGACGTTGGGGCTCTTGCCGCCGAGTTCGAGGGTGACGGGCTTGGTGTGCCGGGCGCAGCGCTCCATGACCTCGCGGCCGGTGCGGGTGGAGCCGGTGAACACGATCTTCGCCACGTCGGGGTGGTCGACGAGGGCGCGTCCGGCGGTGTGGCCGTGACCGGGCAGGACCTGGAAGAGGTGTTCGGGCAGGCCCGCCTCCAGGGCCAGTTCGGCCAGCCGGAGCGCGGTGAGCGGGGTGGCCTCGGCGGGTTTGAGGACGACCGCGTTGCCGGCGGCGAGCGCCGGGAAGGACCCCCAGCCGGCGATGGGCATGGGGAAGTTCCAGGGTGCGATGACGCCGACGACTCCGAGGGGTTCGAGGAAGGTGACGTCCCAGCCGCCGGGGACCGGGATCTGCCGGCCGAGGAGGCGTTCGGCGCCGCCGGCCGCGTACAGCAGCAGGTCGCGGGCGTTGCCGGCCTCCCAGCGGGCGTTGCCGAGGAGGTGCCCGGCCTCGCGGACCTCCAGCTGGGCCAACTCCTCGAGGTGGGCGTCGACGACGTCGGCGAAGCGGCGCAGCAGCCGGGCCCGGTCGGCGGGGGCGGTGGTGGACCAGGCGCGCTGGGCGGCCACGGCCCGTTCGACGGCGCGGTGGACGTCGCCCGTATCGGCGGCGGGGACGGTGGCGACCACCTCTTCGGTGGCCGGGTCGAGTACCTGGAGTTCGTGGGACGGGTCCTGGTCGGGCAAGGATGCCTCACATGCGTTCGGGGGAACGGCTCACGCGCGGTCGGGGAAACGGCTCACATGCGTTCGAAAGAGCGGCGCAGCTCCCAGTCGGTGACGGCGGCGTCGAAGGCGTCCAGTTCGACGCGGGCCATGTTGCGGTAGTGCGCGACCACCTCGTCGCCGAAGGCGGCCTTGGCGAGGGGGCTGTTCTCCCACAGCTCGGCGGCCTCGCGCAGGGTGGTGGGGACGTGCTCGTAGTCGGCGGTGTAGGCGTTGCCCGGGCAGGGCTCGGGCAGGGGCAGCTTCTGCTCCAGGCCGTGCAGGCCCGCCGCCACCAGTGCGGCGACCGCCAGGTGCGGGTTGACGTCGCCGCCGGGCAGGCGGTTCTCGAAGCGCAGGGAGCGGCCGTGGCCGACGACGCGGAGGGCGCAGGTGCGGTTGTCGTGCCCCCAGGCGACGGCGGTCGGCGCGAACGAGCCCGGCTGGAACCGCTTGTAGGAGTTGATGTTCGGGGCGTAGAGGAGGGAGAACTCCCGCAGCGCGGCGAGCTGTCCGGCGAGGAAGTGCCGCATGAGGTCGGACATCCCGTCCCCGCCGCGTGCCGCCATGGCGTTGGTGCCGTCGGCGTCGGCGAGGGAGAGGTGGATGTGGCAGGAGTTGCCCTCGCGTTCGTTGTACTTGGCCATGAAGGTGATGGAGACGCCCTCCTGGGCGGCGATCTCCTTGGCGCCGGTCTTGTAGATCGCGTGCTGGTCGCAGGTGACGAGGGCCTCGTCGTAGCGGAAGGCGATCTCGTGCTGGCCGGGGTTGCACTCGCCCTTGGCGGACTCGACGGTGAGACCGGCGCCCGCCATGTCGTTGCGCAGGCGGCGCAGGAGGGGCTCGATCCGGCCGGTGCCGAGGATCGAGTAGTCGACGTTGTACTGGTTGGCCGGGGTGAGCCCGCGGTAGCCGGCGTCCCAGGCCTGCTCGTAGGTGTCCTTGAAGACGATGAACTCCAGCTCGGTGCCGACCTGGGCGGTCAGGCCGTGCTCGGCGAGGCGGTCCAGCTGGCGGCGCAGGATCTGGCGGGGCGCGGCGGCGACCGGGGAGCCGTCGTTCCAGGCGAGGTCGGCGACGACCAGGGCGGTGCCCGGGTGCCAGGGGACGCGACGCAGCGTGGACAGGTCCGGGCGCATGGCGAAGTCGCCGTAGCCGCGGTCCCAGGAGGACATGGCGTAGCCGTCGACGGTGTTCATGTCGGTGTCGACGGCGAGGAGGTAGTTGCAGCCCTCGGTGCCGTGGTGGAGGACCTCGTCGAGGAAGAACCGGGCGGCGAACCGCTTGCCCTGGAGCCGCCCCTGCATGTCGGGGAAGGCCAGGACCACCGTGTCGATCTCTCCGCATCCGACCAGGGCGTGCAGTTCCTCTACGGCGAGCGGAGGTGTGCGGTCTGCCACGGGCGAGCCTCCTCAAGGCTTCATCGACCGGCGCCGGGAGCCATAAGGTATTGCCGGGAACCATTGCCTGGGAAGGGGGCGCGACCGGATGGCGCGGGACACGGGCGCGGAAGGGCCGGGCGACCGGCTCATGGCGGTGCTGCGGCCGGTACGGGCGGGCAACGGTTTCGAGGAGGCCCTGGAGCAGGTGCTTCAGGTGGTGCGGCTCGGCCTGGTGCCGGCCGGCGGGCGGCTGCCCGCGGAGCGGGAGCTGGCGGAGCGGCTGGGGATCAGCCGGGTGACGCTGCGCGAGGTGCTGAAGGTGCTCCAGGAGCAGAAGCTGGTCCAGGCGCGGCGCGGGCGCTACGGCGGGACGTTCGTGCTGCCCCGCACGGACGCGGGCGGCGGCGACGAGCTGCGGCGCCGGGTCGCCGTTGTCGACATCGAGGACGTGCTGCGCTTCCGCGAGGTGCTGGAGGTGGGCGCGGCGGGGCTGTGCGCGGCGCAGGGACTGACGGGTGAGCGGGCCCGGCGGCTGCGCGAGGCGCTGGAGCGCACCTACGACGCGCCGCTTTCGGACTACCGGCGGCTGGACACGCTGCTGCACCTGACGCTCGCCGAACTGTGCGGCTCGCCGAGCCTGGCCGCGCAGTACGCGGCGGTCCGGGCCACGGTGAACGACCTGCTGAACTGCATACCACTGCTGGTGCGCAATCTGGAGCACTCGCAGCGCCAGCACATCGCCCTGGTGGAGGCGGTGCTGGAGGGGGACGCGGACGGGGCGCGGGAGATCACGCGCGAGCACTGCGCGGGCACGGCGGCGCTGCTGCGCGGCTTTCTGGCGTGACGCAGGAGTCCCCAAAGGTATGGACGTACACCTTTGCGGAGCACACCCTCAGGGGCCTGGGAGGACCGTATGACCGGAGGACGACCGCTGATCGGCATCAGCACCTACCTGGAGGCCGGTGCGCGCTGGGGCGTGTGGGAGCTGGACGCGGCGCTGCTGCCGGCCGGCTATCCACGGCTGGTGCAGCGGGCGGGGGGTCTCGCGGCGATGCTGCCGCCGGACGTGCCGGAGCGGGCGGCGTCGGCCGTGGCCCGGCTGGACGGGCTGGTGATCGCGGGCGGCCCGGACGTCGAGCCGGTGCGCTACGGCGCCGAGCCGGACCCCCGTACGGGACCGCCCGCCCGCGTCCGGGACGCCTGGGAACTCGCCCTGATCGAGGCCGCGCTGAGCGCGCGGGTGCCGCTGCTGGGCATCTGCCGGGGCATGCAGCTGCTGAACGTCGCCCTCGGCGGCACCCTGGTCCAGCACCTGGACGGTCACGCCGAGGTCGTCGGCGTCTTCGGCGACCACCCGGTCACACCGGTCCCCGGCACCCGATACGCCGCGGCCGTCCCGGAGGAGACGACCGTCCCGACCTACCACCACCAGGCCGTCGACCACCTCGGCAAGGGCCTGATCGCCTCTGCCCACGCCCCGGACGGCACCGTCGAGGCCATCGAGCCGGCGTCCACCGGCCACTGGGTGCTCGGCGTCCAGTGGCACCCGGAGATGGGCGACGACCCCCGGGTGGTGCGCCACCTGATCGACGCCGCCACCGCTTCCTGAGACGCGCGCCGGCCGCACCGGGACCCAGGCGGCAACCACTTCGCGAGGAGCGCTCTTGCTGCCGCCCCGCGCGACCGTCCACCGCCTCGGCGAGGGCCTGATCGCCTCGGCCCACGCCCCGGACCGCACCGTCGAGGCGGCCGGGTCGACACGCATGAGGCGCGCGGCGGCCGGGCTCCTGAGGTGTGCCGTACCCGAGTGGCCCCGATGCGCGAGTGCGCCCGTGCGCGGGTTGCCCGTGCGCGGGTTGCCCGTGCGCGAGGTGCCCGTGCGCGAGGTGCTTCGTGCCCCCGTCAGCCGGTTCCCGAGCGGGTCAGGGACAGCAGATCGCGGGCCGGGCCCGCCGGGCGGTGGCCGGTGGGCCAGACGGCGCGCAGGTCGCGGCGGAGGGCCATGCCTTCCACCGGGATGGTGACCAGGCGGCGCAGGGAGAGTTCGTCGCCCACCGCCAGTTCGCTCAGCACCGCCGGTCCCGCCCCGCTCACCGCCGACGCCTTCACCGCCGTGGTGGAGGACAGTTCGATCAGCGGGCGCGCCAGGCCGCCCAGCGCAGCGTCGAGGACCTGCCGTGTCCCGGAGCCCTTCTCCCGGAGGATCAGCGGGGTCGAGGCGAGTTCCGCCGCGTCCAGCGGGCGCCGGCGGCGGGCCCAGGGGTGCGCGGGAGCGGTCACC
Source organism: Streptomyces sp. MK7 (assembly GCF_032658145.1). Classification (NCBI taxonomy): domain Bacteria; kingdom Bacillati; phylum Actinomycetota; class Actinomycetes; order Kitasatosporales; family Streptomycetaceae; genus Streptomyces; species Streptomyces sp. MK7. The sequence goes on from NZ_JAVACL010000002.1 coordinate 266,985, forward strand.
ACGATCAGCCGGTCGTGGGCGATCACCACCGAGTCCAGTCCGGCCGGCACCGTCAGCCCCTCCACGAACCCGAGGTCCGCCTCGCCCGCCAGCAGCCGCTCGGCGACCATCGCCGAGTTCCCCGCGAGCAGCGAGACCGCCGTGTCCGGCCGGTGCGCCCGCAGCGCGATCAGCCAGCCGGGCAGCAGATACTCCGCGATCGTCATGCTCGCCGCCACCCGCAGTCGCGAGTCCCGCCGGTCCCGCAGGGCCTGCGTGCCCGCGTCGAAGGCCTCCGCCGCCTCCACGACCCGCCGGGCCCAGTCCGTCACCAGCGCGCCCGCGTCCGTCAGCCGTGAGCCGCGCGGCGAGCGGTCCACCAGCGCCAGCCCCAACTGCCGCTCCATGGAGCGGATCCGGCTGCTCGCCGCCGGCTGGGTGATGCCCAGCTCCCGGGCCGCCCCGCCCAGACTGCCCAGTCGCGCCACGGCCAGCAGCAACTCCAGCGCGCCCAGATCCGGAACCCGGTGGGCCAGCGACGCGGCCACGGACGGCCGCCCGGCCCCGTTCCCTGCGTTCACGCCCGTGTTCCTCATAAAGCCAGCTTATGCCCCGATAGAGACAAACCCCCTGGTGGGGGCCCCGGGCCTGCGAAAGCCTCACATCATGGTCACCGCAGCCCACTCCCTGGCCCCCCGATCGCCGTCCCCTCGGTCGCCGTCCCTCCGGTCGTCCGTCCCGGCCGCGCCCCGGCCCCGCGTTCCCGCGCTCCGCCATCTCGGCCCCAACTGGTACGGCTCGGTCATGGGCACCGCCGCCGTCGGCACGGCGGGTGCCGCGCTGCCGGTCCACCTCCCGGGCCTGCGCGCCGTCTGCACCGCCGTCTGGGCACTCTCCCTCGTCCAGCTGGCGGTCCTGCTGGTGGCCCGCGTGCTGCACTGGGTCCACCACCGCGACCAGGCCCGCGCCCATCTGCTGGACGCGGCGGCGGCCCCGTTCTACGGCTGTCTGTCCATGGCGCTGCTGGCCGTCGGCGGCGGCGCGCTGTCCGTCGGCCGGGACTGGATCGGCACCGGCGCCGCGCTCGCCCTGGACACCGTGCTGTTCACGGCAGGGACAGGCGTCGGACTGGTGGCCGCCGTGGCGGTGCCGTACCTCATGGCCGTGCACCACAGGATCGAGCCGCAGCAGACGACGCCGGTGTGGCTGCTGCCGGTCGTCGCGCCGATGGTGTCCGCGGCCCTCGGCCCCTCCCTCGTGAGCCACCTGCCGGCCGGGCAGGGGCGAGAGACCCTGCTCCTGGCGTGCGTGGCGATGTTCGGGCTGAGTCTGCTGGCGACGCTGGCCCTGCTGCCGCTGATCCTCGGCCGGCTGATCGTCGCGGGACCGCTGCCGCTCGCGCTCACCCCGACGCTGTTCCTGGTCCTGGGCCCGCTCGGGCAGTCCACCACCGCCGTCGGCGCGTTCGCCGATACGGCCCGGGGTGCCGTACCGCCCCCCTACGACACCGGCTTCGCGGTGTTCGCGCTGCTCTACGGCGTTCCCGTGATGGGCTTCGCCGTGCTGTGGTTCGCCTTCGCCGCCGCGCAGGTGGTGCGCGCCGGCCGGCAGGGCATGGGCTTCGCGATGACCTGGTGGTCCTTCACCTTCCCCGTCGGCACCTGCGTGACCGGTGCCTCGGCTCTCGCCCGGCACACCCACCTCGCCGCGTACGACACCCTCGCGGTCGCCCTGTACGCGGTCCTCGTCACCGCCTGGGCCGCCGCGGCCGTGCACACCGCCCGCGGACTGGTCAGCGGCTCGCTGCTCGCAGCGCCCGCGCCAGCACCCGCGGAGCCTCGGCCAGCGACGGCCCGTACCACGTCAGGTGCCGCCCGCTGACCAGCGCGCACGGCAGCCCGGGGAAGGCCTCCGGCCCGTCGCCCGCGGTGAAGCGGTACGGCTCGTCGGGGAGGACGACGACGTCCGGGGCCGCCGCCCGCAGCTCCTGAAGCGGGATGCGCGGGTAGCGCTCGGCGTGGTCCGCGTACAGCTGGTCGACGCCGAGGCGGGCGAGGACGTCGCCGGCGAAGGTGTCCCGGCCCAGCACCATCCACGGCCGGCGCCAGACCGGCACGATCGCGGTCGTACGGCGCTCGGCCCCGTCGTGCTCCGGCGGCGCGGTCCAGGCGCTCTCCGCCTCGTCCAGCCATCGCGGCCGGCCCGCCGCCCCGCAGGCCGCCAGGACCCGCGCCAGTTCCCGGAAGCCCTGCGGCACGTCCCGCACCTCGGTCACCAGCACCTCCAGGCCTGCCGCGCGCAGGGCGTCCAGGTCGGGTGCGCGGTTCTCCTCCTCGTTGGCGATCACCAGGTCGGGGGCGAGGGAGACGATCCGGTCGACGTCGGGGTTCTTGGTGCCGCCGACGCGGACCACCTCCAGGTCCGCCGGACGGACGCACCACCGGGTGGCACCGACCAGCACGCCGGGCAGCGTCGCGGCGACCGCCTCGGTCAGTGAGGGCACCAGGGAGACGACCCTCATCACCGTGTCCGGTCCTGCACCGCCTCGATGTGCTCCGCCACCGCGACCACGATCACCCGGGTGTCGGGCACGGTCGCCCGCCAGCGGTGGCGGACCCCGCCGGTCAGGTACATCGTGTCGCCGCGCGCCAGCCGGTAGGCGCGGCCTTCCGCCTCTATCTCCACCGCGCCGTCGGCGACGTACATCAGCTCGTCGTTGCGGTGCTGGAACTCGCGGCCCGCGTCGTGGTCGCCGGTGAACTCGGAGGCGTGCAGCTGATGATGACCGCGCACCAGGGAGCGCACCCGGGGTTCGGGCACCAGCTCGGGGACCTCGGTGACCTCGGCGCGTACGACGTCGACGCTGCACGCCGGGTCGGCCGCCGCCAGCAGCTCCACGGCGGTGGTGCGCAGGGCGTCGGCGACCTTCTCCAGGGAGCTCCTGCTGGGGCGGGCCCTGTCGTTCTCGACCTGGCTCAGGAAGGGCACCGACAGGCCGCTGCGCTCGGCCACGACGGCGAGGGTGAGGTCCAGCGCGCGGCGCCGCCGCCGTACGGCCGCGCCCACTCGAAGGGACTGCTCTTTGTGGTCGCCCATCGCTCCGGCTCCCTCCTTCGCTCGTCGTTCCGTTCGTCGTTCCGTCCGCCGTCGGCGGGCCCGGTCAGGTCCGGTTCCGGGTCCGGTTCCGGGCGCGGTGTTCCTGATGACTTCTCTGCACCCTACGCATGTTCGGCAAACCGTTTCACGCGGCCGTCACATCCCCGTAAGACGGGAGGGCCGCGGACCTCATGGTTCGCGCCAGCGGTTCGGCGCCGCTGCGGGGGTGCTGTGCGGCCCCCGGAGCGGATCGGCACCGGTGAGGTCTTCCGGAAGCCCACGGGCCCTCGAGCCCAGGGTAGGGGGGTGGCTCTGCGTGGTTGTCCGGATTCCTACCGTGCACAGGCCGAGGGGCGGACCCTTCCCCACGGCGTCAGGACCGTGGAGAGGGCCCGCCCCTCTCAGGTGTACGACTCTCGGACGTACGGTGCGACGGTGGCGGCTTAGCCGGAGGTCATCCGCTGCTCGACGTCCGGGTGCTGCTTCAGCCAGGCGTCGACCGCTTCGTCCTCGTGCCCCTGGCCGCGCTTGTTGATCTCGCTCTCCAGGCTGCCGAGCTCGTCCTCGCTCATCCTGAAGTTCTTGATCCACTTCGTGAGCTGCGGGTACCGCCCGGGGAAGTCCGCGCTGGAGATGGTGCGGATGGTGTTGCCCTCGCCGAAGAGCTTCTTGTCGTCCTTCAGCTTGGTGAGGCCGTAGCGGCTGTACGCCCAGTGCGGCGACCAGAGCACGACGGCCACGGGCTTCTTCTTGGCGTACGCGCGCTTGAGCTCGGCGAGCATCGCGGGCGTGGAGCCGTCGACGACCTTGTACTCCTTGTCCAGGCCGTAGCCGGGCAGGACCTTGGTCTTGAGCAGGTTCATCTCGCCGGTACCGGGCTCGATGCCGATGATCTTCCCGCCGAAGAGGGAGGACTTGCCCTTGAGGTCCTGAAGGGACTTCACGTCCTTGACGTAGGAAGGCACCGCGATCTCCAGGGAGGTCGGCTGGTACCAGGTGCCCAGGTCCCTGAGCTTGTCCTTGCTCTTGTCCCAGTAGTTCTTCTGGGCGTACGGCAGCCAGGCGTCGAAGTTGAGGTCGATGTCCCCGCCGGCCATGCCGGTGTAGACGGGGCCGACGTCCATCTGCTTCAGGTTCAGCCGGTAGCCGCGGCGCTCCAGGACGTGCTTCCACAGACGGGTGACGGCGATGTCCTCGTCCCACGGGAACCATGCGACGTTCAGGGCGCGGGAGGCCTCGGCGGGCTTGGCGCCCGAGCCGCCGGGCAGCGGGGCGAGCTTGTCGACGAGGCCGGGCTGGGACTTCAGCCAGGTGCGCACGGCGTCCTGCTGCCGGCCCTTGCCCGCCTTGTTGATCTCGGCCTCCAGGCTGGTGAGCTGCTTCTCGTCCAGCTTGAAGTTCTTCAGCCAGGTGCCGACGACCGGGTTGTCGGCCGCGAAGCCCTTGCGGGCCAGCGTGTGCACGCCGTCCCCCTTGCCCCAGGCGCCCTTGGGGTCCTTCAGCTTCTTCAGGGAGTAGTCGTTGTACGCCCAGTGCGGCGACCAGAGCGTGACAACGATGGGTTCCTTCTTGCTGTAGGCGCGCTTGAGCTCGGCCAGCATCGCGGGCGTGGAGCTGTCGACGACCTTGTACTCCTTGTCCAGGCCGTAGTCCTTGAGGACCTTGCTCTTGAGCAGGGCCATCTCGCCGGCGCTGGACTCGATGCCGGTGATCTTCCCGCCGAAGAGGGAGGACTTGCCCTTGAGGTCGTCGAGGGAGTCGACGCCCTTCACGTACGACGGCACGGACAGCTCCAGGGACGTCGGGCCGTACCAGGAGCCGAGGTCGTCCAGCTGCTTGCCGTACTTCTTCCAGTACTGGGCGTGGGTGGTCGGCAGCCAGGAGTCGGTCTCGAAGTCGACGCTGCCCTGGGCGAGCGAGGTGTACAGCGGGCCGGCGTCGAACTGCCGGGCGCCGACCTGGTAGCCGCGCTGCTCGAGGATCTCCTTCCACAGGAAGGTGGAGGCGACGCCCTCGTCCCAGGGGATGTAGCCGATGGTGAGCTTCTTGCCCTTGCCGATGTCGTGGCCGTCGGCGGTGGCCGTGGCGCCGGAGCCGGAGCCGCCGAAGACGCCCATGCCGCCCGCGATCAGGCCCAGGACCACCACGCCGATGACGGCGATCTGCGGGCGCGGCCGGTAGGACCAGATCTTCAGGCCCTGGGCGGCCCGCGCCCTGGCGGCGGCACGCCGGCCGAGCGGCGAGACCTGGGTGCCCAGGGCACTGGTCATCCGGTCGAGGTAGATCGCGAGGATCACGATGGCGACGCCGGACTCGGAGCCGAGACCGACGTTGAGCTGGCCGATGGCCTCGTTGACGTCGCCGCCGAGGCCGCCGGTGCCGACCATGCCGGCGATCGCGGCCATGGACAGCCCGAGCATGATCACCTGATTGACGCCGGCCATCACCGTGGGCAGGGCCAGCGGCAGCTGGACGCGCAGCAGAGTGTTGCGGGGCGTGGTGCCGAACGCCTCGGCCGCCTCGACCAGTTCCGCGTCGACCTGGCGGATGCCCAGCTCGGTCATGCGCACGCCCGGGGCGAGCGCGAAGATCAGCGTGGCGACGATACCCGCGGAGGCGCCCGTGCCGAAGAACAGGATGGCCGGGATGAGGTAGATCATCGCGGGCAGCGTCTGCATGAAGTCCAGCACCGGCCGGACGACGGCGCTGACCCGGCTGGAGCGGGCCGCCCAGATGCCCACCGGCACCGAGATCACCAGGGCGATGATGGTGGCGACGAGCACCAGGGACAGGGTCACCATCGCGTCCGACCACAGCTCCATCGAGTCGATGAAGGCGAAGCCGACGAAGGTGAGGACACCGGCGAACAGACCACGCAGCCACCAGGCGAGCACGGCGAGGATGCCGGCGAGCAGCAGCGGCTCGGGCGCCTGGAGGACGGCGTCGATGCCGTCGTAGGTGCCGGTGAAGACGGCCTTGAAGAAGTCGAAGAGCCAGGCCATGTGGTCGAGCAGCCAGTCGACCGCGGAGTTGACCCAGTCGCCGAGCGGGATCCTAGGCACGGGCCACCTCCTTCTCGCCACCCTGGTCCCGCGGTGCGTCGCAGCTCACGGGGGCGGGGTCCGATGCGTCGCCGAGGAAGCCGACGAGCCGCTGCCGGGGTACGACGCCGACGACGGCGCGGTGCTCGTCCAGGACGGCGACCGGGTGGGAGAGCCGGGCGCTGATCGCGCACAGCTCGGTGAACGGGGTGTCCGGCGTCGCGGTGTCGCAGTCGCAGTCCGCCTCGTCACCGCGCACCTCGTGGTCCATGACCGCCTCGGCGGTCAGCACGCGGGAGCGGTCGACGTCCTGGGTGAAGGAGGCGACGTAGTCGTCGGCGGGGCGCAGCAGGATGTCCTCGGCGGTGCCGGTCTGCACGATCCGGCCGTCGCGCATGACGGCGATGCGGTCGCCCAGGCGCATGGCCTCGTTGAGGTCGTGGGTGATGAACACGATCGTCTTCTTCAGGGTGTGCTGGAGCTGGAGCAGCTGGTCCTGCATGTCGCGGCGGATCAGCGGGTCCAGCGCGCTGAAGGACTCGTCCATCAGCAGCAGGTCGGCGTCGGTGGCGAGCGCGCGGGCGAGGCCGACACGCTGCTGCATGCCACCGGAGAGCTCGTCCGGCCAGGACGCCTCCCACCCGGCCAGGCCGCACAGGGCGAGCGCCTCGTCGGCGCGGCGTTCGCGCTCGGCGCGGGGCACGCCCTGCACTTCCAGGCCGTAGGCGGCGTTGTCCCGGACGCTGCGGTGCGGGAAGAGCGCGAAGTGCTGGAAGACCATGCTGATCTTCTTGGAGCGGACCTCACGCAGCTCGCGGGCGCTGAGCGCGGTCAGGTCCTGGCCGTCGAAGCGGACCTGGCCGGCGGTGGGCTCGAGCAGCCCGTTCAGCATCCGCAACAGGGTGGACTTGCCGGAGCCGGACAGTCCCATCACGACGAAGATCTGTCCGGGTTCCACTGTGAAGGACGCGTCGATGACGGCGGCGGTGGTGCCGTCGGCGCGCAATTCCTCGCGGCCGGCTCCTTGGCGGAGCTTCTCCACTGCCTCGTCCGGTCGTCTGCCGAACACCTTGTACAGGTGTTCAGCTTGAAGCCTGGCTGACACACGCACCTCTCACCTCGGGGCCAGGGACGGGAGACGAAGGACGAATAACAGTTGAATAACGCAACCACCTTCGCTCCGGCCCGCGCCTGCCCCCGCACCCCGGCGGCAAACCCGAAAGTGGCCCGCTTCACACTCCGTCACCCTCACCCGTACTGAACCCGCCTTTCCCGCACGAGCCGGTGACTGCCGGTGACTGTCAGTGCCGTACGGCATGATGCGGGACGTGACCGGACGACTGATGCTCCTCGACACCGCCTCCCTGTACTTCCGCGCCTATTTCGGCGTCCCGGAGTCGATCAAGGCCCCGGACGGCACGCCGGTGAACGCCGTGCGCGGGCTGCTGGACTTCATCGACCGCCTCGTCAAGGACCACCACCCCGACCACCTGGTGGCCTGTATGGACGCGGACTGGCGGCCCCAGTGGCGGGTGGAGCTGATCCCCTCCTACAAGGCGCACCGCGTCGCCGAGGAGCATGCCGGCGGCCCGGACGAGGAGGAGGTGCCGGACACCCTCTCCCCGCAGGTCCCGGTCATCGAGGCGGTCCTGGACGCCCTCGGCATCGCGCGGGTGGGCGTCGAGCGGTACGAGGCGGACGACGTGATCGGCAGCTACACCGCCCGCGCGAGCGGCCCGGTCGACATCGTCACCGGCGACCGAGACCTGTACCAGCTGGTGGACGACGCCCGCGGGGTGCGCGTGCTGTACCCGGTCAAGGGTGTGGGCACGCTGCAGACCACCGACGAGGCGGTGCTGCGGGAGAAGTATGGGGTCGACGGCAGCGGGTACGCGGATCTGGCGCTGCTGCGCGGCGACCCGAGCGACGGACTGCCGGGCGTGCCCGGCATCGGGGAGAAGACGGCGGCCCGGCTGCTCGCCGAGTTCGGCGACCTGGCCGGGATCCTGGCCGCCGTCGACGAGCCGAAGTCCCGGCTCACGCCGTCCCAGCGCAAGCGGCTCGACGAGGCGCGGCCGTATCTCGCGGTGGCGCCGACGGTCGTGCGGGTCGCCGCCGACGTCCCGCTGCCGGACGTTGACACGACGCTGCCGCGCGCCCCGCGCGACCCGGCGGCGCTGGAGGAGCTGGCCGGCCGCTGGGGCCTGGGGGGCTCCCTTCAGCGGCTGCTCACCACGCTGGCGGCGTGACGGGATCGCCGACGCCTGCTCATGAAGCCGGGAAAGAGAGGGTGTTCACCGACGGAAGATGCTAACTTAGGTAAGCCTAAGCATGGGGAACAGGGAGGCCGTCATGGCAGATCGTCCGGCGCGCAGGCCGCGCAGGGCCCACACCGCGCAGGTAGTCCGCACCGAACGGCTGACTCCGCACATGCAGCGCGTGGTGCTCGGCGGTGAGGGTCTGGCCGGCTTCTCGGCCGACACCTGCACGGACCACTATGTGAAGCTGCTGTTCCCCGCCGACGGCGTCACCTACCCCGAGCCGTTCGACATGGAGCGGATCCGCGCGGAGTTCCCGCGCGAGCAGTGGCCGGTGACCCGGACCTACACCGTGCGCGCCTGGGACCCCGCGCACCGCGAGCTGACCCTGGACTTCGTGATCCACGGCGACGAGGGCCTGGCCGGCCCCTGGTCGCTGCTGGCCCGGCCGGGCGAGACCGTGCGCTTCATGGGCCCCGGCGGCGCCTACGCCCCGGACGCGAGCGCCGACTGGCATCTGCTCGCCGGCGACGAGAGCGCCCTGCCGGCGATCGCCCGCTCCCTGGAGGCGCTGCCCGCGGGCGCCACGGCGCACGCCTTCGTCGAGGTCGCCGGCCCAGAGGAGGAGCAGAAGATCGACTCCGACGTGGAGGTGGTCTGGCTGCACCGCGGGACACGGCCGGTCGGCGAGGCGCTGGTGGAGGCCGTCAGGGCGCTCGAGTTCCCCGAGGGCCGGGTGCACGCGTTCGTGCACGGCGAGGCCGGTTTCGTGAAGGAGCTGCGCCGGCTGCTGCGGGTGGAGCGCGCGATCCCGCGCGAGGACCTGTCGATCTCCGGCTACTGGCGCCTCGGGCACAACGAGGACGGCTGGCAGGCCTCCAAGCGGGAGTGGAACGCCCGGATCGAGGTGGAACAGGAGAGCGCGGCGCCGGCCGCATGAGGCACGCCCCACCCAGGGCGTGTTTCGAAAGTCCCTCCCCCGCCCTTCGGCCGGGAGGTGCCCCCAGGCCCGCGGCGCCTGGCACGGCACCTCGCCGCGTTGTCGGGACCGTCCACGTACGCCCAGTACGCGGACGACCCTCCGCCTTGCGATGCTCCCCCACTGCCTGAACGGCGTGGGAGGTGCCCCCAGCACCAGACGCCGCGGGCCCCGCCCTTCGGGCGGACGACGCTGCTTTCGAAACACGCCCTGGTCGGCGCATGAGACAGCCACCTCGTAGGCTTCGGGCGATGAGACGCAAGACCCGCACCCCACCCGCTCCCCTGCCCCAGCGACACGGGGTGGACCCGGTGCGGGTGCGGCTGCCCGCCCAGGGGGCGTGGGCCACCGTGCGGGAGCATCTGGTGGAGCGGCTGTCGGGGGCCGGGCCCGGTGTGATCGAGGCGATGTTCGAGGCCGGGCGGATCGTCGGCGCGGACGGGCGGGCGGTCGCGTACGACGCGCCGTACGAGCCCGGGATGTTCGTGTGGTTCCACCGGGAACTGCCCACGGAGGTGCCGGTGCCGTTCCCGCTGGAGGTGGTCCACCGGGACGAGCACCTCGTCGTCGTGGACAAGCCGCACTTCCTGGCCACCACCCCGCGCGGCATGCACGTCGCCGAGACCGCGCTGGCGCGGCTGCGGCGCGAGCTGGGCATCCCGACGCTCGGCGCCGCGCACCGTCTGGACCGGCTCACCGCGGGCCTGGTGCTGTTCACGGTGCGCCCCGAGGAGCGCGGCGCGTACCAGACGCTGTTCCGTGACCGCCGGGTACGCAAGGAGTACGAGGCCGTCGCGCCGTACGACCCGGCGCTCGCCCTGCCCCGGACGGTGCGCAGCCGGATCGTGAAGGAGCGGGGGGTGCCGGCCGCCCGGGAGGTCCCGGGCGAGCCGAACGCCGTGACGCGCGTGGAGCTGGCCGAGCACCGTGCGGACGGCCTCGCCCGGTACCGGCTGGTGCCCGGCACCGGGCAGACGCATCAGCTACGGGTGCACATGAGCGCGCTGGGCGTGCCGATCCTCGGCGATCCGCTCTATCCGGTGGTGACCGGCCCCGTCCCGCCCGGTGACTTCCGGCGCCCGTTGCAACTGCTCGCACGGGAGCTGGAGTTCACCGATCCGGTGACGGGGACGGCCCGCCGTTTCCGCAGCGCCCGGACGCTCGAGGCCTGGTCCGGTGCCACCGGGTGGGCGGGGCAGTGGCCGACGGACGGCACCGGGACCGGCTCTTGGCCCGGTCAGTAGCCGCGCCACCAGCGCAGGAACCGCTGCCAGACGCCCCGGGAGCCACTGTGTTCTCCGGCCTCGCCGGTGCCCGCGGGCGGTACGACGTCGGGCCGTACGGGATCGGGCGGTGCGGGCCAGGGCTGCCGCGCGGGAGTGCCCGCGCCCTGGGGGGCCGGTGCGTCGGCGTGCGGCCCGGATTCCGCCCGTACGGTGCTGATCTCCCAGGCGGCCCGCGGCTGCGGCACCGGCATCGGGGTGTGGCTCGGCTGCGACATCACGTCCTGCTGCGGCTGCGGGGTGAACCGCACCGGCAGTTCGACCAGGTGCTGCGAGGCGATCGACTCGGTCCAGCGCAGCTCCTCCTCGGCGCAGTCCAGCTGCACGTCGGTCAGTCGCATCAGCAGCTTGTCGACGCCGACGTCGGCGATGGCGCGGCCGATGTCCTGTCCGGGGCACTCGTGCGGGCCGCCGCTGAAGGCGAGGTGGGAGCGGTTGCCCATCATGTCGGCCGTCGGGTCGGGGCGTACCCGGGGGTCGACGTTGGCCGGCGCGATGCCCAGCAGCAGCCCGTCGCCGGCGCGGATGCGCTGGCCGCCGAGTTCCGTCTCCTGCTTGGCGAAGTAGCCGAGGATGGTGCTGAACGGCGGCTCGTCCCACAGGGACTGCTCCACCGCCTGCGGCACCGTCATCTGTCCGCCGTTGAGCTGGGCGCGGAAGCCCGGGTCGGTGAGCACCCTGCGGAGGGTGTTGGCCAGGAGGTTGGCGGTGGCCTCGTAGGCGGCGATGAGCACGAGCCGCAGGTGCTGGGCCACCTCGTCGTCGCTCATTCCGGCCGGGTGCTCGACGAGGTGGCTGGTGAAGTCCTCCTCGGGCCGGGCGCGGCGGCGGGCGACGAGCCGTCGCAGGCAGCCCATGATGTACTCGTTGCTGGCGATCGCGGTCTGGGTGCCCTTGAGCATGTCGCGGGCCGCCTGCACGATCCGGTCGTTGTACTCCTCGGGCATGCCGAGGACGTCGCACATCACCGCCATGGGCAGATGCTCGGCGAACTGGTCGACGAGGTCGGCCCGGCCGGTCTCGCAGAACCTGTTGACCAGGAGCTGGGTGGCGCGGCCGATGGTGCGGCGCAGGCTGCGGTGGTCGATGGTCGCGATGGCCGCGGTGACCGCGGCGCGCAGCCTCTTGTGCTCGTCGCCCTCGGCGTGGGAGCAGATCGGCTGCCAGGCGATGTGCGGCATGAGGGGGTGGTCGGGTTTGACCATGCCGTCCTTGAGCGGTGTCCAGACGCGGCTGTCCCGGGTGAAGTGCGAGGGCGTGCGCACCATGTGCAGGTTCTCGGCGTGGCCGAGGACCACCCACACGGGCACGTCGTCGTGGAGCAGTACGGGCGCCACCGGACCGTACTTCTCTCGGAGTTGCTCGTACAGCGCCCGGAGGTCGGGGGCCTCGTGGAGCCGGTGCAGCCCCCCGGGCCCGATGCCGTGCGCGGGGCAGCCGGGGGGCGGGGCCGGCATGCGCTCGTCCGGACCGGTCAGGAACTGGGATTCAGACGTCACAGCGGTCGCTTTCGGGACGAAAGGAGATGAAGAAGGGAAGGAGACGGGGAGACCGGGTCGGTTCAGCGTCGTCTCAGCGTTCGGGTCAGCGGAGCGAGCCGGGTTCGGTTCAGCGTCGTCTCAGCGTTCGGTTCAGCGGAGCGAGCCGGTCATGGTGAGGGAGTGCAGATAGCGCATCAGGGTCAGCAGCACGTCCCGGCTGGAGGCGCGGCGGCGGACGTCGCACTCGACCATCGGGATCTCCTCGGACAGGTCGAGCGCCGAACGCAGCTCGGTCAGGGCGTAACGGGGCGCGTCCGGGAAGGAGTTGATGGCCACGACGAAGGGCACTCCGCGCTCCTCCAGTCGCCCCATGACGTCGAAGCTGACCTCCAGGCGCCGGGTGTCGACCAGGACGACCGCGCCGAGCGCGCCCTCGAACAGCCCGTTCCACAGGAACCAGAAGCGCTGCTGGCCGGGGGTGCCGAAGAGATAGAGCACCAGTTGGTCGGTGATGCTGATGCGGCCGAAGTCCATCGCCACGGTGGTGGCCGTCTTGGACTCGGAGCCGTAGTTGTCGTCGATGCCGATGCCGGCCTGGGTCATGGTCTCCTCGGTGGTCAGCGGCCTGATCTCGCTGACCGAGCCGACCATCGTCGTCTTGCCGACCCCGAAGCCCCCGACGATGACGATCTTCGCCGCGGCCTGGGCCGTGTGCGGCAGATGGTCCTCGGCGCGTGGACCGGGGAGGGTGTCAGAGCCGTTGTAGTCCATGCATCACCGCTTCGAGGAGGGAACGGTCGGGGAGCGCCTGACGGACGATCGGGGCGCGCGCCTGCACCAGTTCGGCCGTCAGCAGTTCGGTGATCAGGACCGTCATCGCGCTGAACGGCAGGTTGAGGTAGGCCGACAGTTCGGCCACGGACAGCGGAGCGCCGCACAGCCGCAGCACCGCCGCCTGCTCCGGCGTCGCGGACGGCGGTGGATCGGCGCGCGCCACGACCAGGGTGACCAGGTCGAGCGCGGCGCGTGCGCCGTCCTCGTCGGCGCCGGCGACCACGTAGAGCCGCTCGGGGTTCTTCTGCCGGCCCTTTTTGGCGGGTTTGGCGGGCGGCGGCGGTTCGGGTGCGGGGTAGCGCCTCTGGCGTCGCGGAGGAGTCATACGGTCTGCCCGTTGCGCCGGGGCGGACTGGTGAGATGGGAGCCGATGCGGACCACCAGGTCGCGCATGTGGGCGCTCATCGTGCCGGGTTCGGTGCGGACGTCGGCGAGCACCGCGAGGTAGGCGTTGGCACCGGCGGACATCAGGTAGAAGTAGCCGCGGTCGATCTCGATGATGACGAGCTTCATCCGGCCGTCGCTGCCCGGGATCTCCACGGCGACGGCGCTCGCCAGGCTCTGCAGGCCGGCGCAGGCCGCGGCGACCCGGTCGGCGGAGTCGGGCTCGCCGCCGTAGCGGGCGATCCGCAGGCCGTCGGCGGAGAGCACCACGATCATCTCGATGCCCGGCACGGAGTCGTGGAGCTGCTTGAGCATCCAGTCGAAGTTGGCGCGCTGCTGGATCACTTGAGGTCCCCCTCGTCGTCGGCCTCGGCGCGGGCCGGCTTCTCGATCAGGTGCAGGAATGCGGTCGGGTCCTGGGTGAACGCGGTGGGGTCGGGGTGCGGGTTGTCCTTCTTCAGGCCGTCCCAGAAGGCTTCGACCCACATGCCCGGCGGCGGTTCCTCCACGGCCGGCTCGGGCTCCGGTTCGGCCGACGTCCACACCGACCGGCCCTCCTCCTCGGCGCGCTGGGCGGCGTACTGTTCGGCGAAGCGCTGGCTGAGCGGGATCTTGACCTTGCTGCGGCGCTGCGGCAGGCCGTTCGCCGTCCACTCGGTGACCTCGGGGACGTCGTCCTCCATCGGCACGGTGGCGGGGATGCGCGGGCTGGTGGGGCGGCGCTTCTTGGGGGCGCGCTTGGGGCCCTCCAGCGCGTCCTCGCCGGGGTGGGGAATGGAGGTGGCGCCGATGCCGTGGGCCAGGCCGGGGGCGGGCTCGGTGGTCATCATGTTGCTGGGCACGATGAGTACGGCACGCACCCCGCCGTAGGCGGAGGGCCGCAGGGAGACCTGCATCTTGTACGCCGTGCACAGCCGGCCCACGACCGCCAGGCCCAGCCGGGGTTCCGCGCCGATCTCCTGGAGGTCGATCCCGGCCTTGGCGGCCTCCAGCATGCCCTCGATCCGGGCCCGGGACTCCTCGTTGAGGTTGACGCCCGCGTCCTCGATCTCGATGGCGACGCCGGACTGCACCTCGATGGCCGTGACGTGCACCTTGGTGTGCGGGGGCGAGTAGCGGGTGGCGTTGTCCAGGAGTTCGGCCGCGGCGTGGATGACCGGCTCGACGTCGGTGCCCTTGATGTTGACCTTGGCGATGGAGTGCAGCTCGATGCGCCGGTACTCCAGGATCCGGGACATGGCGCCGCGCAGGACGCTGTAGAGGGTGACGGGGTTGGGCCACTGGCGGCCGGGGCGGCCGCCGCCGAGGACGGAGACGGAGTCGGCGAGGCGGCCGATCAGCGCGGTGCCGTGGTCGATGCGCAGGAGGTCGTCGAAGACCTCGGGGGTGCGGCCATGGTCCTCCTCCATCTCCCTGAGTTCCATGGCCTGCTGGTGCACGATGGCCTGGACGCGGCGGGCGATGCTGACGAAGGAGCGCTGCGTGGAGTCACGCATGTTCTCCTCCTGGTCCACGATCTTGAGGATCATGCGGACCACCGCGCGCTGCGACTCGGGCAGGTGCCGCCACTCCGGGTCGCCGTCGATGATGTCGCGCATCACCTCCCGCACGGTGTGGTTGCCGCGCAGATAGGCGACCGCGTTGGGGATGATCTCCGTGCCGAGGTAGGTGATCTGGGCGTCGTGGGAGGCGATGCGCCGCTCCAGGTACTCGGTGCGTTGGGCGAACTCCGCCCGCTGGTCCCGGATGGTGCGCCCGCGGCGCACCGCTTCGGCGCCGGTGAGGAGTACCAGCAGGATGGCGACGGCGCCGCAGCAGCCGACGGCGAGGCGGGCGGAGTCCGTCACCAGTGCGACGGCGGCTCCGGAGGCCGCCGCCATGACCATGGCGGGCAGCAACAGCACACGCGTGTAGGGAAGTTCGCGGCCGCCGGGGGGCGATTGGACACTCACCATGTAAGCCCTCTGAGACGAATCGGCTGGGGTTCGGGGCAGCTTCCAGTGGGGTATGTCATGGAACTGTCGGCATCTTCGGGATGTTTGGGAACGAGCGCACGAATACGGATCAACTCGGTGCGCTGCGGGCGAGCTTAGTCCGACCGGATCATCGCCGTGTCATATTCGGCAAGCGCCTGAAACCGGGCGCGGGACAGGAGTACCCTCGGGCCGTTTGTACGCCGCGAATTCGTTCGAACACGAACCGTGACAGCGAACGGACATGCGAAAGGCGCTCGCCGTGCCGGTGAGGGAACAGCGAGGGGCGTGACCTGCGCGGCTCGGCCGCACTCGGTCACGCCCCACGGCTCAGGAACCGGTCAGGACCCGAGGGCCCGGGGCCTACCCGACCGACGAGTAGGCGACGACACCCCGCAGCAGCCCCTCGACCGCCTTGCGGGCGTTCTTCGCCACCGTCGAACCCTCGGCGGGAGCCGCCGCCGAGATCTGGCCCAGGACGTCGATCACCTGCTTGCACCAGCGCACGAAGTCGCCGGCCGGCATGTCCGCCTCGCGCAGCACCTCGTCCAGGCCCTTGCCCGAGGCCCACATGTACGCGGCCCAGGCGAAGCCGAGGTCGGGCTCTCGCTGGCCGACGCCCTCGGCCTGGTTGATCCGGAACTCCTCCTCCAGGGCGTCCAGCCGGCCCCAGATGCGCACCATCTCGCCGAGCGCGGCCTTCGCCTTGCCCGAGGGCAGCTTGGGCGCCAGGGCGTCGTCACCGACCCGGGCCTCGTAGACCAACGCCGAGACACAGGCGGCGAGTTCGGCCGGGCTCAGGCCCTCCCACACGCGCTCGCGCAGGCATTCGCTGGCGAGCAGGTCCAGTTCGCCGTACAGCCGGGCCAGGCACTTGCCGTGCTCGGTCACCTCGTTGCCGCGCAGGTAGTCCAGCTCGCTCAGCAGTGACACGATGCGGTCGAAGGTCCGGGCGATGGTGTTCGTACGGCCCTCGATGCGGTGCTCCAGCTGCTTGGTGTCGCGCAGCAGCCGGTGGTAGCGCTCGGCCCAACGGGCGTGGTCCTCACGGTCGTTGCAGCCGTGGCAGGGGTGGGCGCGCAGGGCGGTGCGCAGCCGGGCGATCTCCCGGTCGTCGGCCGCCTGGGAGCGCCGTCCCCGGTGCCGCTCCGGCCGGATGTGCCCCGCCTTGGTGCGCAGCGCGGAGGCCAGGTCGCGGCGGGACTGCGGGGAGCGCGGGTTGAAGGACTTCGGGATGCGCATCCGCTCCAGCGCCTCGACGGGCACAGGGAAGTCGATGGCCGCCAGCCGCTTGACCTGCCGCTCGGCGGTCAGCACCAGCGGGCGCGGCCCGTCGTGGTGCTCGAAGCCCCGGTGGCCGTTGGACCGGGCGGCGGGCAGGCCCGGGTCCAGGACCAGCGCCAGCCCCGCGTACTTGCCCGTGGGCACGTGGATGACGTCGCCGGGCCTCAGCCTCTCCAGGGCGACGGCGGCCTCGGCGCGGCGCTGCGCGGCGCCCTGGCGGGCCAGCTCGGTCTCGCGGTCCTTCAGCTCCCGGCGCAGCCGCGCGTACTCGGAGAAGTCCCCGAGGTGGCAGGTCATGGCCTCCTTGTAGCCGGCCAGGCCCTCCTCGTTGCGCTGCACCTGCCGGGAGATCCCGACCACCGACTTGTCGGCCTGGAACTGCGCGAAGGAGGTCTCCAGCAGCTCGCGGGAGCGGTGCCGGCCGAACTGCTCGACCAGGTTGACCGCCATGTTGTACGACGGCTTGAAGCTGGAGCGCAGCGGGTACGTGCGCGTGCCGGCCAGGCCCGCGACCTGCTCGGGGTTCATCCCGCGCTGCCACAGCACGACCGCGTGGCCCTCGACGTCGATGCCGCGGCGGCCGGCCCGGCCGGTCAGCTGCGTGTACTCGCCCGGGGTGATGTCGGCGTGCTGCTCGCCGTTCCACTTGACGAGCTTCTCCAGCACCACCGAGCGGGCGGGCATGTTGATGCCGAGGGCGAGGGTCTCGGTGGCGAAGACCGCCTTGACCAGGCCGCGCACGAACAGCTCCTCGACGACCTCCTTGAAGGTCGGCAACATGCCCGCGTGGTGGGCGGCGATGCCGCGCTCCAGGCCCTCCAGCCACTCGTAGTAGCCGAGGACGTGCAGGTCCTCCGGCGCGATGTGGGCGGTGCGCTCCTCGACCAGGGCGCGGACCTCCTCCCGCGCCTCCTCGTCGTTGAGCCTGAGGCCCGCGTACAGGCACTGCTGGACGGCGGCCTCGCAGGCGGCGCGGCTGAAGATGAAGGTGATCGCGGGCAGCAGACCCTCGGAGTCCAGCCGCTCGATGACCTCGGGGCGGCTGGGCGTCCAGATCCGGGAGCGCTGCCGGCGCTCGCGCTCGCGGTCGGCCTCGCGCATGTTCCGGCCGCGCCGGCGGTCGGCGTAGGTGGGGCGGCTGGCCTCCAGGCGAGCCATGCGCGTGAGGTCGGGGTTGACGGCCTTGCGGTGGCCCTCGCCCTCCTCGAACAGGTCGTACATCCGGCGTCCGGCCAGCACGTGCTGGAACAGCGGCACGGGCCGGTGCTCGGAGACGATCACCTCGGTGTCGCCGCGGACGGTGTCCAGCCAGTCGCCGAACTCCTCGGCGTTGGACACGGTCGCCGACAGTGACACCAGGGTCACCGAGGCGGGCAGGTGGATGATCACTTCCTCCCAGACGGCGCCGCGGAAGCGGTCGGAGAGGTAGTGCACCTCGTCCATGACCACATGGCCGAGGCCGCGCAGGGTCTGGGAGCCGGCGTACAGCATGTTCCGCAGCACCTCGGTGGTCATCACGACCACGGGGGCGTCCGCGTTGATGCTGTTGTCGCCGGTGAGCAGGCCGACCTTGCCGCTGCCGTAGCGACGGCACAGGTCGGAGTACTTCTGGTTCGACAGCGCCTTGATGGGGGTCGTGTAGAAGCACTTCCTGCCCTGCTGGAGGGCGAGGTGGACGGCGAACTCGCCGACGATCGTCTTGCCCGAGCCGGTGGGCGCGGCGACCAGCACGCCCTTGCCCGCCTCCAGGGCCCGGCAGGCCTCGATCTGGAAAGGGTCGAGGCCGAAGTCGTACATCTCGCGGAAGCCAGCGAGCGCGGTGGCCTGCTCGGCAGCTCGCCTGCGCGCTGCCGCGTACCGCTCGGCCGGTGAGAGGTCCTGAGTCATCGTGCTTTCGAGCGTACCGGGCCGCACTGACAACAGGACGATCATTATCCGGATCACCCCGGGAACACGGAAAGGCCGGCCGCTCGCGGTGGGGAGCGGCCGGCCGTGTGCCTTCGGCGGGGGGCTCAGGTCACGTCGTCGTAGCCGTTGACCCGGTCCGGGCCGGACTGCTCGGGCAGGCCGCGGCTGGCGCTGACCGGTTCGACGCCGCCGACGTCCTCGGGGGTGAGATCGAGCTCGGAGGCCTCGTCGTCGGACGGACCGGCCTCCTCACGGCGGCGCTTGCGGCGATCGTTGAGCAGTGAGAAGCCGACCGCGCCGAAGTACAGCACCCAGATCGGACCGGCGAGGGCCAGCATCGACAGCGGGTCGGTGCTCGGGGTCGCCACGGCAGCGAAGACGGTGATGCCGAGGATCATGGCACGCCACCAGCCGAGCATGCGCCTGCCGGTGAGTATCCCGGTGAGGTTGAGCATGATCAGCAGCAGCGGCAGCTCGAAGGAGAGACCGAAGACGACCACCATGCGCGTGACGAGCTGGAGCAGGTCGTCGAGCGGCAGGAAGTTCCTGATGGACCCGTTCGGCGTGAAGTCGATCAGCACCTTCGCGGTGGTGGGCAGCACCCTGTACGCGAAGAAGGCACCACCGAAGAACAGCGGGGCGCCGGTGAAGACGAAGGCGTAGGCGTACTTCTTCTCGTGCCGGTGCAGACCGGGCGCGACGAACGCCCACAGCTGGTAGAGCCAGATCGGCGACGCGGCCACGACGCCGGCCATCAGGGAGACCTGGAGGGCCAGCGTGAACGGTGCGAGGAGGCCGTTGATCGTGATCTCCGCGCACTGGTGCTTGCCGCTGGACCTCGCCAGCTGTTCGAACGTCTCAGGGCAACCGATCGAGTCGAGGATGGGCCTCGTCAGGAAGTTGATGATGTCGTTGTAGAAGAAGGCGGCGACGATCGTGACGACGACGATGGCCAGCATCGCCTTCGCGAGCCGGTTGCGGAGCTCGCGGAGGTGGTCCGCGAGAGGCATGCGCCCCTCGGGATCCCTCTCCTTCTTGCGGGCAGGCTTGAGCAAACCCACATCCTCATCTCGTGCGGCAGGCCGGAGGAGCCCGGCCGTGCGTCAGCGCTGGGTGGTGTCCGTCGGCTCGTTGACCGGGCGCGAGCTCGTCACGTCACCGGGGGCGGCCTGGATCGTGCGCTGCGCGGGGGGCTGCTCGTCGGCCGGCGACGGCGCGGAGGAGGTGGCGGTGTGCCCCTCCTCCTTCATCGCCTTGGCCTCGCTCTTGAGGATGCGGGCGGACTTGCCGAGCGAGCGCGCCATGTCCGGAAGCTTCTTCGCGCCGAACAGCAGGATGATGACGACGAGGATGAGAATGATCTCGGGGGCTCCGAGCCTTCCGAACATAAGTCTTTACCTTCTCACCGAGGCGGCTGGGTGGGATGCTGTCCGACCGGTCGGACAGGTGTCCGAGCGATCGTTCTGGCAGCGATCGTAACGCTCAGGGGTGAACGTGAGGCAATCCCTGTGCGTACTCCCGTCCGCGGCCCGGGCCTCGTTCTCCGGTCCGCCTTCAGCAGCGTACCTGGCGCAAGCGGCAGCATGACAGGGCGAAAGCCGTCCGCGCCGCACGCCCACGGAACTCTTACCGGGCGTCGTCCGAGGGGCGTCGTCCGCGGGGCTCACAGCGACTCCGCCGACCGGGCGGCGCTCAGACTCGCCCGCTCCAGCTCCTCGGCGGCCCGGCTGATACGGCGCGCCGACTCCGAGACCTGACTGCCGAGCCGCCGCGCCTCGACGAAGACCCGCACGGCGAGGACTCCGAGGACGGCGAGACCCAGGAAACCCGCGGCTACCGCGAACATCGGCCAGAACATGCCCACGAGACTAGACCGTCGAGTGCAGGCGCAGCGTCCTGACCCCGCCGCCGGTGAGCAGCTCCACGATGCGCTCGCCGGCCGGTTTGCGGACCGCCGCACCGCAGTCGGGGCAGGTGAAGGAGTAGAAGGTGGTGCGCCTGCTGGCGCCGATGGCCAGGCGCAGCGCGCTCGCGGCGAGCTCGAAGCGGCCCCGGCAGTCGGGGCAGCCCGCCCGGAACACCACCGGGGCCACACTCCTCATCCCGGCGAACGCCGCCGCCACCGACATCCCGCGCGCCCCGGACACCACCGACTCGCTCAAAGCCCCTGCTCCTGCCTGTCGTACCGCCCGTCCAACCCGCCGGGCCCCGCGGGCACGCCCCGGACTTCCGGCGCGGCACGCCCCGAGGAGCCCACGGCCTGCGAGGCACCGGGAACGCCCGGGGACCCCGCGGCGCCCGGGGCGCCGGGAACACTCGGAGAGCCGGCAGCGCCCGGGGAGCCCGGGGCGTCCTCGTCGCTGCCGCCGGCCCGCGTGTTCCCGGCGTGGTCGGCGTCCGCCTCGCCCGCCGCGCCGCCCGCGTCGGCCACGCCCGTCACGCCCGTCACGCCCGTCGCGTCGTCGTAGGCCGCCAGTGCGTCGGAGGCCGCCTGGCGGGCGCTGGCGGCCAGGTCGTGTGGAGCGACGATCCGGCCGTCCCGGCCGAGGCGCAGCGCCAGGCGTCTGAGCGAGGCCGGGTCGGGGGTGCGCAGACTGATACGCAGCCCGCCGTCGGGAAGTTCATCTGCGCTGTCGTGCGGGTAGTACTCGGCGACCCAGCGACCGCCCGGGCCCACCTCGACGACGACCTCGGGGTCCTCGGCGGCGGGCTGCACCAGCGCCTCGGACAGGTCGCGCAGCTCTATCTCGGGAGGCGCGGACGGCTCATCGAGGATCTTGATCTCGGCGACCCGGTCGAGCCGGAAGGTGCGACGCGCCTCGGAGCGGCGGCACCAGGCCTCCACGTACGTGTGCCCGACGCTGACCAGGCGGATGGGGTCGATCTCGCGCTCGGTGACCTCGTCGCGCGCGGGCGAGTAGTAGCGGATCCACAGGCGGCGGCGCTCGGAGATCGCCCGGTCCACGTCGGCGAAGACCCCGCCCTCGGACTCGAAGGTCACCGACAGGCGAGAGCTGGCGCCCGCCGCCTCACCGGCCGCCGCCTCCACCTTGGCCGTCGCCCGCAGCAGCGCCTGCCGGTCGCTCTCGCGCAGTCCGGGAAGGGTGGCCACCGCGCGGGCGGCCACCAGCAGGGCGGTCGCCTCGTCGGCGGCCAGCCGCAGCGGCTCGGCCGCCTCGGCGCCGAGCGCGGCCGGGTTGTGCCACCAGATGCGCTCGCCGTCGGTGTCGATGTCGAGCAGGTCGCCGCCGCGGAAGCTGGTGCCGCACATGGGCAGCACGTCGAGGTCCGAGACCAGCTCGTCCTCGGTGATGCCGAAGGCTCGCGCCACGTCCTCGATCCGGGCGCCGGGGCGCTCCCTGAGATACGTCACCAGGGAGAGCATCCGCCGGGTCTGGTCGATGGCGTTCACGGGCCTGACCGGTTTGCCTGCCACAGTGTTGCTCGCTCCCCCTCAGCCCTTGGCCACGGCACGCAGCCGGTCCACCACGTCCGCCCGCAGCTCGGCGGGCTCCAGAACCACCACGTCCGGTCCGAACTCCACCAGCCAGGCGTCCAGCCCGTGCCCGTACGGGATGTCCAACTCGTCCCACCCGTCGCCGAGTTCCCGTACCGCCGAGGCCTTCGCCCGAAGGGGGTAACCCGCGCCCGAGCGCAGCCGGATCCGGGCGGAGCGGTCGGCGATCTCGCCCGCCCAGCTCGCGACGGTCTCGCGGACGGTGACGACGTCGGGGACCGGGGCGGTGAAGCCGGTGCCGCGGGCGCGGACCTTCCCGGTGATCCGGGAGAGCCGGAAGACGCGCTCGGCGCCGCGGTCGCGGTCGAAGCCGGCCAGGTACCAGTGGCCGCGCCAGCACTCCAGCGCCCACGGCTCGACGTGCCGGGTCTCCGGGCGGGCGGCGCTGGCCTTGCGGTAGTCGAAGACGACCGGGCGGCGGTCGCGGCAGGCCAGCATCAGCGGCTCGAAGGCGGCCTCGTGCACCGGGATGCGGGGCTCCAGGGCGCCGTGCGTCTCGTAGGGGTCGACGTCCTCGGGCAGCCCGGCCGCACGCAGCTTCTGCAGGGCGCCGCTGGCGGCCCCGGCGAGGCGGGCCTGCTGCCAGACCTTGGCGGCCAGCCCCAGCGCGGCGGCCTCCTCGGCGTCCAGGGTGATGGGCGGCAGCCGGTTGCTGTCCCGGCGGGCCAGGTAGCCGACGTCGCCGTCCAGGCTCTCGACGGTCTCGATGACCAGCCCCAGCTCACGCAGGTCGTCCTTGTCCCGCTCGAACATGCGGTTGAAGGAGTCGTCGGACCCCGCTTCGAGATAGGCCTCGATGGACTCGCGCAGCTCACGCTTGCTGAGCGGCCGCCGCGCCCCGAGCAGGCACAGCGCCAGGTTCATCAGCCGCTCGGCCTTGGCAATGGCCATCGGTGCCCTTCGCCTTCCTTATGGTGCTTACGACCGATGACCGTACCGCTCCGGGACGCGGTGGCAAAAGCCGAGGGCCCACGCCCGAACAGGCATGGGCCCCAGGTGATCGGAACCCGCTGGATCCGTGTGGGATCCGAAGCAGGTCGGTCAGACCCCGAGCAGGTCCACGACGAAGATCAGTGTCTCGCCGGGCTTGATCGCCGGGGTCGGGCTCTGGTTGCCGTAGGCGAGGTGGGCCGGGATGGTCAGCTGGCGGCGACCGCCGACCTTCATGCCCTGCACGCCCTGGTCCCAGCCCTTGATGACACGGCCGGCACCCAGCGGGAAGCGGAAGGGGGTACCCCGGTTCCAGCTGGCGTCGAACTCCTCACCGGTGCTGAAGGCGACACCCACGTAGTGGACGGTGACGGTCTGACCCGCCTTCGCCACCTCGCCGTCGCCCTCCCAGATGTCCTTGATCTCCAGCTCCGCCGGGGGCTCGCCGCCGGGGAAGTCGATCTCGGGCTTGTCGATGCTCACGTCTCTGGCTCCTGCTTTGTCAGCGATAAGGCAACAGGCACAGTCTTGCATCCCCCGCGCCTCACATCGCGGCGAGGATGTCCACGGTGAACACCATCGTGGAGTCCTTCTGGATGCCGCTGTTCGGCGGCGGATTGTCGCCGTAGCCCAGCGACGGCGGAATCACGATCAGGACCCGGCTGCCCACCTTCTTGCCGGTCATGCCCTGCGCCCACCCCTTGACGACCTGCTGGAGGGAGAACGAGGCCAGGGTCTTCTTCTGGTAGGTCGAGTCGAACTCCTTGCCGCCGTCCCACAGCACGCCCTTGTACTGGACGAGCACCGTCTGGTCCGCCTTGACCGCCGGACCGTCGCCCTCGATGACGTACTCGGACACGAGGTTCTTCGGCGCGGCGGCCTTGGGCACGGTGATGGACGGTGCCTTGCCGTCGGTGTTGGTGCCCACCTTCGGCAGGTCCGCCTTGTTCTGCGGCACGGCCTTGCCCTTGGCCGAGCTCGTCGCGTTGAAGGTGTTCTGCACATCGACGACGAACACCAGCGTGTCGGTGCCCTTGATGCCCGCCTGCGCGTTGCCCTGGGGGCCGTACCCCCAGCTCGGCGGCACCGAGAACAGGAGCCGGCTGCCGGCCTTCTTCCCGGCCAGCGCATAGCGCCAGCCGTCGATGATCGACCCCTGGGAGAGCTGGATGATCAGCGGCGCCTTGCGGTCGTAGGAGTTGTCGAAGACCTTGCCCGAGTCCCAGATCTGCCCCAGGTAGTGCGCCTGGACGTAGTCGTTCTCCGCCACCGTGCGCCCGCCGCCCGCGATCACGATCTTCAGAGCGAGGTCCTTCGACGGCTCACCGGTGCCCTTGGCCACGGTCGGCTTCTGCCCGAACTTCGTACCCGCGGTGATCGCCGGCAGCGGCCCGGAGACGATCTTCGGCGGCGGCGCGGCCGACGTGGCCGAGGCGGACGGCGACGGGGAGGCGGTCTCACTGGCCTTGCCCGAGCCGGCGTTGTCGTTGCCACAGGCGGCCAGAGTGACCAGCCCCGCGGGGACGGAGAGAAGAAGAGAGCGTCGGCGCACGGTGGGGGCCTCGTAATCGATCGGTCTGTTGATGACGTGCGCGCAACTCTACGATGCCGCAAGGGCGCCGTACGCGAAACGTACGGCGCCCGTGTGGCGTTCCGGTAATTCGTGCGGACCGTGCTCGACAGCCCACACACGGCTCACATTCCGGCGATCAGCTTCTCCACCCGGTCGTCCACCGAGCGGAACGGGTCCTTGCACAACACCGTCCGCTGCGCCTGGTCGTTGAGCTTGAGGTGGACCCAGTCGACGGTGAAGTCCCGCCGCTGCTCCTGCGCCCGCCGGATGAAGTCGCCGCGCAGCCGCGCCCGAGTGGTCTGCGGCGGAACCGACTTGCCCTCGAAGATCTTCAAGTCGTTGCAGACCCGGGTCGCTTGGCCCTTCTTCTCCAGCAGGTAGTACAGGCCACGACGCCGGTGGATGTCGTGGTAGGCGAGGTCTATCTGGGCGACCCGCGGATGCGACATGGTCATGTTGTGCTTGGCGCGGTACCGCTCGATGAGCTTGTACTTCATCACCCAGTCGATCTCGGTGCCGATCCGGTCGAGATCCTCCGTCTCGATCGCGTCCAGCGTCCGGCCCCACAGCTCCAGCACCTGCTCCACCGTGCCGGTGCGGATGCCGCGCCGCTCGCAGAAGTCCAGCGCCTTCTCGTAGTACTCCCGCTGCACCTCCAGCGCCGAGGCCTCCCGGCCACTGGCCAGGCGGACCTTGCGGCGGCCCGTGATGTCGTGGCTGACCTCGCGGATCGCCCGGATCGGGTTCTCCAGGGTGAGGTCGCGCATCACCGTGCCCGCCTCGATCATGCGCAGCACCAGGTCGGTGGCGCCGACCTTGAGCAGCATGGTCGTCTCGGACATGTTCGAGTCGCCCACGATGACGTGCAGCCGGCGGTAGCGCTCGGCGTCCGCGTGCGGCTCGTCGCGGGTGTTGATGATCGGCCGGGAACGCGTCGTCGCCGAGGAGACGCCCTCCCAGATGTGCTCCGCCCGCTGGCTCACGCAGTACACGGCCCCGCGCGGCGTCTGCAGCACCTTGCCCGCACCGCAGAGCAGCTGCCTCGTGACCAGGAACGGAATGAGGATGTCCGCGAGCCGCGAGAACTCCCCGTGCCGCGCCACCAGGTAGTTCTCATGGCAGCCGTAGGAGTTGCCCGCCGAGTCGGTGTTGTTCTTGAAGAGGTAGACGTCGCCCGCGATTCCCTCCTCGTGCAGGCGTCGTTCCGCGTCTACCAGGAGTCCTTCCAGAATGCGCTCGCCGGCCTTGTCGTGGGTGACCAGTTCGATCACATTGTCACATTCGGGTGTCGCGTATTCCGGATGTGAGCCCACGTCGAGATAGAGCCGGGCGCCGTTTCGCAGAAAGACATTGCTGCTGCGGCCCCATGACACGACACGGCGGAAGAGGTACCGCGCCACCTCGTCAGGCGACAGACGGCGCTGTCCCCTGAACGTGCACGTGACACCGTACTCGTTCTCCAGCCCGAAAATGCGGCGGTCCATGAGTGAACATTACGCCCGATCCCCCGAGCTGAAACGGGGTTCGACAGCACGATTTGGATCATTTTCCGATGAAGCAGCAACGACCGCACTCCCGGCGGGAGCTGCGAGGACCCGCCCGGTGGCCACAAGCACCAGCAATGACACGGCCCCCGCCGCGCCCGGCACCGCGAATCCCCACAGCGCGCCGCCCGCCTGGACCACGGGCCCCGCCACCCCTGTCCCCACCGACGCCCCCACTGTGAACGTCGTCACAAGCCAGGAGAACGCCTCGGTGACCGTCCCGCTCGGCGCGTGCCGGTCCACGATGATGAACGCACACGCGATGCACGGCGCCAGGAACACCCCGGACAGCACCGTCAGCGCCACCATCGCCACCGCACCCGGCATCAGCATCAGCGGCAGATAACACATCGCCAGAAGGGCCACCAGCACCCGCAGTCGCCGCTCGGGCACACCGCTCCACCGCCGCGCCCCGTAGACCGTCCCGCCCATCAGCGCGCCCAGACCCAGCGCCGCCATCAGCCAGCCGTACACCGCGTCCCCGCCGTGTCCGTCCGCGTACGGCACCGCCGCCACCGTGATGGACCCCAGCGCGATCCCGACGAACAGGAACGCCCCCAGCAGCGCCAGCAGGCCCGGCGAGCGCAGCGCCCCGAGCCAGTGCGCCTCCCGCGGCGCCGAACGCCACTGCCGGGACGGCGGCGAGAGGACCACCGACAGCGCGCCCAGCACCCCGACCACGTTCAGCACCACCAGCGCGGCCCGCGCCGACCACAGCGAGACGCACAGCGTCACCAGCAACGGCCCCACGGTGAACATGACTTCCTGCGCCACCGCGTCCATCGCGTACGCCGTGTGCACCTGGCCCTCCTTGCGCAGGACACTCGGCCACAGCGCGCGCAGACCGCCCTCCAGCGGCGGAGTGAACAGCCCGGCCGCCGCCACGGCCGCCCAGGCGAGCACCGGCGGCTCGGTGCCGGTCAGGGCGAAGACGGTCATCGCCAGGGCCGAGGCGACCGCGGCCGGCAGCTGCACCCGCGGCTGTCCGTACAGGTCCACCAGGCGGCCCAGCACCGGCTGGCCGACCGCGTTGGCCACCCCGTACACCGCGGCCAGCGCCCCCGCCAGGCCGTACGTCCCGCCCTCCGCGCGCACGAACAGCACGATCGCGATCGCCGCGGTGGCGTTCGGCAGCCGCCCCACCAGCGTGCCCGCCAGCAGCCGGGTGGCGTGCCGCGCCCCGAGGATCTCCAGATACCCCGCGAATCCCGCGGCCATCGCACGCCTCCCAGGCTCAGGTTTTACGTATAACGTCGTCCGCCATACGTACCATGTGCGCAGTTCACCGGTCCAGACGCCCGGACCCTCGGGCCAGGACCACCGGAAACGACCGCACGACGACGACCGCGAACGACCGGACGACGAGGAGCAGGCCCGCGGTGGCACCAGCAAGCACGCGCCCCACCAGCCGTGACGTCGCCCAGGCCGCCGGAGTCTCCCAGGCCGCCGTCTCACTCGTCCTCGGCGACAAATGGCGCGGCCGGGTCTCGCAGGCCACCGCCGAACGGGTACGGCAGGCCGCCCACGACCTCGGCTACCGGCCCAACCTCGCCGCCCGCAACCTGCGCCTCGGCCACACCCGCACCGTCCTCCTCGTCGTCCCCGCCCTGACCACCGAGTTCTTCGCCGGCGTCTACACCGGCGCCGCCCGCGTCGCCGCCGAACACGGGTTCGGCGTCGTCCTCTACCCCTCCCCCGAAGGCATCGGTCCGGCCCGCAACCCCTTCGCCTCCGCCCAGGCCGCCCTGGACGGCGTCATCGCCTCCTCCATGGCCGCCGACGCCCTGACCGCCATCCGCGGCGACCAGCTCCCCCTGGTCATGCTGGACAGCGACCCCGAGGGCAGCCTCGGCGCCGCCACGGTGAACCTGGACATCGCCGACGGTGTACGCCAGGTCGCCGACCATCTGCTCGCCCTCGGCCACCGGCACTTCCTCCACCTCGCGGCGGACGTGCCCTCCTGGACCTTCGAGGTACGGGCACGGGAGCTCGCCGCCCGCGTCGGCGCCGTACCGGGCACCTCCGTCGGCACCGCCCGCGCCCCCATCTCCATCGAGGACGCCCACGCCGCCACCGAGGCCGCCCTGAGCGCCCCCGGGCGCCGGCCCACCGCCCTGGTCTGCGACGACGACAAACTGGCCGCCGGCGCCTACAAGGCCCTGCGCCGTCTCGGCCTGCGCGTACCCGACGACATCTCCGTCACCGGCCTCGACGACCTCGCCCTCGCCGGCGCCATCGACCCCGAGCTGACCACCGTCCGCCTGGACGCGGAACTGTTCGGCGAACGCGGCATGCACGCCCTCCTGGCCGTGCTGGAGGGCCGCGCACCGCTCGGCGGGGACATCCCCGTCGAACTGGTGGTACGGGGCTCCACGGCCCCGCCCAGAGCCTCCTGAGACACCGGTGCCCCGGAGCCGGCGTCCGTGACGTCGGCTCCGGGGCACCGGAGCGAGGGACTGCTCGTGAGGACCACCCGGAAGGGCTACTCCTCCTCGGAGCCCGAGGAGTCGGCCGAGTCGTCGCCGTCCTGCGAGGTGTCCGCCTCGCCACCCTCCAGCAGACGCGCCAGCTGGCGGCCCACGATGCGCTTGAACTTGCGCTTCTGCGGACGCGTACGGTCCAGCACCGCCACCTCCAGGCGCTCCGCGGGGATCTCCCGCTCGCTGCCGTTGGTGTCGCGGGACAGGGCCTGCACCGCCAGCTTCAGCGCCTCGGCCAGCGTCATCCCGTCCCGGTGACGCTGGTCGAGATAGCTGCTGATCTGCTCCGCGTTTCCACCGACCGCGACCGAGCCGTGCTCGTCCACGATCGACCCGTCGTGCGGCAGCCGGTAGATCTGGTCGCCCTCCGGGGTCTCCCCCACCTCGGCGACCACCAGCTCCACCTCGTACGGCTTCTCCGCCGCACTCGAGAAGATCGTGCCCAGCGTCTGGGCGTAGACGTTGGCAAGACCGCGGGCCGTGACGTCGTCCCGGTCGTAGGTGTAACCCCGCAGGTCGGCGTAGCGAACACCACCGATGCGCAGGTTCTCGTACTCGTTGTACTTGCCGGCCGCGGCGAACCCGATCCGGTCGTAGATCTCGCTGAACTTGTGCAGCGCGCGGGACGGATTCTCACCGACGAACACGATTCCGTCGGCGTACTGCAGCACGACCAGGCTGCGACCGCGGGCGATGCCCTTGCGGGCGTACTCCGCCCGGTCGGCCATGGCCTGCTGAGGTGACACATAGAACGGCGTCGACACCGGTTATCCGTCCCTTTCTGTAGAAGTCACTCGATCACCCTGGACAAGAGCGGCCACCGGCTACAGCAGCGCCGCCCGCGGGCCGTCGGGCTGCTCCAGACGCCGCTGGAGCACCGAACGGGCGATCTCGGAGGCCTCGTCGTCGGTGAGCCGGCGGAAGCCGTCCTCGGTGATCACGGTGACGATCGGATAGATCCGGCGGGCGACATCGGGACCACCGGTCGCCGAGTCGTCGTCTGCCGCGTCGTACAGGGCCTGCACCACCAGCGTCGTGGCCTCGGCCTCGGACAGGTCCTCACGGAAGAGCTTCTTCATCGCGCCGCGCGCGAAGATCGACCCGGAACCGGTCGCCGCGAAGCCGTGCTCCTCGGAGCGGCCGCCCGTGACGTCGTAGGAGAAGATCCGGCCCTTCTCGCGGTCCAGGTCGTACCCAGCGAACAGCGGCACGACGGCCAGTCCCTGCATGGCCATGCCCAGGTTGGAGCGGATCATGGTCGACAGCCGGTTGGCCTTGCCCTCCAGCGACAGCTGCGCCCCCTCGACCTTCTCGAAGTGCTCCAGCTCCAGCTGGAACAGCTTCACCATCTCCACGGCGATACCGGCGGTGCCGGCGATACCGACGGCCGAGTACTCGTCCGCCGGGAACACCTTCTCGATGTCCCGCTGCGCGATGACGTTCCCCATGGTCGCCCGGCGGTCACCGGCCAGCACGACGCCCCCCGGGAACGTCGTGGCGACGATGGTCGTGCCGTGCGGAGCCTCGATCACGCCCTGCACGGGCGGCAGCTGCCGCTTGCCCGGCAGCAGCTCCGGCTGGTGCTCGGAGAGAAAGTCCATGAACGAGGAGGACCCAGGCGTCAGGAAGGCAGCTGGTAGACGCCCGGTGCTACGAGTGTTGGCTTCCACGCGTTTCCTTCCAGGTAGTCGGCAGCTCGGTACGCGGCTCCGGGATCGTCCCGCAACAGGCCGAGGCCGGAATTGCAGTTGAAGCACAGTACGCCACGGACCCTACCCGCCTTGTGGCCGTGATCCACATGAACGGCGGAAGCCTGCGGGCGGCTCGCACGGAGCCCTCGCCCAGCCCCCCGCGCACGGTGGCACCGCCCGGAAGCGAAGGCTGCGCGCGGTGTGGCCTCACCGCACCGCACGCAGCGCTTCGCCGACCGGATCGTCCGCCGGGGCTCCACCCGCCCTCCTTCGAATCGAAGGAGGAAGCGGCCTACTGGCCGCCCTTCTGAACGAATGACCGCACGAAATCCTCTGCGTTGGACTCGAGCACATCATCGATTTCGTCGAGGACGTCGTCCACGTCGTCGCTCAGCTTCTCGTGGCGTTCCTTGAGGTCCTCGGCGGCCTGTGCGTCCTGGACCTGCTCCTCGACCTCCTCGGTCGAGTGCGTGGCCTTCTGCTGCCCGCCACCGGTGTCCTTCGTTGCCATAACCCTCACCCCGCTCAGTTCGCCCGACATGGTCGGCATTACGGCCGATCGGTGATGATCAGACCCTACAAGCCGGGTCCGACATCGGCCCCGTGGTTTCTCCAACGTACGGGGGCCGTCTCGATGATTCCCGGCCGGAGGGATTTCCACCCTGTCCGGCCGGTCCGCCTCCGGGTACCCGCTCAGCCGCCGGACAGGACCCTGACCAGGTCCTCCGCGGTGCGGCAGCGGTCCAGGAGCTCCTTGACGTGATTACGCGTTCCGCGAAGCGGTTCCAGGGTCGGGACGCGCTGGAGCGAGTCGCGGCCGGGCAGGTCGAAGATGACCGAGTCCCAGGAGGCCGCGGCGACGTCGTCCGCGTACTGCTCCAGGCAGCGGCCGCGGAAGTAGGCGCGGGTATCCTCAGGCGGCTTCCTGCGGGCCCGGTCGACCTCGGACTCGTCCAGCAGGCGCTTCATGCGTCCGCGGGCCACGAGACGGTTGTACAGGCCCTTCTCGGGGCGCACGTCCGCGTACTGGAGGTCCACCAGGTGCAGGCGGGCGGCGTCCCAGTCCAGGCCGTCGCGGCGCCGGTAACCCTCCATGAGCTCCCGCTTGGCGACCCAGTCCAGCTCGCCGGCCAGGCTCATGGGGTCGTTCTCCAGCCGGTTGAGGGTGTCCTCCCACCGGGCCAGGACGTCCTTGGTCTGGTCGTCGGCGTCCGCGCCGAAGCGCTCCTCGACGTACTTGCGCGACAGCTCGTAGTACTCCATCTGGAGCTGGACCGCGGTGAGTGTCCGGCCGCTGCGGAGCGTGATCAGACGCTTGAGGGACGGGTCGTGCGAGACCTGGTGGAGGGCGCGTACGGGCTGGTCGACGGCCAGGTCGACGGCGATGAAGCCGTCCTCGATCATGGACAGGACCAGGGCGGTCATGCCCAGCTTGAGGTAGGTGGAGATCTCGGAGAGGTTCGCGTCGCCGATGATCACGTGCAGCCGGCGGTACTTCTCCGCGTCGGCGTGCGGTTCGTCGCGGGTGTTGATGATGGGGCGCTTCAGCGTCGTCTCCAGGCCGACCTCGACCTCGAAGTAGTCGGCGCGCTGGCTGAGCTGGAAGCCGTGCTCGTGGCCGTCCTGACCGATGCCGACGCGGCCGGCGCCGGTGATGACCTGGCGGGAGACGAAGAAGGGCGTGAGGTGGCGCACGATGTCGGAGAAGGCGGTCTCCCGCTTCATCAGGTAGTTCTCGTGCGTGCCGTAGGAGGCGCCCTTGTTGTCGGTGTTGTTCTTGTAGAGATGGATCGGCTGGGCGCCGGGCAGCTGGGCGGCGCGTTCGGCGGCCTCGGCCATGATGCGCTCGCCGGCCTTGTCCCACAGGACGGCGTCGCGCGGGTTGGTGACCTCCGGGGCGCTGTACTCGGGGTGGGCGTGGTCGACGTAGAGCCGCGCGCCATTGGTGAGGATGACGTTGGCCAGGCCGATGTCCTCGTCCGTGAGCTGGCTGGCGTCGGCGGCCTCGCGGGCGAGGTCGAAGCCGCGGGCGTCCCGCAGCGGGTTCTCCTCCTCGAAGTCCCAGCGGGCCCGGCGGGCCCGGTGCATCGCCGCCGCGTAGGCGTTGACGATCTGGGACGAGGTGAGCATGGCATTGGCGTTGGGGTGACCGGGGACGGAGATCCCGTACTCCGTCTCGATGCCCATTACTCGCCGTACGGTCATGCGGCCCTCCTTGCCCGGCGGCGCCCTCGGTCGTGGGCGGCGCTCAAGTACCGCTGGTGCTCGGGTGCCTGTGCGGTGCCCGTCCCCGCACTGCGCGACCCGGCGGTACGAAAGAGCCTAGAACGCCTTTGCGCTGGTGGGGAGATCATTTGCGTCATTGCCTGCTCCGTGCGTGCGCCCCGAAAAACAGGTCGGCTGCGGGTACCCGCCGAGGGCACCCGCAGCCGCCCTGCTTTTACAGGTACTGTCCGGTGTTCGCCACCGTGTCGATGGAGCGTCCGGTGTCCGCGCCCTGCTTTCCGGTGATGAGGGTGCGGATGTAGACGATCCGCTCGCCCTTCTTTCCGGAGATCCGGGCCCAGTCGTCCGGGTTGGTGGTGTTCGGCAGGTCCTCGTTCTCCTTGAACTCGTCCACGCAGGCCTGGAGCAGGTGGGAGACGCGGAGGCCCTTCTGGTTCTTCTCGAGGAAGTCCTTGATCGCCATTTTCTTGGCGCGGCCGACGATGTTCTCGATCATGGCGCCGGAGTTGAAGTCCTTGAAGTAGAGGACTTCCTTGTCGCCGTTGGCGTAGGTGACCTCCAGGAAGCGGTTCTCCTCGGATTCGGCGTACATCTGCTCGACCGCGGTCTGGATCATGGCCTGGACCGTGGCGTCCTTGGCGCCGCCGTGTTCCGAGAGGTCGTCCGCGTGCAGCGGAAGGCGCTCGGTGAGGTACTTCCCGAAGATGTCCTGGGCCGCTTCGGCGTCCGGACGCTCGATCTTGATCTTCACGTCGAGCCGGCCGGGGCGCAGGATGGCCGGGTCGATCATGTCCTCGCGGTTGGAGGCGCCGATCACGACCACGTTCTGCAGGCCCTCCACGCCGTCGATCTCGGCGAGCAGCTGGGGGACGATGGTGTTCTCCACGTCCGAGCTGACGCCGGAGCCACGGGTGCGGAAGAGGGACTCCATCTCGTCGAAGAAGACGATGACGGGGGTGCCCTCGCTGGCCTTCTCCCGGGCTCGCTGGAAGACCAGGCGGATCTGCCGCTCGGTCTCGCCGACGTACTTGTTCAGGAGCTCGGGGCCCTTGATGTTGAGGAAGAAGCTCTTGCCGGCGGCCTGGCCGGTGACCTCGGCGACCTTCTTGGCCAGCGAGTTGGCGACGGCCTTGGCGATGAGTGTCTTGCCGCATCCGGGGGGACCGTAGAGCAGCACACCCTTGGGCGGGCGCAGTTCGTGCTCCTTGAACAGGTCCGGGTAGAGGTACGGCAGCTCGACGGCGTCGCGGATCATCTCGATCTGGTTGCCGAGGCCACCGATCTGGTCGTATCCGATGTCGGGCACCTCTTCGAGGACGAGCTCCTCGACCTCGCTCTTGGGCACGACCTCGTAGACATAGCCGGACCTGGGCTCGAGCAGGAGGGCGTCGCCGGCGCGGATGGTCACGTCCAGCAGCGGCTCGGCGAGCCGCACCACCCGCTCCTCGTCGGTGTGCCCGATGACCAGGGCGCGCTCACCGTCCTCGAGGATCTCCTTGAGGGTGACGATGTCGCCGACGCGCTCGAACTCCATGGCCTCGACCACGTTGAGCGCTTCGTTGAGCATCACTTCCTGGCCGCGCCGGAGCTCGTCGACCTCGACGCTGGGGCTGACGTTCACCCGCAGCTTGCGGCCGCCGGTGAAGATGTCGGCGGTGCCGTCCTCGTTGGCCTGCAGGAAGACGCCGAAGCCGGCGGGCGGCTGGGCGAGCCGGTCGACCTCTTCCTTGAGGGCCACGATCTGGTCGCGGGCCTCGCGGAGAGTGTTCGCGAGGCGTTCGTTCTGCGCGGAGACGCCGGCCAGGTTGGTCTGCAGCTCGACGATCCGCTCTTCGAGAATCCTCGTGTGTCGCGGAGAGTCGGCGAGCTTGCGTCGCAGGACGGCGATCTCCTGCTCAAGGTAGGCGATCTGCCCGGCCGGGTCTTCGGACCCTCGTCCCGGGCGGATGCCGCGGTTCATGTCGTCGTCGTGGGCTGCCACGGTCCTCACCTCCTCCAAGGGGAGCTGGACGCTTCCAGACCCTACCTGGGTGGGTGTCGATTGAAACCCCTAGATCACAAAGACGGTCGGGGTGTGTCCGATCTTCACCCTTGCGCTCTCCCTCACGCCAGGGGAATACCCACCGAACATGATTGGAAAGCGAACAGAGATAGTCTCGAGATGTTCAACACCCGTCAGAGCTGGCCTGATTCCCGTGCGGCTCGACGTGATACGGCAGGAGAGATGAACGTGCAGCAGCGGACCGCGGACGGTGGCGAGGCACTGGAGGTCTGGATCGACCAGGATCTGTGCACCGGTGACGGCATCTGCGCACAGTACGCGCCGGAGGTCTTCGAGCTGGACATCGACGGCCTGGCCTATGTGAAGGGCGCGGACGACGAGCTCCTGCAGGAGAAGGGGGCGGCAACGCCCGTGCCGCTGGCGCTTCTCACGGACGTCGTCGACTCGGCGAGGGAGTGCCCGGGCGAGTGCATCCATGTGCGTCGCGTTTCGGACAAGGTCGAGAGGTACGGACCTGACGCGGGGTGACCGCACGAGCGCCTGCCGTCACTACTGTCTGATTTCTCACACCCCTGCGGGCGCGGTGTCAGACGCCGCGCGCCTGTGCGGGCGCGGAGCGGACGAACGCGCCGTTCTGCCACCGCCACTTCACGCTGTCCTTCACATCGGGGCAGCAATTGGGCACGTCGGGCGAGGAGTAGCCGAGGAGGGTGGCCGTTATGTCGCCGGCCCGCACGGCGAAGTCGGTGACGGTGTACCGGTCCTTGGGGTCGACGAGGGTGGCCACCACGCGCGGCGCCTTGGCCCCTTCGGCCTGGGTGAGGACGTAGACGGCGTCGGGCGGGGTGCCCATGGAGGCGTCGCAGTGCACGACGGCCACGGTCTCCGGCCGGCCGTCCTGGTCGAGGTCCCCGGAGGCCTTCTTCGCCACGACGGCCTTCACGGGGCCGCACTGGAGCGGGAAGGTCACGCCTGTGGTGGCGGGTGCGGCGGCCGCGGGCGCGCTCTGGGCCCGGGTGCCGGCGTCGGCGGTCTGGGCGGCGGTGGCCGAGCTCGGCTGAAGGGCCGAGGAGAGGGCGATGACACCGGCGACGGCCGTGGCGGTGGCCACCCAGTGGATGGGGCGCGTGTGCGTGTGTGCCAGTTCCGGAACGGCGGGGTGCTGCACTAGGAGTGTCTCCTGTGAGGGCTGTGCCGGTGGGGGTGGCCAGCATCGTGCCACACGTCACAGTGCGGGGGAACGGCGGGGTGGGTTCTTGTGACCGGCCCGTGCCGCCGCCGGGCGGCGGCGGCAGGTTCCTGGTGCGGGTTCAACGCGGGGGCGCCGTGGCGGAGTTCCCTGTTCGGCAGGGGGAACTCCGCCACGGCGCCCGTTCGTTGGCTGCGGCAGGGGGCCGCGTCAGCGGCCGGTGCCTCCGTCGGCGTTGGGGCCCTCGTAGTCCTCGCCGTAGGCGCCCTTGGCGGGGCGTCGGCGGCGCATGGGCGGCTCGACGCCGTCCGCGAGGCGGCGGGCGGTGAGCAGGAAGCCGGTGTGCCCGATCATCCGGTGGTCGGGGCGGACGGCCAGGCCCTCGATGTGCCAGTTGCGGATCATCGTCTCCCAGGCGGTCGGCTCGTTGAAGCAGCCGATCTCGCGGATGGACTCCACGGTCCGGGCGAGCTGGGTGGTGGTGGCGACGTAGCAGCACAGGATGCCGCCGGGGACGAGCGCCTTGGAGACGGCCTCCAGGCACTCCCAGGGGGCGAGCATGTCGAGGATGACGCGGTCGACCTCGGTGTCGGACAGGTTGTCCTGGAGGTCGCCGACGGTGAGCTGCCAGGCGGGGTGCGGGCCGCCGAAGTAGCGCTCCACGTTCGCCTGGGCGATCTCGGCGAAGTCGGCGCGGCGCTCGTAGCTGTGCAGCATGCCCTGGTCACCGATGGCGCGCAGCAGGAAGCTGCTGAGCGAGCCGGAGCCGACGCCGGCCTCCACGACGCGGGCGCCGGGGAAGATGTCGGCGAAGGCCAGGATCTGCCCCGCGTCCTTGGGGTAGACGACGGCTGCCCCGCGGGGCATGGACAGGACGTAGTCGGGGAGCAGGGGACGCAGCGCGAGGTAGGCGACGTTGCCGGTGGTGCGGACAACGCTGCCCTCGGGTGCGCCGATCAGTTCGTCGTGCGGGAAGGAACCCTTGTGGGTGTGGAAGTTCTTCCCGGCCTCGAGCGTGAACGTGTAGTGGCGGCCCTTGGGGTCGGTCAGCTGTACCTGGTCCCCGACCTTGAAGGGCCCGCGGCGGCGGGCAGCACCGGTCGGTTCGGACATGTGACCAGCCTACCGGTCCCCGGGGGGCCCGCCGACCACGTGGGCGGCGGTCTCTAGGCGGACGCGGAGGGCCGGGCCATGGCCTTCACGAAGGCCCGCTCGACGTCGGCGGCGGACAGCACGCCGTAGATCTCCCCGGTCTCCTCCACCACGAGGTACTCGGTGGCCGGGGTGGCGCGCAGCACGTCCAGGAGCTCCTCGCCGGCCAGCTCGGCGGAAACGCGCATGCCGTCGGTGAGGTCCTGGGCGAGCGCGCTGGCGTAGACCCAGGGGCGGCGGTGTTCGGGTACGCCGACGATGGCGGACTCGCGGACCAGGGAGAGCGGCTCGCCGTGGCCGTCGACGACGACGAGCGCGCGGGCGCCGGCGGCGTTGGCGCGGCGCAGGGCCTCGGCGAGGGAGGTGTTGGTCTCGACGGGGACCGCGCGCCGGGTGAGGGTGCGGGCGCGCAGTTCGGGGAGGTGTTCGCGCAGGCGGGCCATGCGCAGGCTGTTGCCGGCGCCGGTCCAGATGATCGCGGCGATGATGGCGGCGAGCAGGGCGTCGGTGACGGTGTCCATGCCGACGCTGTCCTCGGCGGTGGAGCCGAGGGCGCCGGACTGGCTGAGCAGGGGCAGGCCGATGAGGACGGAGACGGCGAGGAGCCGGCCCACCCAGGCGGCGGCGACGGTGCCGGTCATCGGCCGGCCGGTGATCTTCCAGACGACGGCGCGGAGCATGCGGCCGCCGTCGAGAGGCAGGCCGGGCAGCAGGTTGAACGCGGCGACGATGAGGTTGGAGACCATCAGGGCGGCCAGCAGCACGCCGAGGACCGTGCCGCGTTCGACGGGCTGGAGGGCGAGGTAGAAGACGCCGGCGAGGACCAGGGAGAGCAGGGGGCCGACGAAGGCGAGGACGAACTCGCGGCCGGGGGTCTCGGCCTCCTTCTCGATCTCCGAGACACCGCCGAAGAACTGCAGCTGGATGCGGCGGACGGGGAGTTTGAAGCGGATCGCGGCGAGGGTGTGGGCGAGCTCGTGGACGAGGACGGAGCCGTAGAAGGCGACCGCGAAGAAGAGGGAGACGAGGTAGCGGGCGGCGCCGAGCTCGGGCAGCACGCGGTCGAGCTGGCCGCCGAAGACCCAGGTGATCAGCGCGGCGACAAGGAACCAGCTGGGCCCCACGTAGACGGGCACGCCGAACGGCCGCCCCATGAGCAGCCCGCCTCCGGGCTCCCGGGCCCGCCGGGGCGGCGGTGCCTGGCCGGCACCACCGGCGTGGGCGTGGGCGCGGTCGGGGTGGGTGTCGTGCTCGGCGGGGCCGGGGGTGGTCGCGGGGTCGGTACCGGTGCCGGGGCCGGCGGCGCTGTCCCGGAAGGACTCGTCGACGGGATCGGCCGGGCCGTCCGGGTGGCGGTCGCCCCGGTCGTCGGGGGCGGAGGAGTCCCGCGCGGGAGGTCCGTTCTCGTCCGGGGCGTGCTCGTCTCCCGCTCCGGGGCCGGGGTCGTGGCCGGGTGACTCCGAGCGGGCGGTGCCGTCGTGGGGTGCCGGGGCCGAGGGGCCCGTGCGGGGTTCGGTCGGCTCGTCGTTGCCGGACCGCGGCTGCCCGCTCCCGCCGCTCACGTCCACGGTGTCCCCTCGTTCGAAGCGCGTCTTCCGTGCCTGGCGGCCGGAAGGTCTCGGGTCGATGGTATGCGGCCGTGGCGAACGGTTCCGCCCGGCACCCCTGTGTTCTGCCCGCTGCCGTGCCCGTCGTCACCCCGGGCCGGGCCCCGCGGCTGGGTCACTGTCAGTGGCGGGCCGTAAGGTCTGTGGCATGGAGACGACCACGGCGGGCGGGACGGAACCCGACGGTACCGAGACCGCACCGGCCGCTGAAGGCACGCCGGCACCGCCACCGGCCCCGGACCGGACGCCGACCGTGACGGCGGACACCCCGATGCCCGCAGTGGACGGGTTCGGCGCGGACGGGGCCGATACGGACGGGGCCGATACGGACGGGGCCGGTGGGGACGGGGGCGAGGCGGCGAACCGGGCGGCCGGCGCCGCAGCGAGCACGACTGCGGAGAGCGGCGACGCGGGTGTGGGCCCGGCGGCGCAGGCGGTCGCCGGCACAGTGAGCACGGCCGGGCCGGTTTCGTTGTCGCCGTCTCGGGCCGGGGACTTCATGCAGTGCCCGTTGCTGTACCGGTTCCGGGTGATCGACCGGCTGCCGGAGAAGCCGAGTGAGGCGGCCACGCGGGGCACGCTGGTGCACGCGGTGCTCGAGCGGCTCTTCGACGCGCCGGCCGCGGAGCGGACCGCGCCCCGGGCCAAGGCGCTGATCCCCGGCCAGTGGGACCGGCTGCGGGAGTCCCGGCCGGAGCTGGTGGAGCTGTTCGCCGACGACATGGACGGCGAGCGGCTGGCCCGCTGGCTGACGGAGGCGGAGCAGCTGGTGGAGCGCTGGTTCACGCTGGAGGACCCGACCCGGCTGGAGCCGGCCGAGCGGGAGCTGTTCGTCGAGACGGAGCTGGACTCGGGGCTCAGGCTGCGCGGGATCATCGACCGGGTGGACGTGGCGCCCACCGGCGAGGTACGGATCGTCGACTACAAGACGGGCAAGGCGCCCCGGCCGGAGTACGCCGAGGGCGCGCTGTTCCAGATGAAGTTCTACGCCCTGGTGGTCTGGCGGCTGAAGAAGATCGTTCCGCGGCGGTTGCAGCTGGTGTACCTGGGCAGTGGTGACGTGCTGACGTACGACCCGGTCCCGGCCGACCTGGAGCGGGTGGAGCGCAAGCTGCTGGCGCTGTGGGAGGCCATCCGGCTGGCCACCGAGACCGGTGACTGGCGGCCGCGTCCCACGAAGCTGTGCGGCTGGTGCGACCACCGCGCCCACTGCCCGGAGTTCGGGGGCACTCCCCCGCCCTACCCGCTGCCGCTGCCCCGGGGACGGACCGCTGCGCAGGTGCAGGGCAGAATGGGGCCGGAGTAGGGCCCCAGCGAAGGAGACTCACGTGGCCATCCGCGTCCTACTGGTCGACGACCAGCCGCTGCTGCGCACCGGGTTCCGGATGATTCTGGAGGCGGAGCAGGACATCGCGGTCGTGGGCGAGGCCGGAGACGGCCTCCAAGCCCTGCACCAGGTGCGGGCCCTGCAGCCCGATGTGGTGCTGATGGACATCCGCATGCCGCGGATGGACGGGGTCGAGGCGACCCGGCAGATCACCGGGCCCGGGCGGGACGGCCCGGCGAAGGTGCTGGTGCTGACCACCTTCGACCTCGACGAGTACGTGGTGGAGGCGCTGCGCGCGGGCGCGAGCGGCTTCCTGCTGAAGGACGCCCCGGCCAACGAGCTGGTGCAGGCGATCCGGGTGGTCGCGGCCGGCGAGGCGATGCTGGCGCCGAGCATCACGCGCCGGCTGCTGGACAAGTACGCCACGCATCTGCCGTCCGGGGACGAGC
Source organism: Streptomyces sp. MK7 (assembly GCF_032658145.1). Taxonomy (NCBI): domain Bacteria; kingdom Bacillati; phylum Actinomycetota; class Actinomycetes; order Kitasatosporales; family Streptomycetaceae; genus Streptomyces; species Streptomyces sp. MK7. The sequence continues at coordinate 307,172 of NZ_JAVACL010000002.1, forward strand.
CGGTGCCGGACACCCTGCACACCCTCACCGAGCGTGAGGTCGAGGTGCTGAAACTGGTTGCGCGCGGGCTGTCCAACGCGGAGATCGCCGCGGACCTGTTCGTCAGCGAGACGACGGTCAAGACGCATGTCGGGCATGTGCTGACCAAGCTGGGGCTGCGCGACCGCGTGCAGGCGGCGGTGTACGCGTACGAGAGCGGTCTGGTGCGGCCCGGAGCGCAGTGAGCAGGGCGGCACAGCGGAAACACTTCCTACGACGCGAGGCGCCCCTCCCCGAAGTTCGGGAGGGGCGCCTCGTCGTACCGGCGGCGGTGTGGCTCAGTTGCTCACGCCGCGGCCGAGCGTCCACAGCTGCAGCGTGGAGGAGGAGTTGAGCGCGTACGCGGTGCCCGTGATGGCGTCACGGGCGGCGACGTACTGCTTGCCCTGCCACAGCGGGATCACCGGGACGTCGCGGGCGACGATGTTCTGGATGTCCGTCAGGCTGGAGGAGCCGCGGTCGGCCTCACGCCGGGACTGCGGGATCAGGGTGTTGCGGATCTCGCTGTTGGCGTACGGCGAGCCGAGGAAGTTGTCCTTGTCGAGGAACGGCGCGAGGAAGTTGTCGGGGTCCGGGAAGTCCGGGAACCAACCCATGCCGTAGACCTCGTACTGGCCCTTCTGCTCCGCCGGGCGGAACTTCCCCCACGGCGTGCCCTGGATGCTGACGTCGAACAGACCGCTGGCGTTGAGCTGCTGCTGAAGGATCTCGAATTCCTTCTTGGTGGCCGTGCCGTAGTGGTCCGTCGTGTAGTGCAGCGTCAGCTTCACCGGAGTGGTGATGTTCGCCTTGGCCAGCAGGGACTTGGCCTTGGGGACGTTCGGGTCGCCGTACTTGTTGAAGAACGAGTTGGAGTGGCCGGTGACGGTGGCCGGCACCAGCGAGAAGAGCGGTTCGGCCTGCGTGCCGTAGACCTTGGCGACGAGTTCGCTGCGGTTGATGACCTGGGCCATCGCCTGGCGCACCGCCTTGCTCTTCACCGACGGGGCGTCGGTGTTGAAGGCGAGGTAGCGGATCTCCAGGCCGGGCATCTCGACGAGGTCGACGTTGCTCTCACCGGCATTGGACAGCTTCTGGATCTGCTCCGGCGACATGGTGCGGGTCATGACGTCGATGTCACCCTTGTTCAGGGCGTCACCCATGGCGTCCGGGTCGGAGAAGGAGCGGATCTCCACCTTGTCGTTGTTGAGCTGCAACGTCCCCTTGTAGTTGGGGTTCTTGGTGAAGACGGCGTCGACCATCTCCCCGTTCTTGACGTCGGCCTTCATGGTGTAGGGGCCGGAGCCGTCCACGGCGAAGCCCTCGCGCAGCTTGTTCTTCTCGTAGTCCTTGGGGTTGACGATGCCCGCGACGGGCGTCGTCAGCTTGTACGGGAAGGTGGCGTCCGCGGTGTTGAGGTGGAAGATGACCTCGCGGTCGCCCTGCGTCTCGACGGTGTCGATGGTGTTGAGCAGGCCGGCCACACCGCTGTCGCCCTTGATGGCGCGGGCGCGGTCGATGGAGTACTTCACGTCGGCCGCGGTGAGCGGGTCGCCGTTGGCGAACTTCAGGCCGTCGCGCAGGGTGCAGGCGTAGCGCTCGTTGCCGCTGTCGGTGAATCCGCACTTCTCGGCTGCCTCGGGGACGGGGTTGCCGTCGCCCTTGGGCATGATCATCAGGGTCTGCACCGTCTGGCGCAGGACGTTCCAGAGCCCGGCGTCGTAGGCCCACGCCGGGTCGAGGGGTGCGGGGGCTTCCTTGGAGGCGGCGAACCGGTCCGTGGTGCCGACGACGATGGCGTCGTCACTCTGGCTGCCGCTGTCGGACCCGCCGCAGGCGGCGAGTACCGGCGCGAGCAGACCGGCCACGGCCGGCAGCACCAAAGTCTTGCGGTTCATGCTCGAGTTTCTCCAGGGCTGTCATATCCGTGTACCCGGCATGCAGGGGTGGTGCGGCCGTTCACGGGAGTGGGGCGATGTTCTCGCGACGAGATTAGTCCGCGCCCGCAGGAGGGTTCGCGGCCACCGGAGTTGAGTCGCCATCACGCAGCGGAATCAGGTGTGGACGCACCGAAAACGCGCCACTGGAATGATTCGTGCAGCCTCTCATCAATCGGGACACAAAGACGCGCGGACGGCGCCTCGCACGAGGGGGGCTGCACACGCCGACGCCCCTGTCGACCCCCTATTGAGTGGTGAACGTCACACCACTGACTCGAGGCGGGGATATCGGGATTCGGCCATCCCGTGGCCGGGGCCCTGCTCGGGCCTCATCGACGAGACACCCCCTAGCCCTCCCCTAGCCCAGGTACGTCATCAGCCCCTGGAGGAACGGCAGGTCGACCTCTTCCAGCGAGGTCACGACGGTGCGCCGGGGGGCCGGGGCGATGGGGGCCACGGAGGGGACGGCGACCACACGGCAGCCGGCGGCCTCGGCCGCGGCGACCCCGGTGGCGGTGTCCTCGACGACCGCGCACCTGGCCGGATCCACTCCCAGGCGGGTGGCGGCCAGCAGATAAGGCTCCGGATGCGGCTTGGTGCGTGCCACCTCGTCACCGGCCACCGAGAAGGAGAAGTACTCGGGCCCGAGCGAGATCATGACGCGGTCGATGATGCGCCGGTGGGAGGCGGAGACCAGGGCGGTGGGGATCTCGTGCGTCGACAGCTCCGCCAGCAGCCGCGCCGCGCCCGGCATCAGCGGCAGGGCGCGGTCGATACGGTCCTCGAAGCCCTGGTTGAGCAGCACCGTGAGCTCGGCGAGGGTGATGGCGGCGCCGGTGGCCTCGATGAGGAAGCCCGCGCTGCGGGTCATGGGGCCGCCGACGACGACATGTCTCCAGGCATCGTCGAGTCTGTGGCCGAGGGCCGCGAACACCTCCACCTCGACGTCCCACCAGAAACCCTCCGTGTCCACCAGGGTTCCGTCCATGTCGAGGAGCACTGCCTCCAGGGCGGAGCCTTCGGCCGTGCGGGTGCCTGGCGCGGGGACCGTACTGGTCATCCGGCGTACCTCCTTGAGGGACGATCAGGCCGGTTCCCGCGCGGGGAACCGGCCTGCAGTGGACCGACCAGTCTACGACGTGGAAGGGACAAACGCCTCGTCGAGACCGCGCCCGGCCGGGATGTCCCCTGTTCAGCGGTCTCAGCGCGCGTTGAAGTACTTGGCCTCCGGGTGGTGGATCACGATGGCGTCGGTGGACTGCTCGGGGTGCAGCTGGAACTCCTCGGAGAGGTGCACCCCGATCCGCTCGGGCTCCAGGAGCGCGGCGATCTTGGCACGGTCCTCCAGGTCGGGGCAGGCGCCGTAACCGAGGGAGAAACGGGCTCCCCGGTACTTCAGAGCGAACATGTCTTCGATGTCGCTCGGGTCCTCCCCGGCGAAGCCCAGCTCGGCGCGGACGCGTGCGTGCCAGTACTCGGCGAGCGCCTCGGCCAGCTGCACTGACAGACCGTGCAGCTCCAGGTACTCACGGTAGGAGTCGGACGCGAACAGCCGGGCCGTCTCCTCCCCGATCTTCGAGCCGACAGTGACGACCTGGAAGCCGACGACGTCCCGCTCCCCTGACTCCTCCGGGCGGAAGAAGTCCGCCAGGCACAGGCGGCGGCCGCGGCGCTGGCGCGGGAAGGTGAACCGGGTGCGCTCGTTGCCCTCCTCGTCCAGGACGATCAGGTCGTCGTCCTTGGACACGCACGGGAAGTAGCCGTGGACGACGGCCGCCTCCAGCAGGTTCTCCGTCTGGAGCCGGTCGAGCAGGCCGCGCAGCCGGGGACGGCCCTCGGTTTCCACCAGCTCCTCGTACGTCGGCCCGGCGCCGGTGCGGGCCTGGCGCAGGCCCCACTGGCCCTTGAACAGGGCGCCCTCGTCCAGCCAGGAGGCGTAGTCCTTCAGCGGGATGCCCTTGACCACCCGGGTGCCCCAGAACGGAGGCTCCGGGACCGGGTTGTCGGTGGCCACGTCCGAGCGGACATGACCCTCCTGCGGCCGCTGCTCCTCCTCCACCACCGCCGCGGTGGCGCGGACCCGCCGCTGCCGCAGTTCGGGCAGCTTGGCGCCGGGCACGCCGCGCTTGACGCCGATCAGGGCGTCCATCAGGCGCAGGCCCTCGAAGGCGTCGCGGGCGTAGCGGACCTCGCCCTGGTACAGCTCGTGCAGGTCCTGCTCCACGTACGCGCGGGTCAGGGCGGCGCCGCCGAGGATGACCGGGTAGCGGGTGGCCAGGCCGCGGGCGTTGAGCTCCTCCAGGTTCTCCTTCATGATCACCGTGGACTTCACCAGCAGCCCGGACATGCCGATCACGTCCGCCTTGTGCTCGTCCGCGGCCTCCAGGATCGCCGAGACCGGCTGCTTGATGCCCAGGTTGACCACGTTGTAGCCGTTGTTGGACAGGATGATGTCGACCAGGTTCTTGCCGATGTCGTGCACGTCGCCACGCACGGTGGCCAGCACGATCGTGCCCTTGCCGGCCTCGTCGGTCTTCTCCATGTGCGGCTCGAGGTGGGCGACGGCCGCCTTCATGACCTCGGCGGACTGGAGCACGAACGGCAGCTGCATCTGCCCGGAGCCGAACAGCTCACCGACGACCTTCATGCCGTCCAGCAGGGTGTCGTTGACGATGTCCAGCGCCCTACGGCTCTGAAGCGCCTCGTCCAGGTCGGCTTCCAGGCCGTTGCGTTCGCCATCGATGATCCGCCGCTTCAGCCGCTCCTCCAGCGGCAGCGCGGCCAGCTCCTCGGCCCTGCCCGCCTTCAGGGACTTGGCGGTGGCGCCCTCGAACAGCTGCATGAGCTTCTGCAGCGGGTCGTAGCCCTCACGGCGGCGGTCGTAGATCAGGTCCAGGGCGGTGGTGACCTGCTCCTCGTCGAAGCGGGCGATCGGCAGGATCTTGCTCGCGTGGACGATCGCGGAGTCCAGGCCGGCCTTGACGCACTCGTCCAGGAAGACGGAGTTCAGCAGGATCCGGGCGGCCGGGTTCAGGCCGAAGGAGATGTTCGACAGACCGAGGGTCGTCTGCACCTTCGGGTGCCGCTTCTTCAGCTCGCGGATGCCCTCGACGGTGGCCAGGCCGTCCTTGCGGGACTCCTCCTGACCGGTGCAGATGGTGAAGGTCAGGCAGTCCACGAGGATGTCCTCCTCGCGGATGCCCCAGTTGCCGGTCAAGTCCGCGATCAGCCGCTCGGCGACCTCGACCTTCTTCTCGGCGGTACGGGCCTGGCCCACCTCGTCGATGGTCAGCGCGATCAGCGCCGCCCCGTGCTCCCGGGCGAGCTTCGTGACCTTCGCGAACCGCGACTCGGGGCCGTCACCGTCCTCGTAGTTGACGGAGTTGATCACCGCGCGGCCGCCGAGCTTCTCCAGCCCGGCCTCGATCACGTCGACCTCGGTGGAGTCCAGCACGATCGGCAGCGTGGAGGCGGTGGCGAACCGTCCGGCCAGCTCGGCCATGTCGGCGACGCCGTCGCGGCCCACGTAGTCCACGCACAGGTCGAGCATGTGCGCGCCCTCGCGGATCTGCTCCCGGGCCATCTCCACACAGTCGTCCCAGCGGCCCTCGAGCATGGCCTCGCGGAACTTCTTCGACCCGTTGGCGTTCGTCCGCTCCCCGATCGCCAGATAGGACGTGTCCTGGCGGAAGGGGACGGTCTGGTAGAGGGAGGCGGCGCCGGGCTCCGGGCGCGGGCTGCGCTCCAGCGGGGCCAGGTCCCGCACCCGCTCCACCAGCTGCCGCAGATGCTCCGGGGTCGTACCGCAGCAGCCGCCCACCAGCGACAGGCCGTAGTCGCGGACGAAGTTCTCCTGCGCGTCCGCCAGGCCCTCCGGGTCCAGCGGGAAGTGCGCGCCGTCCTTGGTCAGGACCGGCAGACCCGCGTTCGGCATGCACAGCAGCGGGATACGGGAGTGGCGGGTGAGGTAGCGCAGGTGTTCGCTCATCTCCGCCGGGCCGGTGGAGCAGTTCAGGCCGATCATGTCGATGCCGAGCGGCTCCAGCGCGGTCAGCGCCGCGCCGATCTCCGAGCCGAGCAGCATCGTGCCGGTCGTCTCGAACGCCATCGACACCAGCAGGGGCACCTCGATGCCGGCGGCCTCCATGGCCCGGCGGGCGCCCAGTACCGAGGCCTTCGTCTGGAGCAGGTCCTGCGTGGTCTCCACGATCAGCGCGTCCGCGCCGCCCGCCAGCAGCCCCTCGGCGTTGGCCTGGTAGCCGTCGCGAATGGTGGCGTAGCCGACGTGGCCGAGGGTGGGCAGCTTGGTGCCGGGGCCGATCGAGCCGAGCACCCAGCGGGTGCGGCCGTCGCGGGCGGCGTACTCGTCGGCGACCTCCCGGGCGATGCGGGCGCCCGCCTCGGACAGCTCGTGGACCCGGTCGGAGATCTCGTACTCCGCCGCGGCCGTGTGGTTGGCGCCGAAGGTGTTGGTCTCCACGCAGTCGACGTCCGCCGCGAAGTAGGCGTCGTGGACCGAACGGACGATGTCGGGCCGGGTCAGGTTCAGAATCTCGTTGCAGCCTTCCAGGTTCTGGAAGTCCTCGAGCGTGGGCTCCTGGGCCTGGAGCATGGTGCCCATCGCTCCGTCGGCCACCACCACTCGGGTGGCGAGCGCCTCGCGGAGGGCGGACACACGGGTCCGGCTGTCGGCGGAAGGGGTCGGCGGCAACGAGGCCATGAAGGGGCTCCCTTAGGTGCGACGGCTGTCGGCTTTGCGCCTTCCCCGGTGGTTCGCGAGGACTCACACCGGAGCCTCCCGGGGAAGGCGCACGCGGCAAGCCTAGCCGGGTCGGCCACCCGATGGTCAGAGCGTCCACCACGCGGACGAGGATGACCGCCGGGCCACTCGCGGGAGGCCCGGCTCGTAACAGGTGTCGACCGACCATTAGCGGAGAGTCGACATGGACCGGTAGTGTTCGACATTGCCGAACGGCGGCGACGAAATCGGCCGCCGGCGGTCGAAGGGGACGGAGGCAGGACGGCGATGGCACGGAACATCCAGTCGCTCGAACGGGCGGCCGCGATGCTGCGCTTGCTCGCGGGCGGCGAACGACGGCTCGGCCTGTCGGACATCGCCTCTTCTCTGGGCCTCGCCAAGGGCACCGCCCACGGCATACTGCGCACCCTCCAGCAGGAGGGGTTCGTGGAGCAGGACGACGCCTCCGGCCGCTACCAGCTCGGCGCGGAGCTGCTGCGCCTGGGCACCACCTACCTCGACGTGCACGAGCTGCGGGCACGTGCCCTGGTGTGGACGGACGACCTGGCGCGCTCCAGCGGTGAGAGCGTCTACCTGGGGGTTCTGCACCAGCAGGGCGTGCTGATCGTGCACCACGTCTTCCGCCCGGACGACAGCCGGCAGGTGCTGGAGATCGGGGCGATGCAGCCCCTGCACTCCACGGCCCTGGGCAAGGTCCTGTCGGCGTACGACCCGGTCGCGCACAGCGAGGCCGTGGAGGCCGACCGCAAGGCGTTCACGGACCGGACCGTGTGCGACATGGAGGACTTCGAGCACATCCTCGACCTCACGCGCGCGCGGGGGTACGCGGCCGACGTGGAGGAGACCTGGGAGGGCGTCGCGTCCATCGCGGCACCCATCCACGACCGGCGCAGGATGCCGGTCGGCGCCGTCGGGATCACCGGAGCGGTGGAGCGGGTGCGCCGGGACGGCGAGCTGCGCCCCGAGCTGATCGCGGCCGTGCGGGACTGCGCCCGCGCCGTCTCGAGGGATCTGGGCGCCGGGCGGTTCTGAGCGCCGCGGGAAGGCCGCGGGAAGAGCGCGGGAGGCCGGTACACCGTCGGTGTGCCGGCCTTTCGCGTGCCCGCGGCGGACTTTCACGTGCCCGTGGCGGACTTTCACGTGCCCGCGGTGGACGGGTCCCGACCCGGCGATCAGTAACGATCGCGCTTTCGACTACAGAACTCTTGACGCCCGTGTCACAGCGAGGTGAGACTCGCGTCCATCGGTCGGCATTGTCGAACACCTTGCGGCAATACGCGCTAGAGTGTGGCAGCGCCAAGGGCCGGCATCGCTCTCACCCCCGAGGGCGCCAGACCCCCGGAGGGACCCGGGGTTCGGCTACCCCTGGACGAAGGACAAAGGAGTCGCGGGTGTCCAGCTCCGACATCTTCATCGGCGAGACCATCGGTACCGCCATACTCATCCTGCTCGGCGGCGGCGTGTGTGCCGCCGTCACCCTGAAGGCCTCCAAGGCCCGTAACGCCGGCTGGCTCGCCATCGCCTTCGGGTGGGGTTTCGCCGTGATGACGGCCGTGTACATCTCGGGCCCGCTCTCCGGGGCCCACCTGAACCCGGCCGTGACGGTGGCCCTCGCCATCAAGGACAGCGACTGGTCGAACGTACCGACCTACTTCGCCGGTCAGCTGCTCGGCGCCATGATCGGTGCGGCCCTGGTGTGGGTCGCCTACTACGGCCAGTTCCACGCCCACCTGACCGACAAGGAGATCGTCGGCGGCCCGGGTGCGCAGGCCACCGCCGCCAAGGCGGTCGAGGCCCAGGAGAAGGGCGCCGGCCCGGTGCTCGGCATCTTCTCGACGGGCCCGGAGATCAGAAACGTGGTGCAGAACCTCGCCACCGAGATCATCGGCACCGTCGTGCTGATCCTGGCGGTCCTGACCCAGGGCCTGAACGCCAAGGGCGACGGCCTCGGTGTCCTCGGCGGCCTGATCACCGCGTTCGTGGTCGTCTCCATCGGTCTGTCGCTCGGCGGCCCCACGGGCTACGCCATCAACCCGGCCCGTGACCTCGGCCCCCGCATCGTGCACGCGCTGCTGCCGCTGCCCAACAAGGGCGGCTCCGACTGGAGCTACGCCTGGATCCCGGTCGTCGGCCCGCTGATCGGCGGGGCGATCGGCGCCGGTATCTACAACATCGCGTTCGCCTGACGACCGCCGCGCTCGCGGCCCCCGGGCGGCGAGCGCCGCGGCGGACCTCATGCGTCCGCACCACCGCGCCGTACCACAGCACCACTGATCACCGACCACGGACCACGGACCTTCAGGACCTCAGGACCCTCAGGAGCACACAGTGACCGACGCCAACACCGCCGGCATCGCATCCCACGGGCACGGCCCGTTCATCGCCGCCATCGACCAGGGCACCACCTCCTCGCGCTGCATCGTCTTCGACCGGGACGGCCGGATCGTCTCCGTCGACCAGAAGGAGCACGAGCAGATCTTCCCCAAGCCGGGCTGGGTCGAGCACGACGCCGCCGAGATCTGGACCAACGTCCAGGAGGTCGTCGCCGGCGCCATCGAGAAGGCCGGCATCACCCGCGACGACATCAAGGCCATCGGCATCACCAACCAGCGCGAGACCACCGTGCTGTGGGACCGGAACACCGGTGAGCCCGTCCACAACGCCATCGTCTGGCAGGACACCCGCACCGACGCCCTGTGCAGGGAGCTCGGCCGCAACGTCGGCCAGGACCGCTTCCGCCGCGAGACCGGCCTTCCCCTCGCCTCCTACTTCGCCGGTCCCAAGGCCCGCTGGCTGCTCGACAACGTCGAGGGCCTCAAGGAGCGCGCCGAGGCGGGCGACATCCTCTTCGGCACCATGGACACCTGGGTCATCTGGAACCTGACCGGTGGCACCGACGGCGGCAAGCACGTCACCGACGTGACCAACGCCTCCCGCACCATGCTGATGAACCTCCACACCATGGAGTGGGACGACAAGATCTGCGAGTCGATCGGCGTCCCGATGCAGATCCTGCCGGAGATCCGCTCCTCCGCCGAGGTCTACGGCGAGATCACCGGCGGCAAGCTGGGCGATCTGCTCGGCGGCATCCCGGTGGCCTCCGCGCTCGGCGACCAGCAGGCGGCCCTGTTCGGCCAGACCTGCTTCTCCGAGGGCGAGACCAAGTCCACGTACGGCACCGGCACCTTCATGGTGATGAACACCGGTGACAAGATCATCAACTCCTACGCGGGCCTGCTGACCACCGTCGGTTACAAGATCGGCGACCAGGACACGGTCTACGCCCTGGAGGGCTCGATCGCCGTCACCGGCTCGCTGGTGCAGTGGATGCGCGACCAGATGGGCCTGATCTCCACCGCCGCCGAGATCGAGACGCTCGCGCTCTCGGTCGAGGACAACGGCGGCGCGTACTTCGTGCCGGCCTTCTCCGGCCTGTTCGCCCCGCACTGGCGCTCCGACGCCCGCGGTGTGATCGCCGGCCTGACCCGGTACGTCACCAAGGCGCACCTCGCGCGCGCCGTCCTGGAGGCCACCGCCTGGCAGACCCGGGAGATCGCCGACGCCATGACCAAGGACTCCGGCGTCGAGCTGGCCACCCTCAAGGTCGACGGCGGCATGACCGCCAACAACCTGCTGATGCAGACGCTCTCGGACGTCCTGGACGCCCCCGTGGTGCGCCCGATGGTCGCCGAGACCACCTGCCTCGGCGCCGCCTACGCCGCCGGCCTCGCCGTCGGCTTCTGGACCAGCACCGACGACCTGCGCGCCAACTGGCGCCGGGCCGCCGAGTGGACCCCCCGCATGGACGCGGAGACCCGCGACCGTGAGTACAAGAACTGGCTCAAGGCCGTCGAGCGGACCATGGGCTGGCTCGAGGACGAGGAGTAAGAAACCGCAATGACCAGTCAGTCCACCCTGCAGTCCGTGCCTGCCCTGGGGACGCGTCCGGCCTCCGGCTCCCACGCGAGCCGGGCCGAGACCCGGGAGCAGCTCTCCAAGGCGACGTACGACCTCCTCGTGATCGGCGGCGGCATCCTGGGCATCTCCACCGCCTGGCACGCCGCGCAGTCCGGGCTCAGGGTGGCTCTGGTCGACGCCGGCGACTTCGCCGGCGCCACCTCCTCCGCCTCCTCCAAGCTCCTCCACGGCGGTCTGCGCTATCTGCAGACCGGCGCGGTGAAGCTGGTGGCGGAGAACCACTTCGAGCGCCGTGCGGTCTCCCGCCAGGTGGCCCCCCACCTGGCGAACCCGCTCACCTTCTACCTCCCCGTGTACAAGGGCGGGCCGCACGGCGCGGCAAAGCTCGGGGCGGGCGTGTTCGCCTACTCCGCGCTCTCCGCGTTCGGTGACGGCGTGGGCCACCTGCTCTCCCCCGCCAAGGCGGCGCAGGACGTGCCCGAGCTGCGCACCGAGAACCTCAAGGCCGTGGCCGTGTACGGCGACGACCAGATGAACGACGCGCGCATGGCGCTGATGACGGTCCGCGCGGCCGTCGAGGCGGGCGCGGCCGTCCTCAACCACGCCGAGGTCACCGGCCTGCGCTTCACCAGGGGCCGGGTCACCGGTGCCGAGCTGAAGGACCGGCTGTCCGGCGACGAGTTCGGGGTCGACGCCCGGCTTGTGCTGAACGCGACCGGCCCGTGGGTCGACCACCTGCGCAGGATGGAGGACCCGAACGCCGCGCCGTCCATCCGGCTGTCGAAGGGCGCGCACCTGGTCCTGAAGCGCACCTCCCCCTGGAAGGCCGCGCTGGCCACCCCGATCGACAAGTACCGGATCACCTTCGCCCTCCCCTGGGAGGACATGCTGCTGCTCGGCACCACCGACGAGGAGTACGAGGGCGACCCCGCGGACGTCGCGGTCAACGACAAGGACATCGCGCAGATACTCGACGAGGCCGCGTACTCCGTCCGCGACCAGCAGCTCGAGCGCGACCTGATCACGTACGCCTTCGCGGGCCTCAGGGTGCTGCCGGGCGGCCCCGGCGACACCGCCAAGGCCAAGCGCGAGACCGTGGTCACCGAGGGCAAGGGCGGCATGCTGTCCGTGGCGGGCGGCAAGTGGACGACCTTCCGGCACATCGGCCGTACGGTGATGAAGCAGTTGGAGTCGCTGCCCGGCCGGCCGCTGGGCGAGGACTTCGAGCCGATCTCGACGCTGCCGAGGAAGCTGCCGCTGCCCGGCATCGCCAACCCGCGCGCGGTGGCGCACCGGCTGCTGGTGGACCGTCCTGCGCCCGGCCCGCGGATGGCCGCGGACACCGCCCGGCACCTGGCCACGCACTACGGCTCGCTGGCGTTCGACATCGCCCGCCTGGCCAACGAGAACCCGGAGCTGGGCGAGCGGGTCCACCCGGACGCCCCGGAGATCTGGGCGCAGGTCGTGTGGGCCCGGGACCACGAGTGGGCCGAGACGCCGGACGACGTGCTGCGCCGCCGTACGACGCTGACGATCCGCGGCCTGGCCACGGACGAGGTGCGGGCCAAGGTCCAGGACCTGCTCGACAGGAAGTGAGCGTGGTCGCCGTGGGGCACCGCCAGGCCCCGCCGGCCTGAGGACCGAGGGCCGGCCCCCGCCGCATCGGGGGCCGGCCCTCGCCGTTCCGGGTCCCACGCGTTCTGGATCATGGGTGTTCGACCGTCTCGGACGGGGCAGTGATGCGTTCACTCCCCCGTGCAAGGGGGCTGCTGGCGCCCCCGCGGCACGCCGTAAGGTTGGTGGGTCAAGCGAGGGCACGTCGGAAGGAGGCACTGGGTGATCGAGCTCGAGGGGGTTCCCGAGCTGATCGACCCGGTCATGGTGGCCGCGTTCGAGGGCTGGAACGATGCCGGCGACGCCGCCTCCACCGCGGTCGCGCATCTGGAGAGGGAGTGGAAGGGCGAGGTGTTCGCGGCGCTGGACGCCGAGGACTACTACGACTTCCAGGTGAACCGCCCCACGGTGTTCATGGACGGCGGCGTGCGCAAGATCACCTGGCCGACCACACGGCTGTCGGTGGTCCGGATCGGCGGCGACAAGCCGCGTGACCTGGTGCTGGTGCGCGGGATCGAACCGTCCATGCGCTGGCGCTCGTTCTGCAACGAGCTGCTCGGCTTCGCGCACGAACTGGGCGTGGAACTGGTGGTCATCCTCGGTGCGCTGCTCGGCGACACCCCGCACACGCGTCCGGTCCCGATCAGCGGGACCACGTCCGACACGGACCTGGCCCGCCGGATGGACCTGGAGGAGACCAAGTACGAGGGCCCCACGGGCATCGTCGGCGTACTGCAGGAGGCCTGCACGCACGCGGGTGTCCCGGCGGTCTCCCTGTGGGCGGCGGTCCCGCACTACGTCTCGCAGCCGCCCAACCCCAAGGCCACGCTGGCCCTGCTCAACCGCCTGGAGGACCTGCTGGACCTGCGGATCCCGCTCGGCGAGCTGCCCGAGGACGCGCGCGCCTGGCAGGTGGGCGTGGACCAGCTGGCCGCCGAGGACAGCGAGGTCTCCGAGTACGTCCAGACGCTCGAGGAGGCCCGGGACACCGCCGAGCTGCCGGAGGCGTCGGGCGAGGCGATCGCCCGCGAGTTCGAGCGGTATCTGCGGCGCCGGGACGGCGGCGGTCCGTCGTCCGGCGGGCACGCCACGGCGGACGGCGGCGAGGGCGGCTCCTATCTGCGGGACAGCCCCAGCGGACGGACCCGGCCGCCGAAGCCCCCGAAGCCGGAGACCGGGACGGGCCCGGAGACGGGGCCGGACACCGACGACGAGGACTCCTCGGAGGACTGACCCGGACCAGGACAGACATCAGGGGCGGTGCGCCGTGCGGCGCACCGCCCCTGATGGTGTCGTCGGCCGGGTGCCGGCCGTCGGAGAGCCGTCAGAGGGCCACGCCCAGCAGGGCGTCCACGGCCCGCGAGACCAGGCCCGGAGCACCGGTGTCGGTGCCGCCGTGCTCCTGCTGGAGAGCCACCCAGCGGTCGACCGCGGTGAGCGCGGCCGGTGCGTTCAGGTCGTCGGCGAGGGCGTCGCGGATCTCCTCGACCAGCGCGTCGGCGGACGGGCCGTCGGGCCGGGAGACGGCGGAGCGCCAGCGGCCGAGCCGGGCCACGGCGTCCTGGAGGACCTGGTCGGTCCACTCCCAGTCGGAGCGGTAGTGGTGGGCGAGGAGCGCCAGCCGGATGGCGGCCGGGTCGACGCCGTCGCGCCGCAGCCGCGAGACGAAGACCAGGTTGCCCTTGGACTTGGACATCTTCTCGCCGTCCAGCGCGACCATGCCGGCGTGGACGTAGGCCTTGGCCATGGGGAACTCGCCGGTGAGCACCTGGGCGTGCGAGGCGCCCATCTCGTGGTGCGGGAAGGCGAGGTCGGAGCCGCCGCCCTGGACGTCGAAGCCCATCCCGAGGTGGTCGAGGGCGATGGCCACGCACTCGATGTGCCAGCCGGGCCGGCCGCGGCCGAGCGAGCCGCCGTCCCAGCTGGGCTCGCCCTCGCGGGCCGCCATCCACAGCATCGCGTCGAGCGGGTTCTTCTTGCCCGGGCGGTCGGGGTCGCCGCCGCGCTCGGCGGACAGCAGCCGCATCGCGGCGGCGTCCAGGCGGGAGACCTCGCCGAAGTGCGGGTCGGACTCGACGGAGAAGTAGACGTCGCCGTCGAGCTCGTACGCCGCGCCCAGGTCCCGCAGCCGTTCGACCAGCGGGACGATGCCGGGTATCGCCTCCACGGCGCCTATGTAGTGCTTCGGGGGCAGCATTCGCAGGGCGGTCATGTCCTCGCGGAACAGGGCCGTCTCCCGCTCGGCCAGCTTCACCCAGTCGACGTCGTCGCGCTGCGCCCGCTCCAGCAGCGGATCGTCGACGTCGGTGACGTTCTGGACGTAGTGAACCTGCCGCTTGGTGTCGAGCCACACGCGCTGAACGAGGTCGAACGCGTTGTAGGTCGCCGCGTGACCCATGTGGGTCGCGTCGTACGGCGTGATGCCGCAGACATAGATACGGGCGACGGGACCGGGCTGGAGGGTGACCAGACCGCCGGTCGCGGTGTCGTGGATCCTCAGGTCGCGGCCCTGACCTGGCAGGGCGGGGACCTCGGAAGCGGGCCAGGCATGCATGTCATGAGCGTAACCGGACCGCGGTCCCGTCCACGAACCGGACCGCTCCGGATGACCGGTAAGGCACTCTTGCGGGATCCCGGCGCGTGTGCTCGGCCACGCGCCGGGCGGCCCCGCTACACCGGTGGCCAGGGAATCGCCGGCCAGTCGCCGTTCGGTCCGGGGTGGGTGCCGGAGGCGAGGAGGGCGTCCACACGCGCGCGCGTGGCGTCGATCTCGGCCGGAGTGATCAGGTCGGCCAGCCGGACGGCGAGACGGCCGCCGTCGCTCAGGGCGTCCTTGAGGCCCTTGAGGACGTCGAGGGACTCCGGGGGCAGGGGCTCGCCCGCCCAGCCCCACAGGAGGGTGCGCAGCTTGTTCTCGACGTTGAAGGTGACGCCGTGGTCGATGCCGTACAGCCGCCCCTGCGCGGTGGGCAGCAGATGGCCGCCCTTGCGGTCGGCATTGTTGATCACCGCGTCGAGCACGGCCAGCCGGCGCAGCCGCTCGTCGTCGGCGTGCACGAGCAGCGCCGTGCGGCCCTCGCCGACCTCGGCGAGGGCGATCGCCTTCCAGCCGGGCCCGGGTTCCTCGGCGTCGACCAGCGCGAGCAGCTCGGCGTCGCCGCCGTCACCGTCGCCGTCGGTGGCCACCTCGATCCACAGCTGGACCATGCCCTCGCCGTAGGGGCCGTCGCGCAGCACGGTGGGCGGGATCAGGTCCCAGCCGGTCGCCTCGGAGACCTCGTAGGCCGCCACCTCGCGGCCGGCCAGGGTGCCGTCGGGGAAGTCCCACAGCGGGCGCTCCCCGGCGACCGGCTTGTACACGCACGACGCCTCCCGGCCGTCGTGGGCGATCGTGCAGAACAGCGCCGCGTTCGAGGCGTCGCGGATACGGCCGCGCACGGTGAGCTCGCCGTGGCAGAGCAGCTCGACGGAGGCCGCGTGGGACGGGGGTGTCACGCCCCGCGGCGGTATCCGTTCTGGCGCGGACATACGTGTCCTTCCGGGTCCAGGGGCAGGCTGCACAGCGGGCACGGCGGCCGCCCGGCGTTGACGACGTCGAGGGCGCGTTTGGCGAAGGCCCTCGCCTGGGCGCCGGTGAGACGGACCCGCAGCATCGGGGGGCCGTTCTCCTCGTCCTGGAGCAGCCGCTCCTCGGCCTCCGCGAGGTCCTCCTCGGACTCGGCGTCGAGCTCGACGAGGGCCTGTGCCTCGACGATCATGCGCTGCTCCTCGCCGTCCCAGGCGAGCGCCATGGTGCCGACGCGGAACTCCTCCTCGATGGGGGTGTCCAGCGGGGCGGTGTCGGTGATCTCGGTGGGCGCCATCGCGGGGACGGCGGCGTTGCCCCCGCTGCGGCGCACGACCTCGTCAAGCAGCTCGTCCATGCGTTCGGCGAGCGCGGCGACCTGGGTCTTCTCCAGGGCCACGCTGGTCACCCGGGAGCCGGCGGTGGCCTGGAGGAAGAACGTACGGCGCCCGGGCAGTCCGACCGTGCCGGCCACGAAACGGTCCGGGGGGTCGTAGAGGAACACCTGACGGGACACGTCCTGTCTCCATGGGAATCGTGGGAATCGGGGAAAACGATCGGGAAACGACGGAAAGGGACGGCTGGGGCGAAGAGGGCGAAGGCGACGAGTGCTGTGGGAACGGGCGGACGCTTCGGGTCGGGACGCCGACGGGGACCGCTTCACCCTACTGCGGCCGACGATCACGGTGCGCCCGCGCCGCCTCCGACCGGTGCGTCGTCACCGGGCGGCTCCTCGCGCGGCACCAGGGACGCGAAGTCGCCGGTGTCGCCGAGCCGCACGAGGAACGGCCGCAGCCGGGTGTAGCGGATCGCGGTGACGGAACAGGGTTCGACGGAGATCCGCTGGAAGAGGTCGAGATGCAGACCGAGCGCGTCCGCGACGAGGGACTTGATGATGTCGCCGTGGGAGCACATCAGGTACACCGCGTCGGCGCCGTGGTCGCGCTCCACGCGCGCGTTCCACTCGCGTACGGCCTCGGCGGCGCGGGTCTGCATCGCGCGCAGGGACTCGCCGCCGGGGAAGGCCGCCGCCGTGGGATGTGCCTGCACCACCTCCATCAGCGGCTCGTCCTTGAGCTCGCTGAGCTTGCGGCCGGACCAGTCGCCGTAGTGGCACTCCCCGATCCGTTCGTCGGTGTGCGCGGCCAGGCCGGGCCGCGCGTCCAGGAGCGGCTGTACGGTTTCCTGGCAGCGTTGCAGCGGGCTGGTGACGACCTCGGTGATCGGCAGCCCGTCGAGCCGGCCGGGCAGTGCGGCGGCCTGCTCGGCGCCGCGTTCGTCGAGGGCGACGCCGGGCGTCCAGCCGGCGAGCAGGCCCGCGGTGTTGGCGGTGGAACGTCCGTGCCTGACAAGGATCAGCGTGGGCATGCGGCCAGAGTAGGCGTACGGGCGGCTCCGGCGTCGGCCGGACGAAAGGAGAACACACTCCGTGATCGTCGACTGTTGCATCTACCGTGACGGGCACCGCGCCGAGGGTCCGCGGGACTTCTCCGACGCCCTGGCCGAGGCGCGGACGGCCGGGGGCTTTGTGTGGATGGGGCTGCACGAGCCGAGCGCGGAGGAGTTCGACCTGGTCAGCGCCGAGTTCGCACTGCATCCGCTGGCGGTGGAGGACGCGCTGAAGGCCCATCAGCGGCCCAAGATGGAGATCTACGACGACTCGCTGTTCGTGGTGCTGAAACCGGTGGTCTACGAGCCCCGCAGCGACGCCGTCTCGACCGGCGAGATCATGATCTTCCTCGGTGACTCGTTCGTGGTCACGGTCCGCCACGGCGAGGGTGTCGGGTTGAACGTCGTACGGCGCCGCCTGGAGCGGGAGCCGGAGATGCTCGGCAAGGGCCCGACGGCGGTGCTGTACGCGATAGCCGACTCGGTCGTCGACCACTACCTGGACGTGGCGACCGAGTTGCAGACCGACCTGGAGGAGCTGGAGGCGGAGGTCTTCTCGCCCGAGCGGGGCAGCTCCCGGCACACGGCGTCCGGGATCTACAACTTCAAGCGCCAGATCACCGAGTTCCGGCGGGCCACGGGTCCGCTGGGACTGCCGATGTCCCGGCTCGGCGGCACGGCCCAGAGCGCCTTCGCCACGGCCGTCCCGTTCGTGGACGACAAGGCGCGGCCCTTCTTCCGGGACGTCAGCGACCACCTCACCCGGGTCAACGAGTCCGTGGAGAGCCTGGACCGGCTGGTCTCGGACATCCTGTCGGCGCATCTGGCGCAGACCAGCGTCCAGCAGAACGACGACATGCGGAAGATCTCCGCATGGGCGGCCATGGCCGCGGTCCCGACGATGATCGCCGGGATCTACGGCATGAACTTCGAGCACATGCCCGAGCTGCACTGGATCTGGGCGTATCCGGCGGTGATCGCCCTGATGGCGGTCCTGGAAGTGCTGCTGTACCAGCTGTTCAAGCGGCGGGGCTGGCTGTGACGCGGGGCCGGGTGTGACGGCGGGGTCCGCGACGACGCGGGAGGCGGCCGTGCTCAGGCTAACTCGGGGGCCGGGGTGCGGGGACCGCCGAGGGCGTCGCGCCGCTCGGGCATGGCGAGGGTGACCATGCGGTGCCAGCCGGCGAGGCGTTCGTAGGCGTAGACCGCGTGGATGCCGGCCGCCAGCAGGGCGGAACGCGTCCGTGACCACCCGAGGATGCGGCCCATGCGGGCCATGACGGCCAGGCTCACGTCGCGGTGGACGCGGATCTCGGCGAGCGCGCAGGTGCGCAGGGTCCGCTGGATGGTGCGGCCGTGTCCGGCGGCGGCGAGGCGGAGCAGTTCCTCGTGGCAGTAGGCGAGGTGGTTGTCCTCGTCGCCGGCGATCATCTTCACGGCGCGGCCCAGGTCGGGGTGGTCGCCGAAGTGCCGGCGCAGCAGGTCCATCTGTTCGCAGGCGCGCTGTTCGGTGACCCGGCTGTGCGCGAGGTAGACGATGATGTCGGTGTCGCTGAGCGGCTCGTCGGATCTGAGCCGGTCGTGCGCGAGGCCGATGCCCCGCCGTTCCAGGAGCATGGTGTAGTCGGTCTCCGGGGGCACCGCGACGAGGTCCAGGCCGCGTTTCCTCAGCAGGGCGCGGAAGATCCGGCCGTGTTTGTCCTCGTCCGCCCCGTGGCGCGCGATCTTGGGGGCGAGTTCGCGGGCGGTCGCCGGCACGAGCGCGGCGATCCGTCCGTTCTCCCAGCCGCCCTGCGCCTCTCCGCCGGCCGCGATCGAGCAGAACAGACGGAACGACTCGTCGTGGTCGAGGATCTCCTGGAACAGACCCCTGGGTGAGAGCATCGTGGGCCACCTCCCTGCCGGACCGCCGGACCGTCGCCAAGGACGAGTCAAGGCGAGTCAAGTGGGGGTGCGGGGGTGCCGCAACAGGTGCGGGGGCGGGCTGCGCCGAACGGAGCAGCGGCACGCCGGAGCCGGCCGGGTGCGGCGGGGCGTAACCGCACGGCCCCGGGCGCGTTGTTCTGGGTGACGGCCGTGGCGGGGAAGACCCCCCGAGCCCCCACCACGGCCGCAGAAAACCTGGGGAGGCCGCCGACGGGCCTCCGACCGCGCAGTGCCGCTGCCCGCCGTCTGCTTTCGGCCGCCCGCTGCCTGCTTTCCGCCGCTGCCTACGCCAGCCCGGCGCGCTCCAGGGCCTCGGTGCCGGCGCGGAGCGCGGCGATCCGCTCGTCCAGGGTGAAGCCCGCGGGGGCCAGGGTGAGCGTGGTGACGCCGGCCGCCGCGTAGGCCTGCATCCGGTCCGCGATCCGGTCGACGGAGCCCAGCAGCGTGGTCTGGTCGATGAGCTGCCGCGGGACGGCGGCCGCGGCGCCCTCCTTGTCGCCGGACAGGTACTTGTCCTGGATCTCGGCGGCCTCCTTCTCGTAGCCCATGCGCTGCGCGAGCTGGTTGTAGAAGTTCTGCTTGCGGCTGCCCATGCCGCCGACGTAGAGCGCGGTGTAGGGGCGGAAGGTGTCGGCGAGGCGGGCCACGTCCTTGTCGTCGCCGAGGGCGAGCGGCAGGGTCGGGCAGACGTCGAAGCCGTCCATGGTCCGCCCGGCCTTCTCGCGGCCGGCGCGCAGGTGCTTGAGGGCCGTCTCCTCGAGGTGGTCGGAGGAGGGGAAGATGAGCAGCGCGCCGTCGGCGATCTCGCCGGTCTGCTGAAGGTTCTTGGGGCCGATCGCGGCGATGTAGAGCGGGATGTGCTCGCGCTGCGGGTGCACGGTCAGCTTGATCGGCTTGCCGGGGCCCCCGGGCAGCGGAAGCGTCCAGTGCTCGCCTTCGTAGGTCAGCCGCTCGCGGCTCATGGCCCTGCGGACGATCTCCACGTACTCACGGGTGCGCGCCAGCGGCTTGTCGAACCTGACGCCGTACCAGCCCTCGGAGACCTGCGGGCCCGAGACGCCGAGGCCGAGGCGGAACCGGCCGCCGGAGAGGGAGTCGAGCGTGGCGGCGGTCATCGCGGTCATCGCGGGCTGCCGGGCGGGGATCTGGAAGATGGCCGAGCCGACGTCGATGCGCTCGGTCTGCGCCGCGACCCAGGCGAGCACGGTGGCCGCGTCCGAACCGTAGGCCTCGGCCGCCCAGCACACGGCGTAGCCGAGCCGGTCCGCCTCCCGGGCGACGGCCAGATTGTCCGCGTCCATCCCGGCACCCCAGTAGCCGAGGTTGATCCCGAGCCGCATACCGATCCCCTTACCCATGAGTAACGTGCCCTGTGCGCCAGACCCTAGCGCGTGGCCGTGGCGTACGGCAGGCCACGACGCGGGTGTGACCCGTGCCTCCCCGGCCCGGCGGCACGGGGGAAAGTCGGGTTGTCCACAGGTAACCCATGTGCCGGCCGTGGCCAGTAATCTCGGCGTTCATGGAGCAGAGGCATCTCGGCCGTACGGGCCTGCGCGTGTCCCGCATCGGCCTCGGCACCCTGACCTGGGGCCGGGACACCGACGAGCACGACGCCGCGGACATGCTGAAGGCGTTCTGGGAGGCGGGCGGCACCCTCGTCGACACGGCCGACGTGTACGGCGACGGAGAGGCCGAGTACCTGCTCGGGCGGCTCATGGAAGGCCTCGTGCCCCGCCACGACCTGGTGGTCTCGACGAAGGCGGGCAGTGTCCCGGACCCGGACCGCCGCTTCGACGGCTCCCGCGGCCATCTGCTGGCGGCGCTGGACGCCTCGCTCGCCCGCCTCGGCACGGACTACATCGACGTGTGGCACGTGCACGCCTACGACCCGCGCACCCCGCTGGAGGAGACCCTCCAGACCCTGGACCTGGCCGTGAGCAGCGGGCGGGTGCGCTACGCCGGAGTCTCCAACTTCTGCGGCTGGCAGCTGGCCAAGGCGGCGACCTGGCAGCTGGCCGCGCCGGGCGCCCGTACCCGGCTGGCCAGCACCCAGATGGAGTACTCGCTGCTCCAGCGCGGAGTCGAGCGCGAGGTGCTGCCGGCCGCGCTCGACCTGGGCATCGGCCTGCTCCCCTCCTCCCCGCTGGGCCGCGGCGTACTCACCGGCAAGTACCGCAACGGGACCCCTGCGGACTCCAGGGGCGCCTCCGAGCACCTCGCGCCGTTCGTCGAGCCGTACCTCGACGACACGGCGAGCCGGATCGTGGACGCCGTGACCACGGCGGCGGACGGGCTGGCGGTGACCCCGCTCCAGGTCGCCCTCGCCTGGGTCCGGGACCGGCCCGGCGTGGCCGCCCCGATCATCGGCGTGCGCACCGCGCAGCAGCTCACGGCGGCATTGTCAGTGGAGGCGCTTAGTCTTCCTGACGAGATCTGCCGGGCGCTCGACGACGTGTCGGCGCCCGTGCACCGCTATCCCGATCACGACTGGAGCACGCTGTGAGCACGGAGCCGGAGACCACGGAGGGCACCGAGCCGGGGACCCCGGACACCGCGCCGCAGGACGCCGCCCCGGACGACGGCCCGGCGACGCAGAACACCGACCCGGCGTCCGAGAGCACCGACCCCGCGGCGGAGAACCCGGCGACGGAGAACACCGACCCGCCGGCCGAGGTCCCCGGCTCCGGCACCGACACCGGCGCCGCGGACGACGGTGGCGCCGCGGACGACCGTGGCGGCGCCGCGGCCGAGAAGTCCGAGGCCGAGGCCGAACTCACCGCGCAGCGGATCGAGCGGGAGCGGATCGAGCGCCGGAAGGCGGAGAAGAAGGGGCCGATCGAGAGCGGGAGCAAGCTCAGCGGCACAGCGGCCGATCTGCTCGCGGCGGTGCGGGCCGTGGAGAGCGGCGCCAAACCCCCGGCCACCGCCTTCGCCACGCCCGAGGCGGAGCCGGTACGCCGCAGACCCGCCCCCGAGCCGGTACAGCGACCGGGGCCGGTGTCGGCCGAGGCGGCCACCGCTCCCGCGGCCCCCGCGCCGCAGACCGTCCAGGCCGTGCGCCAGGTGCTGAGCGAGGGCGGCGCCCCGGAGACGCTCGCCCTCCCGGCGGCCGCGGCCCTCGGCGAGGGCGCCGAGGAGCGGCTGCGGGCCGACCCCTGGCAGTTGCTGCGCGTCACCGGGGTACGGCCGGAGCAGGCCGACGGCTTCGCGCGGGCCCTGCTCGGCGCGGACTGCGGCCCCGAGGACGAGCGACGCGGCCGGGCGTTCACCGTCTGGCTGCTGGAGCAGGCGGCGCTGGCCGGTCATACGTCACTGGAGGCTCAGGCCCTCACCGCCGCCCTGGCCCAGCGCGGGGTGCCCGACCCGGACGCGGCGCTGCAGGGCGCGCTCGCCGAGGGCGACGCCCTGGTGTTCCAGGACGCCCTGGACGAGCCGGGCGCGCCTGCCGCCCAGGACGGCGACGAGGACGACTCGGAGCGCCCGGTGCGAATCCTCGTCGGCCTGGAGCGGTACGCGCTCGCCGAGGAGAGCCTCGCCGACGGGCTGGCCCGGCTGGCCGACTCGGTGCCGAAGGAGGACGGCCCGGCGGAGGACTGGGAGCGGGCCGCCGCCTCCGCCCAGGGCTCCGCCGCCGAGCTGATCCGCGCGGTCGCCGCGCACGGCCTGGTGCTGCACACCGGCGGCGAGGCGTCGCGCGTCGAGCCGGCCCGTCTGCTGGACGAGGCGCACCGTCTCGGGCTGCGCGCCTGGGCCGCCACCCACAGCCCGCTCGGCCGCGACGGCTTCGCGGAGCTGACCGCCCAGGAGCGTGGCCCCGCGCGAGCGGACGGCCCCGCCGTCGTCACCGTGGCCGGCCTGCTGTCCGGTGCCGAGGGACCCGGTCGGGACGCCGACGGCGCGCTCGACCTGGACCTGCTCGTCGTGCTCGACGCCCCGCAGCTGGACGTGGAGACGGCGGCGCTGCTCGTGGAGTCGCTGCCGGACGGGGCGCGGCTGGTGCTGGCCGGGGACCCGGCGGTGCTGTGGTCCGTGGGTCCCGGGCGGGTCTTCGCGGATCTGCTGGCGGCCCGGGTCTGCCCGCACGTCGCCTCCCGGGTGCCCGACCCCGGACCGCTGGGCGAGCTGGTCTCCGGTATCGGCGTCGGCGAGCTGAACCAGGTGGAGGCGCCGGGCAAGGAGGTCGTGATCGTTCCGGTGCGGGACGCCGGCGAGGCCGTGCACCGGACCGTGCAGCTCGTCGCCGACTCGGTGCCCCGGGCGATCGGCGTCCCGTCCGAGCAGACCGTGGTGATCACCCCCGGTCACGGCGGTGCGGCGGGCACGCGCGCGCTCAACGCCGCGCTCAAGGAACGTCTCAACCCGGGCCCCGGCCGTTTCGGCGGGTTCGACCCGGGTGACCGGGTCGTCTACTCCCCCGTCCCCGGCCGTGTGTTGCCCGGCCATGTGGTGGGAGCCGACGCCGACGGCCTGCGTCTGTCGTGCTCCGGCGCCCCCGTGGTAGTGCCGAAGGAGCGCGTGGACGGCTGGGTGCGGCACGGATGGGCGCTGACCGCGCACCAGGCCGTGGGCAGCCGGTGGCCCGCCGTGGTCGTGGTGCTGCCCGGCGACGCGGCGCAGGCGCTCAGCCGGCCGTGGGTCTACACGGCGTTCGGCCGGGCGGGCCGGCATCTGTCCGTGGTGCACGGCGTGGAGCAGGCGCTTCCGCGCGCGGTGGCCGAGGTGCCGGCCAGACCCCGCACGACCAGGCTGCCCGTCCTGCTGGGCACGCAGACGCACGCGGAAGCACAGGCACCGGCACAGGCACCCGCAGGGGACTGAGACGAGGCAGCGCCCGGGCGGTGGTCACGGAATCCACCTTCCGTGACCACCCCGGCCGACGGCGGACTGCTCAGCGCTCTCGCGCCTCCAGCGGCTCCAGTTCCTCGTCGTCCAGGTCGTCGTCCTCGTCGAGATCGGTGTCGAGGTCGTCGTAGTCCTCGATCTCGTCGTCCTCGACGCCGTCGCCCCCGTCCGGTTCGTCCTCGTCCACGTCCAGTTCCTCGTCGAAGACCGCGCTGACGTCGAAGCGGCAGACCACCCGCTGCGGATCGACGTGCTCGAAGGGCGCCTCGAGCCATTCGCCCGGGTCCGCCGGCTCGTCCGAGGCCGTGACCCACAGGGTCGAGTCGCCCTCCTCCAGGCCGAACTCCTTGTGCCGGGAGGCGATCTCGTCCGGTTCGAACTCGCCGAACAGGGTGCCGAGCGCCCCGTGCACCGTGCCGGAGGCGCCCTCGCCGATGCCCGTGCCGGTCTCGACGTCCGCGGCCTCCACACGCTGGGCCTGGGACAGCAGCCGCTGAGGCTCGGCCACGGCGTAGTCGCGTCGGATCAGCACGCTGATCGCGTTCGGCTCCTCCGGGCCCGTGTACGGCGGCAGCGTGTCGTCACCGGGGATCTCGAAAGGTGTGACCTCGTCGTAGCGGTCGTAGAGCAGCTCGTCGTAGGCCTCCGCGGCCGCGGCCAGCTGGTTGAACGCCTCGTAGACGGCCGGGTCGTCCTCCCCCGACCTGCGTTCGACCGCGGCGAGATGGCGGTCGAGCGCGGCCTTGACCGCCTCGGCGGCGGCGCGTACCTCGGCAGCGGTGGGCTGCGCAGCATCAGACATAGTGCAGACGCTATCCGTACCGGGCCCCAGCCCGCACAATAGATGCGATGCCGGAATACGAATTTGTCGACGTGTATGTACCGCGCGGGGTCTCCCGCAAGGAGACGACGCGTCTGCTGACGGACCACGCCGAGTACGGACACTGGGAGTTGTACCGTCTGAGCCTGCTGCGCGACGGCAGCCGCAGGGTGCGGTTGCGCCGGAGGATCATCCGCCAGGTGCGCGCCACGTGGTGAGCTGAGACGGACCGGACCACAGCGAGCCCCGCATACGCGGGGCCCGCTGTGTCGTGCACGCGCACGCGTGTGGCCGTCGGACGCGTTCGGACACCCTTCTCACCGGACCGGGCGCCCTCCCCCGATCAGGCCGAGGCCCGCGCCCTGCGGTACAGCACGGTGCCGGCCAGCAGCGCACCGGCGCCCGCCGGCAGGGCGAGGCCCATCGGCAGGTCACTGCCGGTGTGGGCGAGCTGGGCCCCGCTGCCCGGCGCGGTGACGGTCTGCGTGCCCGGCTGGTTGACGTGCGTCGAGCCGCCGGGCGTGTTCCCGCCCGTGGCGGGCGGCGTGCCCGGGTGACCCGGTGTGCCCGGAGTTCCGGGGTGACCCGGCGTACCCGGGTGACCGGGCGTCCCGGGATTCCCCGGGTGGCCGGGGTGGCCAGGGTGACCGGGGTGGCCAGGGTGACCGGGGTGCCCCGGGTGACCGGGCGGGTTGCCGCGGCCGCCTCCCGGAGGCGTGTGGTGCCCGCCGGAACCACTCGTGTCGGCGCACTCGTTGCCCAGGGCGGCGTTGCCCACGCCGATCACATTGACGCTGTTGCCGCACACGTTGACCGGTACGTCGACCGGCACCTGCACGTGGTTGCCGGAGCCCACGCCCGGTGAACCGCCGGTGTGTCCGCCGGCGTGCGCGCCGCCGCCCGAGCCGCCGTGCCCGTCGTGCCCGCCGGACGAGCCGCTGCCGCCGCCCTGGTTGACGCATGTGTTGCCCGCCGCCGGGTTGAGCAGCCCGACGACGTTCACCGTGTTGCCGCAGACGTTCACCGGCACGTGCACCGGCACCTGCACGGTGTTGCCGGACAGCACGCCCGGCGAGCCGGACGCGGCACCGGCCGCGCCCGCGTCGGCGTGTGCCGCGCCGCTCGCGGCGGCGATGACGCCGGTGGCCGCGGCCACGGTCAGCAGGCCCTTGCGGGTGACCTGTCGCATTTTGCTGAATCCCTGCCTTCGACTTTTCCTTGCGAACCTTCCGGAACGCGCGTTCGCGTCCGGCGGGAATCCGCCGTCGTGACCGCGCGAGAAAACCGGTCGGCCCCGGAGCGCATGGCGCACGCTCCAGGGCCGACGAGTTCAGACCCCCACGGAGTCGATGGAGTCAGACCCTCACGGGGCGGGCCACGACGTCACTTGTTGATGCAGGTGTTGCCGAAGGCGGGGTTCAGCAGCCCGATCACCGAGATCGTGTTGCCGCAGACGTTCACCGGCACGTGCACGGGCACCTGGATGACGTTGCCGGAGACGACGCCCGGGGACTGCACGGCGGCGCCCTGAGCTCCGGAGTCGGCGGCGGCCAGGCCCGCGCCCGCGAGGACCAGCCCACCGGTGGCAACCGCGGCAGCGACGACCTTCTTGATCATTATTCCTCCTAGTTGGCAATAGCGATCTCATGTTGCCGATCGCATTACCTGTAACGAGGAGGGAGTAATGGAGCTACGAGCTTATGGTCGCATTCACCCTTCCCGGTCGTCGCCGCACACGCGGCCGATTACCGATGTCAACCGAATGATGACCGGGGTCAGGACGCGTCGATGAACCGGTCCAGGACCCGCACGCCGAACTTCAGCCCGTCCACCGGCACCCGCTCGTCCACGCCGTGGAACATGCCCGCGAAGTCCAGCTCCGGCGGCAGCTTCAGCGGCGCGAAGCCGAAGCCGCGGATGCCCAGGTCGTCGAAGGACTTGGCGTCGGTGCCGCCGGAGAGCATGTACGGGACGGCCTTGGCGGCCGGGTCCTCGGCGAGCAGCGCCGACTGCATCGCGGCCACCAGGTCCCCGTCGAAGGTGGTCTCGACGGCCTTGTCGGAGTGCACGTCCTCGCGCTTCACCTTGGGCCCGAGGATGCGGTCCAGGTCGGCCAGGAACTCCTCCTCGTACCCGGGCAGGAAGCGTCCGTCGACGTGGGCCGTGGCCTCGCCCGGGATGACGTTGACCTTGTAACCGGCGCCGAGCTGGGTGGGGTTGGCGGTGTTGCTCAGGGTCGCGCCGATGAGCTTGGCGATGCCGCCGAGCTTGGCGAGGGTGCCCTCCATGTTCTCCGGGTCGAGCTCGGTGCCGAGGGCGTCGCCGAGTTCGTCGAGGAAGGCCCGGGTGGTCTTGGTGACCCGCACCGGGAAGTTGTGCCGTCCGAGCCGGGCGACGGCCTCCGACAGCTCGGTGATCGCGTTGTCCCGGTGGATCATCGAGCCGTGCCCCGCCGTGCCGGCCACGGTCAGCTTCATCCAGTGCATGCCCTTCTCGGCCGTCTGGATCAGGTAGAGCCGCCGCTGCTCACTGACGGTGAAGGAGAAGCCGCCGACCTCGCTGATGGCCTCGGTGACGCCCTCGAACAGGTCCCGGTGGTTGTCGACCAGGTGGCGGGCGCCGTACGTGCCGCCCGCCTCCTCGTCGGCGAGGAAGGCGAGCACGATGTCCCGCGGGGGCCTGCGTCCGCTGCGCAGCCGGTCGCGGACGACGGCCAGCGTCATCGCGTCCATGTCCTTCATGTCGACCGCGCCACGGCCCCATACGCAGCCGTCCGCGACCTCGCCGGAGAAGGGGTGGTGGGTCCAGTCGTCGGCGTTGGCCGGTACGACGTCGGTGTGGCCGTGGATCAGCAGCGCGGGCCGGGACGGGTCCTCGCCCTCGATGCGGGCCACGGTGGAGGCCCGGCCCGGGTGCGACTCGAAGATCTTCGCCTCCAGTCCCACCTCGGCGAGCTTCTCGGCGACGTACTCGGCGGCCTTGCGCTCGCCCGGCCCCGAGTGGTCGCCGTAGTTGCTGGTGTCGATCTGGATCAGCTCGCGGCAGAGGTCCACGACCTCGTCCTCGCCGGTGACGCCCCTGGCCGTGTCCGTCTCGCTCACGCTGCTTCCTCCCGCTGTGTACCGGTGGCCCACCTCGGGTGAGGGTGGTCCACCTCGTGTGCCGGTGGTCAGCTCATCCTCTCCCCTGCCCCGGCCCCGGCCCAAGAGCGGTCCCGCCCCGTCACACCCCGTTCGC
Organism: Streptomyces sp. MK7; assembly: GCF_032658145.1. Taxonomy (NCBI): domain Bacteria; kingdom Bacillati; phylum Actinomycetota; class Actinomycetes; order Kitasatosporales; family Streptomycetaceae; genus Streptomyces; species Streptomyces sp. MK7. Next base: position 335,200 of record NZ_JAVACL010000002.1, read on the forward strand.
AGCGGACCATGGTCTCCACCGGCGGTGATCGGTGATCGGGCACGCGCGAAAGCCTGGTAATGTTTACGTCGTCGCCGCGGGGAGAACCCGCTCGGCGCGCATCCTGTCCGGGTGGCGGAATGGCAGACGCGCTAGCTTGAGGTGCTAGTGCCCTTTATCGGGCGTGGGGGTTCAAGTCCCCCCTCGGACACAACAAGGAGCGGTGTCGACCGGAACGGTCGGCACCGCTCCTTCATGTGCTCACACGTGGACCGGCTTCGTGCGCTCATACGTGGGCCGGCGCCATGTGGTCCGTGAACCAGTCACGGGCCAGGTCGGTGACCTGTTCCAGTGCGCCCGGCTCCTCGAAGAGGTGGGTCGCGCCGGGCACGACGGAGAGCCGGTTCTCGCAGGTCAGCTGGGACTGGGCGGCTCGGTTGAGGTCCAGCACGGTGTGGTCGGCGCCGCCGACGATGAGCAGCGTGGGAGAAGTGACCACCGCCAGCCTGGGACCGGCCATGTCGGGCCGGCCGCCGCGGGAGACGACGGCGGCGATGCGCGCGTCCGGTTCCGCGGCGGCCCACAGGGCGGCGGCGGCCCCGGTGCTGGCGCCGAAGTAGCCGATGGCGAGCCCTTCGGCGGCGCTCCGGCCGCTCAGCCAGCCGGTGGCGTCGGCGAGCCGGGCGGCGAGCAGCTCGGTGTCGAACACATTGGCCCGGTCGCGCGCCTCCTCCTCGGTGAGCAGGTCGAACAGCAGCGTGCCGAGGCCGGCCCGGTTCAGCCCGGCGGCCACGAACTGGTTGCGGGGGCTGTGCCGGCCACTGCCGCTGCCGTGCGCGAAGAGCACGACGCCGGACGCGTCCGCGGGCACGGTCAGATGCCCGCCGAGCCGTACGGTGCCGGCCACCACCTCGACCTCCTGGTCCACGGACTCGGGGTCCCCGCCGGACGCCTCCGTGACGGAGGGCTGCCGCCGCAGACAGGCGACGACGTCCTCGTCCTCGAGCTGACCGAAGTCCTCGTAGAACTGGCCGACCGCGAAGAAGCCGGGCGGAGTGTCCAGGGAGATGAGCTCGTCGGCCTCCCCGGCGAGCCGTGCCGTCCAGTCCGGCGGTGCGACCGGCACCGCCAGCACGGTCCGCGCCGCCCCCCTGGCCCGTACCGTCCGGCAGGCGGCCCGAGCGGTCGATCCGGTGGCCACCCCGTCGTCGACCACCACGACGGTCCGGCCCTCGACGGCGAGCGGCGGGCGTCCGCTCCGGTAGCGCTCGGCGCGCCGGACCAGTTCCTCGCGCTCGCGTTCCTCCACGCGCGCCAGCGCGTCCGGGGGCACGCCCGCCCCGCGCATGACCACGTCGTCGACGACGCGGACGCCGTCCTCGCCGATCGCGCCCATGGCCAGCTCCGGCTGGGAGGGCACCCCCAGTTTCCGTACCAGGCAGAGGTCCAGCGGTGCGCCGAGCGCCGCCGCGACCGCCGCGGCGACCGGTACGCCCCCTCGGGGCAGCCCGAGCACCACGACGTCCTGGCCGGCGAGGTGCGCGAGGCGGGCACCCAGCCGCCTGCCTGCTTCGTCACGATTCGGGAAGAGCACCGCTGAACTCCCTCACTCCCTGGGCGACCAGAGCGGAGCGGGAGGTGTGGCCTCCGGTGCCCCCATCGCCTCGATGTCGCCCGCGGCGTTGCGCAGCAGCTCGCGGCCCAGCGCGATGAGCGCCCGGCCGGCGGCGAGTTCGTCACCGATCTCGGGCACGGCCGAGTCGTAGGGGTTGCGGCGGGCCTCCGCGCAGGTCTCCACGACGTTGTCACCGGTGTCCAGGACGATCCGGGCCGTGGTCTCCGGGTCGTGCTCGGACAGGTACAGGTTCAGCCGCCACTCCTTGACGGACTGGAGCCGGCTGTCGACGGGTCGCGTCATCGTCCGTCTCCCCTCGGTTCCCGGGGCGGGACGGCGGCCCGGTGCGGACACCGGCACACCGTTCCGCCTCTTCCACTGTGCCTCGCGCAGCCGGTGACCGCACGGGTGTCCGAAGCGGGCCGGGTCGAGGGCGGGGCAGGGCCGGGGCTCCGGCGGAAGGCGGGCAGAATGTGGGCCATGACCACACGTTCCTGCCCGTGCGGGCGGTCCGAGCCGTACGAGAGGTGCTGCGGCCGCTACCACGGCGGCACCGCCGCCGCGCCGACCGCCGAGGCCCTGATGCGCTCGCGGTACTCCGCCTTCGTACGTGGGGACGTGGGGTATCTGCTGCGGACCTGGCATCCGCGGACCCGGCCCGCGCGGCTGGAGCTGGACCCGGGGATGCGCTGGACGGGCCTGGAGATCCTCGGCACGACGGACGGTTCCGCGTTCCACACCACCGGGACGGTGACGTTCCGGGCGTCCTACCGGGGCGGTGCGCTGCACGAGCGCAGCCGGTTCGAGCGGGTCGACGGGGCGTGGGTGTACGTCGACGGGGACCTCCTGAAGTAGCCCGCCGGCCGTGGCGACAGGCCGCCGGGACGGCTAGGGGGTGTCTCGTCGATCAGGCCGTCAGGGAGCGGTGGCTGGTGGTGGGGGTACCTCCCACGCCGTTCAGGCAGTGGGGGAGCACCGCGAGGCGGAGGAGGGAGTCGATGCGGAGCATCGGCGACCGACGACAACGCGGCGAGGTGCGGTGCCGGCCACCGCGAGCCCGGCATGATCGGCGAGACACCCCCTAGGGCGCCAGGATGTCCAGTTCGTGCAGGGCGCCGACGGTGATCTCCCGGGTCAGCCGTTCCGCGCGTTCGGCGTCGCACTCGCGGACGGCCTCGGCGACCTGGACGTGGAGGGTGACGGCGGCCGGGTCGGGGTCCTCGAACATGACCTCGTGGTGGGTGCGGCCGGCCAGGACCTCGGCGACGACGTCGCCGAGGCGGGCGAACATCTCGTTGCCGGAGGCGTTGAGGATCACGCGGTGGAAGGCCACGTCGTGGAACAGGTACTCCTCCAGCCGGTGGCCGCGTGAGTTGGCCACCATGCCGAGGGCGCACTCGGTGAGCTCCGAACACTGCTCGGGTGTGGCATGCATGGCGGCGAGCCCGGCGGCGACCGGTTCGACGGCCGAGCGCAGCACGGTCAGCGAGCGCAGCTGGCGCGGGCGGTCGGCGCCGGCCAGACGCCAGCGGATCACCTGCGGGTCGTAGACGTTCCACTCCGACTGCGGGAGCACGGTCACGCCGACGCGGCGGCGGGAGGCGACCAGGTGCATGGACTCCAGGACCCGTACGGCCTCGCGCATCACGGAGCGTGACACGTCGAAACGCTGCGCCAGCTCGTCGGTACGCAGGACGCTGCCCGGCGGGTACTCGCCCGCGGTGATGGCGGGGCCGAGGGTGTCCAGTACATGGCCGTGCAGCCCCCGGCCCGGTGTGCTCATGCACTCAGCGTACGGGGTGGGTCACGGATCTAAAAAGTCAGACTTATATGTCACAGACTCTTGAATTCGTCGTACCTAATGGGTTTCAGTGTGGCGACGCCGGATGTCGGCGTCCCATGTCGAGGAAGACAGCGAGGCAGTGATGCGCACCCCCCACGTCGTCGTGGTGATGGGCGTCGCCGGCACGGGCAAGACCACCATCGGTCCCCTGCTCGCCGACCGGCTCGGCGTCCCGTACGCCGAGGGCGACGACTTCCATCCGCAGGCCAACATCGACAAGATGACGGCCGGTGTTCCGCTCGACGACGACGACCGGTGGCCGTGGCTGGACGCCATCGGCGCCTGGGCGCACGGGCGGGCGGGTCTCGGCGGGGTGGTGAGCAGCTCGGCGCTGAAGCGGTCCTACCGCGACCGGCTCAGGGCAGCGGCTCCCGGCGTCGTCTTCGTCCATCTGACGGGCGACCGGAACCTCATCGAGGACCGGATGACGCACCGCCAGGGCCACTTCATGCCGACGGCGCTGCTGGACTCCCAGTTCGCCACGCTCCAGCCGCTCGAAGCGGACGAGCGGGGTGTCGCGGTGGATGTCTCCGGGTCCCCGGAGGAGATCACCGCGCGCGCCGTGGCCGCTCTCGACGACCTCGACAGCTCCACGCGGCCGGCCCGGGTCGAACCGTCCCCGCGGTAAGGCCTGTCCCCCACGGTCACCGACCGCCGCACCACCTGTCCCCACCGTCCCACTTCACCCCCAAGGGAAACCCGTGACCAGACTCAGCGTCGAGATGCTGGCAGCGGACGCGCCCCCGCCGATCACCTCGGCCGGACACGCTCAGCTGGGCATCGCCGTCCTGGCGGGCATCGCCGTCATCGTTCTGCTCATCACCAAGTTCAAACTGCACGCCTTCCTTTCGCTGACCATCGGGTCACTGGTGCTCGGCGCGGTCGCCGGGGCACCGCTGGACAAGGCCATCACCAGCTTCACCACCGGCCTCGGCTCGACGGTCGCCGGCGTCGGCGTGCTGATCGCGCTGGGCGCGATCCTCGGCAAGCTGCTCGCCGACTCCGGCGGCGCGGACCAGGTGGTGGACACCATCCTGGCGAAGGCCGGGGGCCGGGCGATGCCGTGGGCGATGGTCCTGATCGCCTCCGTGATCGGCCTGCCGCTGTTCTTCGAGGTCGGCATCGTGCTGCTGATCCCGGTCGTGCTGATGGTCGCCAAGCGCGGCAACTACTCCCTGATGCGGATCGGCATCCCGGCGCTGGCCGGTCTGTCCGTGATGCACGGCCTGATCCCGCCGCACCCCGGCCCGCTCGTCGCCATCGACGCGGTCAAGGCCAACCTGGGTGTGACGCTGGCGCTGGGCATCCTGGTGGCCGTCCCCACGGTGATCATCGCCGGTCCGCTGTTCTCGAAGGTGGCGGCCCGCTGGGTCGACGTCCCCGCCCCCGACCGGATGCTCCCGCAGCGTGCCTCGGACGACCTGGAGCGCCGTCCGGGCTTCGGCGCGACGCTCGCCACCGTGCTGCTGCCGGTCGTGCTGATGCTGGCCAAGGCGCTGGTGGACATCGTCTTCGACGACCCCGCCAACATGACCCAGCGCGTCTTCGACGTCATCGGCTCCCCGCTGATAGCACTGCTGGCCGCCGTCATCGTCGGCATCTTCACGCTGGGCCGCCCGGCCGGGTTCACCAAGGAGCGCATCACCTCCACCGTCGAGAAGGGCCTGATGCCCATCGCGGGCATCCTGCTGATCGTCGGTGCGGGCGGCGGCTTCAAGCAGACGCTGATCGACTGCGGGGTGGGCCAGATGATCCTGGACATCTCCAAGGACTGGTCGATCCCGGCGCTGCTGCTGGCGTGGCTGATCGCGGTGGCGATCCGGCTCGCGACCGGTTCGGCGACCGTGGCGACCGTCTCGGCGGCCGGTCTGGTCGCCCCTCTGGCGGCCGACATGTCGACCACCCACGCCGCCCTGCTGGTCCTGGCCGTCGGCGCCGGCTCGCTCTTCTTCAGCCATGTCAACGACGCCGGCTTCTGGCTGGTGAAGGAGTACTTCGGGCTGAACGTGGGGCAGACGATCAAGACCTGGTCCGTCATGGAGACGATCATCTCCGTGGTGGCCGGCGGTCTGGTCCTGCTGCTGTCCCTGATCATCTAGAGCATCCGGGAGTACGGCCATGACGGCTCACCCCCTCTTCGACATCGGCGGCCGTACGGCCCTGGTCACCGGCTCCTCCCGCGGGATCGGGCTGGCCCTGGCCCGCGGGCTGGCCGAGGCCGGCTGCACGGTCGTCCTCAACGGACGCGACGGCGAGGCGCTCGCCAAGGCCGCCGCCGGCCTGCCCGGCGACCGTGTGCACACCGCCGCGTTCGACGTGACCGACGGCGCCTCCGTGGCGGCCGGGATCGCGGACGTCGAGGAGCGGGTGAGCCCGCTGGACATCCTGGTGAACAACGCGGGCATGCAACTACGCGCGCCGCTGCTCCAGTTCACGGACGCGGACTGGCACCGGATCCTGGACACCAACCTCACCAGCGCGTTCCTGGTCGGCCGGGAGGCCGCCCGGCGGATGACGGAGCGGGGCCACGGCAAGATCATCAACATCTGCTCGCTGCAGAGCGAGGTGGTCCGCCCCGGCATCGCGCCGTACGCGGCGACCAAGGGCGCGCTGAAGATGCTCACCAAGGGCATGTGCGCCGACTGGGGCCCGTACGGGGTGCAGGTCAACGGCCTCGGGCCCGGCTACATCGAGACCGAGCTGACCCGGCCCCTCGTCGAGGACGAGGAGTTCAGCGCGTGGGTGCGCCGCCGCACCCCGGCCGGCCGCTGGGGCCGCACCGAGGACCTGGTGGGCGGGGTGCTGTTCCTCGCCTCCCCGGCCGCGGACTTCGTCTCCGGGCAGGTGCTGTACGTCGACGGCGGCATGACGAGTGTGCTCTGAAGCGGCCCTGGGAGGCGCGGGCGATGCGTGCGGTGGTGATCCACGGTCAGGGTGACCTGCGGGTCGAGGATTTGCCGGTGCCGGTGCCCGGCCCGGGGCAGGCGCTGGTCGCCGTCCGCTACGGCGGGGTGTGCGGCTCCGACCTGCACTACTGGCGGCACGGCGGGGTCGGCGACTTCCGTCTGAAGGAGCCGATGGTGCTCGGCCACGAGGTGGTGGGCACGGTCGTCTCCTACGGCCCCGAAGCCACCGGCCCGCGGCCGGGTACGGCGGTGGCCGTGCACCCGGCGACCCCGTGCGGCACCTGCCCGGAGTGCGCGGGCGGGCGGCGGAACATCTGCCGTGACACCCGCTACCTGGGCAGCGCGGCCCGCTTCCCGCACGTCCAGGGCGCTTTCGCGGCGCGAGTGGCCGTGCCCGCCGAGCAGTTGAGACCGCTTCCGGCCGGGCAGTCGCCGCGCCGGGCCGCGCTCGCCGAGCCGCTCTCGGTGGCGCTGCACGCGCTGCGGCGGGCGGGCGAGGTGGCGGGACGCCATGTGCTGGTGACCGGTGCCGGGCCGATCGGCTGCCTGGTGGTCGCGGCGGCGAAGGCGGCGGGCGCCGCCCGCGTGACCGTCACCGATCTGCTCCCGCGGGCGCTGTGGTACGCCTCGGCGGTGGGCGCGGACACGGTCGTACGGGCCGACGACCCGGACGACGCCGGGTGGCCGCCGGAGGTGGACGTGGCCGTGGAGGCCTCCGGGGTGGCGGCGGGGCTGGACACCTGTCTGCGGCTCGTGCGGCGCGGCGGGGTGGTGGTCCAGCTGGGCATGCTGCCGCCCGGCCGGTCCCCGTTCGCCGGGAACCTGGTGGTCAGCCGGGAGATCGAGCTGCGCGGCGCGTTCCGCTTCGACACCGAGTTCGACGAGGCCCTGCGGCTGCTGTCCGTCGAACCCGCCTTCGACGCGCTGCTGAGCGCGGTGGTCCCGGTGGACGACGCCGAGTCGGCGTTCGTGCTGGCGGCCAACCGCGACCGCGCGTGCAAGGTGCTGCTGCACTTCGGGGACTGAGCGGGCCTCACCCCTTCCACAGCGGGTGCTCGCTGTCCGCCCACTCCCGGCGCACCAGCCCGGTGCGCAGGCCCCGGCGGGCCTCAGGGTCGCCGAGGGCCATGCCGATGTGGCCGGCCAGGACGATGCCGATGGTCAGGGCCAGCCAGTCGTGGACGAAGGTGGCGCTGGTGCGCCACTGCAGCGGGGTCAGGTGGGTGAACCACATCAGCAGGCCCGTGCCGAGCATGACCAGGGTGGCCCCGGCGATCCAGGCGGCGTAGATCTTCTGGCCGGCGTTGAACTTGCCGGCCGGCCGTGCGGAGGGGCGCCGGTCGCGGCGCAGGGCGGCGCGCAGCCAGACCTTGTCGTGCGGGCCGAAGCGGTTGAGGAAGCGCAGGTCGGCGCGGAAGGCGCGGGAGGCCAGGCCCAGCAGGACGGGCACCGGCAGGGTGAGGCCGGCCCACTCGTGGACGCGGACGACCAGTTCGCGGCGGCCGACGAGCACGGCGAGCTGGGGAATGTAGAGGCAGGCGGCCGTGACCACGCAGATGCTCATCAGCAAGGCCGTGAGGCGGTGCACCCATCGTTCGGCGCGGGTGAAGCGGCGGATGTCGGTGCCGGGCGGGGCGGGGGTCTCAGCTCGTAGGGACATCGCTGCGTCCGTTCGAGCGGCCGACCCAGGCGTCGACGTCGTAGCCCCGCTCCTCCCAGTAGCCGGGCTCGACCGCGTCGGTGACGGTGATGCCGGAGAGCCACTTGGCGGACTTGTAGAAGTACATGGGGGCGACGTAGAGGCGGACCGGGCCGCCGTGGTCGTGGCCGATGTCCTTGTCCTGCATGCGCAGGGCGACCAGGACGTCGGCGCGGCGGGCCTGGGCGAGGGTCAGGCTCTCGGAGTAGGTGCCGTCGAAGCAGGTGAACCGCACCGCCTTCGCCGTGGAGCGGACCCCGGCGGCGTCCAGCAGGCGGGAGAGGCGGACGCCCTCGAAGGGTGTGCCGGGGACCCGCCAGCCGGTGACGCACTGGACGTCGCGGACCATGCGGGTCTGGGGCAGGGCTCTGAGGTCGGCCAGCGTGTACGACGTCGGGTGGTCGACCAGGCCGTCGACGGTCAGGCGGTAGTCGGTGCCGTCCTTGTGTGGGACGGAGGCGGCGACCGAGTAGTAGCGGAAGCCGCCGCCGTTGGGCAGCAGGCCGGTCAGGCCGGTGGGGTCCTTGCCGGAGGCGGCGCCGAGGACGCCCTCCAGTCCGCGTTGCAGGGTGGGCGCCGCGGCCACGCCGAGGGCGCCCAGGGCGAGGGTGCCGAGGAAGACGCGGCGGCCGACGGGGCGGCCCTCCGCCTCGGACGGTTCGGGGTTCACCCCTACATTCGAGCACCCGTGCCCCGTGGGGGCCAGGGATCACGGGTGCCCGTCAGACTTCCGTCATCGTTTCCCGTGCCACGGCGCCACGAAGCCGTGACGCTACGTCGGCGTGGCACCACGGCTTCGTGGCGCTACGACGCCGACTCGGCCGCCTTCTCCAGCTGGAACGCCTCGTTGCCGAGCCCGATCCCGGCGTGGGCCTCGGGGCGGCGGACGCGCAGGACGGCGCCCTGCACCAGGCCGACCACGGCGGCGAGACCGATGATGCCGGGCAGGAGCCGGCTGAGCGCCGAGTCCGGGCCGGTGCCGACCAGGACGTCGAAGTCCTTGACCGTGTAGAAGGCGATCACCAGCAGGGCGATTCCGGCCAGCGCGGAGGTGACCAGCCGCCAGGCCTGCGCGGCCGCCGCACCGCGCCGGGCGAAGAAGACGATCACCGACAGGGAGGCCGCCGCCATCAGCAGGATCACGCCGAGCGCACCGATGTTGCCGCCCCAGGTGAACAGGCGCAGCACGGGGGCGGTCGGGTCGCCGGTCGGCTTGCCGTCGGTGACCGCGAAGGCGACCACCACGACCAGCGAGAAGACGGTCTGCGAGAGCGAACCGGCGGCGGGGGCGCCGCTGGTGCTGGAGGTCCGCCCGAACGCCGCGGGCAGCAGTCCCTCGCGGCCCATGGCGAAGGCGTACCGGGCGACGACATTGTGGAAGCTGAGCATGGCCGCGAACATGCCGGTCACGAACAGGATGTGCAGTACGTCCGTGAAGGTGCCGCCGAGCCGTGACTCGGTGAGCGAGAACAGCAGCCCCGCGCTCTCCTTCTGCGAGGTGCCGACGATCGCCGACGGTCCGGTGGCCACGGTGAGGGCCCAGCTGCTGACCGCGAAGAAGACGGCCACGCCGGCCACCGCGAGGAACATCACGCGCGGCACCAGGACGTGCGGGCGGCTGGTCTCCTCGGCGTACACGGGGGCCTGTTCGAAGCCGAGGAAGGCGGCGATGCAGAAGCACAGCGCGGTGCCGATGCCGGCGCCGCTGAGGGTGTCGGGGTTGAAGGCGTGCAGCGACAGGCCCTCCTTGGCCGGGTCGCCGATCGCGGCCGCGTCGAAGATCACGACGAGGACGACCTCGATCACCAGCAGCACGCCGAGCACGCGCGCGTTGACGTCGATCTTCAGCCAGCCGAGCGCGCCGACGACGGCGACGGCCGCGAGGGCCGGTATCCACCAGGCGAGGGTGACGTCGGCGTAGGTGGCGAACAGGTTGGAGACCTCGAAGCCGAAGATGCCGTAGATGCCCGCCTGGAGGGCGTTGTAGGCGACGAGGGCGACGAGGGCCGCGCTCGCGCCGGCCGTGCCGCCCAGGCCCCGCGAGATGTAGGCGTAGAAGGCGCCCGCGTTGTGGACATGGCGGCTCATCTCGGCGTAGCCGAGGCTGAAGAGGACCAGCACCACGCCGAGGATCACGAAGAGCAGCGGCTGGCCGACGATGCCCATCACCGCAAATGTGGTGGGCATGACACCGGCGACCACCATGAGCGGGGCGGTCGCGGCCAGGACGGAGAGCAGCAGGCCCCCCGTGCCGAGGCGGTCGGCGCGCAGCGCGCGCTCCTGCCCCTTGAAGGTGCTGATGCCGCCGCCGTCGGCGGTGGGTCTGCTCGTGCTCGAACTGCCCGTCGTCATCGGGGATCGTCCTTTCGGCCTCGGGATCTCGACTCGCGCTTCGGTCGTACTGCGTCGTACGTGCGGGCTTGCGGCTTGCGGCTTGCGGCTTGCGGCGTTCGGGCTTGCGGCGTACGAGTTCGGCGGGTCACACGGTGCCGAGCGCACCGGCGCGGGCGGTGCGGAACGCGACAACGGGGTCCCGCTCGGGATACGACCACGGGGCGGGGGTGGCGTGGTCCCCGATGCGGTGGAACAGGGCGGCAGCCTCGGCGCCCCGGCCCTCGCAGTACTTGGCGTGGGCCAGGTAGTTCAGGTCGACCATGCGACGTGGGTGCCCCTCCTGCCCCCACTCCAGCCACCAGTCGAAGGCCGTCTTCATCACCTGCCGGGCCCGCCGGCCGGCCCAGTGCCCGGAGGAGCCCGGGTCGGGCGGCGCCTGGCCGCCGGCGGCCAGGGCGCGGTAGCGCTCGGCGTGCGCGACCACGGGCAGGATGGCCAGCGGCGAGTCGGCGGGTGCCTGCTCGGCGGCCCAGTTGGCGAAGTCGTAGACCTCGTGCAGCGGGTCCGGGCCCGCGGCCGCGTGGCGCTCGGCGAGCGCCGCCACCATCACATGGTGGGCGTGGTGGTGGTCGGGGTGGCGCAGGCGCACCTCGTCGAAGAGGCGGACCACGTCCTCCTCGGCGCCGAGGCTGCGTTCCAGCAGGAGCAGGCCGAGCCACGGAGTGGGGTCGGCGGGCGCGAGCGCGCTCGCCGCCCGGCAGGCCTCGCGGGCCCGCTCGGGTCTCTCCTTGCCGCGCAGGGCGCTCTGGACCAGACACAGGCCGAGCAGTACGGAGGCGTCCGCGGACTCGGGCTCGGCGAGCAGCCAGTCGCGGACCCACGGGGCGGCGTGCGGCTCCTGGGCGAGCACGGTGACGCGGTGGCCGCGGCGGTCCCAGTCGTCACCGGTGCGGACGAGCAGCGAGCGGACCGCCTGCCACCGGCCCTGAGCCAAGGCCGCGCGGGCACCGACGAGTTCGGTGTCGTCGAGAGCGTCGTCGAAGACCTGGGCCGCACGCTTGCGGCCGCGGCCGAGGGGAGGCGGGGGTGGGGACACCGCGGGACTTCCTCACGCGCTCTTTATCTGTGCTGTGTTCAGACTGGGCTCATGTCGCTGCGGCGCCGTGGCCGTGTGGTGCGGTCGGCCTTGTTGCCCCGGCCGTCGGCTCGCCATCGACTGATCACGGAAAGCAAACCCTCAGCCCCTGCTCGGAGTCAAGGGCGATCGGCGCGTTACACGCGTCAACTGGACTAGTCCATGCGGCACTTGTGACGGAAACCGACACCCGCGCCGTCCGGGCGGCCGCACGATCCGTCGCGGGGTCAGGTCCCGGGCCCCGCCTCACCCGTGTGGCCCACGCCATGGCGCGGGCCCGGGGCGCGTCCCACCATGGCCGTACGGCCGTGCCGCCGCCCCGGCGCCGCGGGCTCCCGTGGCCGGGCCGACTGCCCGGATCCGGGTCCGCGCGGCGGCGGGCCGCGCCACGGGACGCTACAGTCGGCCACTACGCACCCCGTGGCCCGACCGGATGATCGAGGTACGCAGCGTGTCGGTTCTGGTTCTGATTCTCGCCGTGAGCGCCGCCTGCTGCCTGGGCTTCGGATTCGTGCTCCAGCAGAACGCGGCCCAGCGGGCGCCGCTCAGCGACTTCCTCTCCCCGCGGCTGCTGCTGGACCTGGTGAAGGTCCCCCGCTGGCTCGGCGGTCTCGGACTGATGATCGTCGGCATGGTGCTGGGCGCGATAGCGCTGGGCCGGGGCGAGATCTCGCTGGTGGAGCCGCTGCTGGCGACGAACCTGCTGTTCGCGCTCGCGCTGTCCCGCAGACAGACCCGGCAGCCGCTGGGCCGGCAGGGCTGGTGCGGACTCGTGCTGCTGGCGGGCGGTGTGACGGCGTTCATCCTCGGGGGCCAGCCACGCGCGGGCAGCGCCGTCACCGACCCGCTGCGCCACTGGCTGATCATCGGCATCGTGGTGGGCCTGGCCCTGCTGCTGACCACCTTCGCCAAGCGCTCCCGGCTCAGCTGGGGGCCGGTGCTGCTGGCGGTGGCCGCCGGACTGCTGTACGGCGTGCAGGACGCGCTGACCCGGGTGAGCGGGCAGCGGTTCTCGGCGGGCGGCTGGACGGGGCTGCTGACCGGCTGGCAGCCGTACGGACTGCTGGTCATCGGCATCCTCGGGCTGATCCTGGTGCAGAGCGCCTTCGAGACGGCGCCGCTGCGCATGTCGCTGCCCGCGCTCACCGCCGCCGAGCCCCTGGCCGGGATCGCCTGCGGAGTGGGCTTCCTCGGCGACCGGCTGCGCACCGACGTCGGCGCGCTGACCTGGGAGGCGGCCGGCCTCGCCGCGATCGTCACGGGCATCGTCCTCCTCGGCCTGCACCCGGCCATGCCCTGCGGCCCGGCGGTGCGCACCGAGCGGCGCGACCTCCAGCGCCGCTGACCTTCGGCCGTTCGCGGCGGCCGCTGCTTGGATACCGGTATGAACCCTGCGGAAAACCCCGAGGAAAACCCTGCGGACGAGATTCTCGACATCGTCGACGTCGACGACCGGGTCGTGGGGCGGCTCCCGCGCGGCGCGGTCTACCGCGAGGGGCTGCGCCACCGCTGCGTCTTCGTGCAGGCCCGGGACGCCGACGGCCGGCTCTTCGTGCACCGCCGCACCGCGACCAAGCTGGTCTTCCCCTCCCGCTACGACATGTTCGTCGGCGGGGTCGTCTCCGCCGGCGAGAGCTACGACGACGCGGCCCTGCGCGAGGCCGAGGAGGAACTGGGGGTGACGGGGCTGCCCCAGCCGGAGTATCTGTTCAAGTTCCTGTACGACGACGGCGCCGGCCTGAGCTGGTGGTCGGCGGTGTACGAGGTCCGCTGCGAGCTGCCGGTGCGGCCGCAGGCCGAGGAGGTCGCCTGGCACGCCTTCCTGCCGGAGGAGGAGGTGGAGCGCCGGCTGGGCGAGTGGGAGTGGGTGCCGGACGGTCTCGCGGCCTACGAGCGGCTGCGGTCCTACCGGTCGGCCCCGGCCGAGTAGGGTCCCTCGCGTGATCGGATTCGTACGGAACGCCCGGCTGTGGTTCGCCCCCGAGGAGGTCAGGCAGGACGGCAGCACCCCCGACTACCGCTTCTCGCTGGCCAACGAGCGCACGTTCCTGGCCTGGCTGCGGACCGCCCTCGCCCTGATCGGCGGCGGTTTCGCGGTGGACCAGTTCCTGCCGCACCTGCGCTGGGCCTGGCGCATCGGCCTTGCCCTCGCCCTGCTGGCCGTGGGCGTCCTTTGCGCGCTGCGCGCGATCAACCACTGGGTGCGCTGCGAGCGGGCCATGCGGCGGGGCGAGGATCTGCCCACGTCCCGGTTCCCGGCCCTGCTGAGCCTGGTGGTCGCGTTCGTGGCCGTGGCCATGGTCGTCGTGGTCCTCGCCGGCTGGGCGGGCTGAGATGGGCGCGACGAGCGGTGTGGCGGGCGCGGGCGGGGACGGTACCGGCGGCGACGGCGCGGGGGCGGCGGAAGCGGTGCGGGATCCCGGCCTGCAGCCGGAGCGGACGCGGCTCGCCTGGCGGCGTACGACGCTGTCCAGCACCGTGGCGACCGTACTGGCCGTGAAGGCGGCCCTGCACGGCGGCGTGTCGACCGCCGGTGCCGTCGTCTGCGGCCTGTGCTGTGCGCTCTGGCTGGGCTTCCTGCTGGTCGCCCAGTTCCGCATCCACTCCCTGGCGCGGACGGCCGTCCCGCCGGCCATGGCCCCGCGGCTCGCCACGGCGGCGGTGCTGTGCACGGCCGGCGTGGCGGTGTGCGCGGTTGGCCTGATCGTCTGAAGCGTGCCGCGAAAGCCCCACGCTCCCAGGGCATGTTTCGAAAGTAGCGTCGTCCGCCCGAAGGGCGGGGCCCGCGGCGTCTGGTGCCGGGGGCACCTCCCACGCCGTTCAGGCAGTGGGGGAGCATCGCAAGGCGGAGGGTCGTCCGCGTACTGGGCGTACGTGGACGACCCCGACAACGCGGCGAGGTGCCGTGCCAGGCGTCGCGGGCCTGGGGGCACCTCCCGGCCGAAGGCTGGGGGAGGGACTTTCGAAACACGCCCTAGGGGCGCAGGGCCCGCAGCAGCAGGTCGGCCAGGTGGTCGGCGACCTCCTGCGGGGAGAGCGGGCCGTCGGGGCGGTACCAGGTGGACAGGTGGTGGACGGAGCCGAAGTGGTAGTCGACCACCAGGTCGGCGGGTGTGGCTCTGGAGAAGACGCCCTGTTCCTGGCCCTCCTCGATGAGCGCGCGGAACCGCTCGTGGTAGCGCCGGCGCTCGGAGCGCACCTGCTTGTTCTTCTCCGGGCTGAGGTGGTGCATGGAGCGGAAGAAGATCATCGCGTCGTCGAGGTTCTCGATGGTCGTCACCACGACGTCCGCCGCCGCGTCCCGCAGCCGCTTCTCCACGGGGGCGTCCATGCCCGCGAAGTGGTCCAGGCGCTCCTGCTGGACGCGCAGCACGCGCGCGTACACCTCGTGCAGCAGGTCGTCCTTGGAGCCGAAGTAGTGATAGAGCGCCCCCTTGGTGACGCCGGCCGCCTCCACGATCTCCTGGACCGAGGTGCGGTCGTAGCCCTGCTCGGCGAAGAGCCGGGTGGCGGCCGCCAGGAGCCGCTGCGGCACAGGAGTCCCGGCTGAGTCCGTCGTCCTGGGCACTGCCGCCACCTGCCTTTCCGTTCTGCTGCTAGTCGTCGTCGGTACGGGAACGCAGCTCCCGACGGAGGATCTTCCCACTCGCCGTTTTCGGCAAGTCGGTCAGTATCTCCACCTGACGCGGGTATTTGTAGGCGGCCAGTCTCTCCTTGCAGTACACCGCGAGTTCATCCGGGTCCGCCGTGGCGCCCGGACGCAGGCTGATGTAGGCCTTCACGGTCTCCCCGCGGTAGCCGTCGGGCACCCCGACGACGGCCGCCTCGCGCACCGCCGGATGGGTGTAGAGCACGTCCTCGACCTCGCGCGGCCACACCTTGAAGCCGGAGGCGTTGATCATGTCCTTCTTGCGGTCGACGACGTACAGCCAGCCCTGCTCGTCCATGAACCCGATGTCACCGGTGCGCAGCTCGCCGCCGGGGAAGGTCTCGGCGGTGGCCTCCGGGCGCCGCCAGTAGCCGGACACCACCTGCGGCCCGCTGACGACGATCTCGCCCGGCTCGCCGAAGGGCACCTCCTGCCCCTCGTCCCCGACGATCCGCACCACGGTGTCGGGGCCCGGCACGCCGACCGCGAGCGTCCCCGAGACCGGGTCCACGGGGGCCTCCCGGCCCGGCGGCACGGAGGCGCAGGGAGCGGTGCACTCGGTGAGGCCGTAGCCGTTGCGGATGTACGGCCCGAAGCCGGCCCGGAACTTCTCCACCAGCGCGGGCGGCAGGGGCGCGCCGCCGGAGGAGATGACCTGGAAGGAGGAGAAGTGGTCCGGGGCGACGGCCGGGTGGGCGGCCAGCGCCATGAAGGCCGTGGAGGGGCCGACCGTGTAGTGCGGCCGGTGCTCGGCGAACGCGTCCAGGACGACGCCCGCCTCGAAGCGGTACGCCAGCACCAGCGTGCCCGCGCTGTTCAGGCAGGCGCCGAACTGGCAGATCATGCCGGTGATGTGGAACAGCGGCGCCAGCGCGAAGTAGACCGGTGCCTCGGGCAGGCCCAGGCCGGTGCGCTGCCGTTCGGCGTTGTACATGATGTTGGCGTGCGTGTTGGTGGCGCCCTTGGGGGTGCCGCTGGTGCCGGAGGTGTAGCTGATCAGCGCGACGCCGTCGGGGGCGGGGTCGCGGTCCTCGGGCGCCCGGTGACCGGCGCGGGCGACGGTCACCAGGTCGTCGGCGTCCGGCGCCTGCGGGAGCCGTTCGAAGGTGAGCACGCGGGCGTCGTCGCGGGTCTGGAAGTCCAGCTCGCAGCCGGTGAGCGCGATCCGCACCGGGGAGTCGGCGGCCGTGTCGCGCAGATACGACTCCCAGGCCCGGTCGGAGCAGATCAGCGCGGCCACCTCGCCGTCCTTCAGGACGTGGGAGACCTCGGCCGACTTGTACATCGGGTTGACCGGGACGACGGTGGCGCCCGCCTTCCAGGCACCGAGCACGGCGAGCACGAAGTGCGGGGAGTTCTGGAGCAGGACCGCCACCCGGTCGCCCGGCCGAAGGCCGCGCGCGGCGAGGTGGCCGGCGACCGAGTCGCTCAGCTCGTCCACCTCGCGGTAGCTGAGGCGGGCGTCGAAGTAGGCGAGGAAGGTGCGGTCCGGGGCCTGGGCGGCCGACCGGCGCAGGGCGTGCACGAGGGAGTCGGCGGGGTCGACCGGGGCGCGCTGGGCCTCGTCGAGCAGGTGCAGCCAGGGCTTGGCCGCGTAGCGGGAGGCATACGCGCCGGTCACCGGGCCTCCTCCCACCTCTGCTGGATGCGGTTCATGTTCGTCAGCCAGCGGTCGGGGTCGGCGGCGCGGGCCCGGTAGAAGCCGGCGACCTCGGGGTGCGGCAGGATCAGGAAGCGGTCCTCCTCGATGCCCTTGAACAGGGCGTCGGCCACGTCCTCCGGCTCGATGGCGGTCGGCTGGAGCACCAGGTCACCGGCGCTGCCGGTGGCGGCCAGCATGTCGGTGCGCACGCCCTGCGGGCAGATCGCGTGGACGTTGATCCCGCGGTGCCGGTACGTCAGCGACAGCCACTCGGCGAAGGCGTAGGCGCCGTGCTTGGTGACGCTGTAGGGGGCGGCGCCGATCATGGTGAGCAGTCCGGCGGCGGAGACGGTGGCGACGAAGCGGCCGCTGCCGCGTTCCAGCCAGGCCGGGAGCAGTGCCTCGGCGGCGCGGACGTGGGCCATGACGTTGACGTCCCAGGCACGCGCCCAGACGTCCTCGCCCGAGGCCTCGGAACCGCCGGAGGCGACGCCGGCGTTGGCGCAGTAGACGTCGACCGTGCCGCCGAGCGCGTCGCGGGCCTCGGTGATGATCGCGGAGGCGTCGCCCGGCAGCGCGATGCCGCCGATCTCCTCGGCCACGGCCCCGGCCCGCGCGGCGTCGAGGTCGTTGACGACGACCCTCGCGCCCTCGGCGGCGAACCGGCGGGCCAGCGCGGCCCCGATGCCCCCTCCGGCCCCGGTGACGACCACTCCCGCACCCTGAACGGCTTGCACCATCGGTCTCCTTCGACACGGCTGCGACGCATCGGCGCATCGGCTCTGCCACAACACACTAACCGGTCGGTATGTGCCAGGGAAGAGGCGACCCGCAACCGGCGCCGCCAGTGGTGTGGACCATAGACGGTACCGACGGTTCGTTCCCTGCCGCCCGGGGCGCGCGCTAGCGTGCGTGACCATGACACGTGCAGCGATCACGGAGGTCACCGCATGAAGCTGTCCAGACGGAGTCTGCTCGCCACCACCGCCGCCGTCGCGGCCTCGACCGTCCCGGCCGCCCAGGCCCAGGCGGCCCCGCAGGACCGGGGCCGGCCGCTGCGCACCGGCTTCGAGCGTCTCGCGGCGGGCGGCTACGCGCAGCTCGCCGGGCAGCGGGTCGGCATCGTCACCAACCCGACCGGCGTCACCCGGGACGTGCGCCACATCGTGGACGTCATGCACGCCGACCGCCGGGTGAACCTGGTCGCCGTCTTCGGCCCGGAGCACGGCTTCCGCGGCACCGCGCAGGCGGGCGGCTCCGAGGGCCGCTACGACGACCCGGCCACCGGGCTGCCGGTGTACGACACGTACAACAAGAGCGGGCAGCCGCTCGCCGACGTCTTCACCGCCTCCGGCGTGGACACGGTCGTCTTCGACATCCAGGACGTGGGCGCGCGCTTCTACACCTACATCTGGACGCTGTACGACTGCATGGAGGCCGCCGCGCTGGCCGGGAAGCGGTTCGTGGTGCTCGACCGGCCCAACCCGGTGACCGGGCGGGAGGCGCTGGGCCCGGTGCTGCACAAGGAGTTCGCGACCTTCGTGGGACGGCAGCCCATCTCCCAGGCGCACGGCATGACGGTCGCGGAGCTGGCGCGGCTGTTCAACGGGGAGTTCCTGGCCACGCCGGTGCCGCTGGAGACCGTCCTGATGACCGGCTGGAAGAGGTCGGAGTTCTACGACGCCTCCGGGCTGCCCTGGGTGCCGCCGAGCCCGAACATGCCCACCCCGGACACCGCCCTCGTCTACTCCGGGACCTGTCTGTTCGAGGGCACCAATCTGTCCGAGGGCCGCGGCACCACCCGCCCCTTCGAACTGCTCGGCGCGGAGGGCGTCGACGGGCGCTGGGCGGACGCGGCGAACGCGCTCGGGCTGCCGGGCGTGCGCTTCCGGGAGGCCTACTTCGCGCCCACCTTCTCCAAGTTCCAGGGCAAGACGGTCGGCGGGGTGCAGATCCACGTCCACGACCGGGCCGCCTACGACCCGGTGCGCACCGGGATCGCGCTGCTGGTGACCGCCAAGCAGGTCTGGGACGGCTTCGCCTGGCGCTCGGACAACTGGATCGACAAGCTCACCGGCTCCACGCAGGTCCGCACGATGATCGACGCCGGGGCGGACACCGACGAGGTGGTCGCCGGCTGGCGGGACGAACTGGCCGCGTTCCGCAGGATGCGCGCGGAGTATCTCCTCTACCGGTGAGCGGGGAGGCGATTCCTGTGCCCGGATGAGCCGTGACGTATGGCCAACTCCTCCTGTTGGCAGGACGATGCACCACACATCGCACCGCTTCGGGGGACGAGGGGGTCGGCAGCCATGGCGGATCCGGGGATGAGCGTGGCTCCCTACTGGGAGCTCACCTTCGACGCGGACGGGGACGTGGACGGCCCCGAGCGGGACCGGCTGCTCGCCGGGGTCACCGCCCGGGGCGTGCGCGACCTGATCGTCTTCGCGCACGGCTGGAACAACGACCGCTCGGGCGCCACCCGCCTCTACAGCGCCTTCTTCGCCCCCGTCCCGCGGCTCGCGCCGGCCGCGCGGATCGGGTACGTGGGCGTGGTGTGGCCGTCGATGCGCTTCAGCGACGAGCCGATCCCCGACTTCCCGCGCCCCGGCGCCGCCGCGCCGGTGCCCCGCCCGGCCCTGGACAAGAACACCCGGCACGCGCTCCTGGAGACCTTCCCCGGCCGGGCCACGGTGGTCGACCGGCTCGCGCGGATACTGGACCAGCATCCGCGCGAGGAGGCGGGCCTGGAGGAGTTCGGGCGGCTGGTGCGGCTGCTGGTCGAGGTGGTGCCGCCGGGGCCGCAGGGCCTGTTCGCGGCGGACACGGAGGCGGAGGGCGTGCCGCAGAGCGAGCCGGGGATCTTCTCGCGGCCCACGGCGGACGTCTGCGCCGAGTTCGCGCGGGCCCTCGCCCGGCTCGAGGCACCGGACGGACGGGAGTCCTTCTCGCTGCCGAACCCGTGGGACGGCGCCAAGGAACTGCTGCGGCAGGCGACGTACTACGCGATGAAGCGCCGGGCGGGCACGGTCGGCGAGCGCGGGCTCGGCCCGGCGGTCGGCCGGCTCGCACAGGCGGCGCCGGACCTGCGGGTCCATCTGGTCGGGCACAGCTTCGGCGGGCGCCTGGTGTCGTTCGCGCTGCGCGGGCTGCCCGCGGGGGTGCGGGCGGTGAAGTCCGTGACCCTGCTGCAAGGCGCCTTCTCGCACTACGCGTTCGCCGCCCGGCTGCCGGACGACCCGCGTGCGGGCGGGGTGCTGCAGGGCCAGGAGCACCGGATCGACGGCCCGTTGGTGTGCTGCCACTCCCGCTTCGACTCGGCCCTCGGCACGTTCTATCCGCTGGCCTCGCGCATGGCGGACGACGACCGGTCGGTGCTGGGCGTCGACGTGGGCGCCGCGCTGGGGGCCAGGTGGGGTGCCATGGGGCACGACGGGGTGCAGGCGGTGCCGGGCACGCGCGCGTGCACCCTCGCCGCCGCCCTGGGCGCGCCGCTGCCGGCGTCCGGGTGCGTGAACGTCGACGCGGCCGAGGTGGTCCGGCGCGGCGGGCCGCCGAGCGGCGCGCACAGCGACATCGTGCACCCGGAGCTGGCGCGGCTGGTGCTGGCGGCGGGCCGCGTCCGCTGACCCGCCGCCAGCCCTTGTCGTCGGACCCGGGCGGGCCTCACCGGTGGGAGGTGAACTCCACCACCTGCTGATAGGTGGGCCGGTTCTGCCAGCTGATCCGGTAGTGCTTGATGCCGCCCAGGGGACGCTGGGCGATCGAGTCGGCGCACCACTGGTCGCCCGCCGAGCACTGGTCGTCGCCCGGGTAGACCTGGGCCGCCGTCATGCCCGCCGCCTGCTTCAGGGTGCCGAGCAGGACGTCCCGGCAGCCGCTGAGGCCGCCGCCGCCGCAGTACTTCTGTGCGAGCGGTCCCGGCACCGGCTCACCGAGCACCGCCCGGATGTCCTTGTCGACATAGCTCCACCAGCCGTACTGGAAGGAGCTTCCGGCGTGCGCGCCGGTGGGGCCGTGCCCGGCGGACGGGGCCTCGTCGATGGGCAGGTTGCCGGTGAAGGCGGTGTACAGGTCGCTGCCGAGGCCCGGTTCGAACTCGGCCTTCACCAGCAGCGGCCACCAGGCGTCCAGGATCCGGATCGCGTCGGCGTCGGCGTACGTCTTCGAGCCGGCCGAGGTCTCGGTGCGCCGGGCGCCCGCGGACACCCAGGCCCGCAGCCTGCTCACCGCCGTCGCCGTCGCCGGGTCGGTGACCTGCGCGCTGTCGATCACCTTCAGCAGCTTCGGCAGCACGTCCTCGGTCCGCAGATCGGCCAGGGCCGCGTCCGCCATGGCCTTGGTGAGCCCCGCTCTTGTCACGCCGCCGGACGCGGCCGGCTTCTTCACCCGGTCCTCCAGCAGGTTGCCGCGGTGCACCGACCCCTCGCCCCAGGGCGCGGCCGTGTAGCCCTCGGCCTGCTTGTTGTTCCAGGAGATGTAGTAGTCCTGGTCGATGGAGCTGGGGTGCGCGGAGGACGGGGTGTAGTCGGCGGTGTTGGTGGCCGGGTCCCAGTTGCGCCACTCGTACGCCGGCCGCGCCCACACCGGGAACTCGGCGTCGACGCCGCTCGCCCGCACCGGGTTGTCGCCGCTGTTGTAGTAGGCGGTGTGCCGTGAGTCGGCGTAGAACCAGTTGAACGTGTAGTTGATGTGCTGCGCGGCCTGCTGGAAGTCCTGCGGACCCTTGACGAAGCCGGGGTCGTTGAGCATCTGGAAGCCGATGATGGAGTCGGCCTCGTGCAGATAGGAGGAGCGCAGGGTGGTGTAGGCGACCTTCTTGCCGCCGACCGTCGCGCGGTACTGGACGGGGCCGTACTTGGTGCGCCACACGCGCATGGCGTACGAGCCGGCGGCCGTGCCGTCGGCGACGGTGGGCTTCCAGGCGTTCTTCTGCTCGACCTGGTCCATGGCCGTGCAGGTGCCGTGGTAGAGGTAGTGGTGGTCGTCCTGGCACAGCTCGACGGCGTACGTGTCGATGATGTCCTGGCCGGAGGTCGTGGCGCTCCACGCGTAGTCCTGGCCGCGGCCGAGCTCGACGTACATGCTCAGGCCCGCGAAGGAGGCGCCCCGGGCGCTGATGCCCGGTCCCTGGATCTCCTGGAGCAGCAGCAGCTGGGGCGCGAAGTAGCCGGTCTGTGGGCCGAAGACGGCGACCGGGTGGCCGCTCGCGGTGTGCTCGCCGCTGACGACGAGGGCGTTGGACATGCCGCGCCGGGCGGAGGAGAGGGAGGTCTTCGCGGCGGTGGTCGAGGCACTCTCGGCGGCGGTGGTCGCCGCGCTGCCGCCGCGGTCGTACACGAGCGGCTCCTGGGTCACCGAGCCGGCGTCCGGCAGCGCCTCGCCCTGGGGGCTGTCCGGCTTGGCCGCGTACGGGAAGCTCCGGCCGTCGTGGACCGTGAGGACGGCCTCGGGGTCGTTGCGCTCGCGGAAGGACTCCCAGACCCTGGTGCCCTCCTCGACGCCGTACTTGGCCTGGGCGGCCAGCAGGGAGAGGGCGTTGTTCACCTCGCCGCCCCCGCCGGAGCCGAACAGCGAGCCGACCACGGAGGCCAGCGCGACCAGGTCGGTGACCTTGAAGTGCTCGATGGTACCGGCGTTGGTGATGGCGTCCTTGTGGCCGGTCAGGACGTACTCGCCGGGGAAGTAGCGGCCGGAGTCGGAGGCGTCGATGTAGGCGTTGACGCCCGCGAGATAGGCATGGACGTCGGCGAGGGCCTGCTGCCCGCGCGCACCGTTGCCGGCCACCGCGTTGTCGATCTGCGCCTGGAGGTCGGCCTCGGTGTACGGGGCGTTGCGGTAGAACTGCTGCTCGAGGCCCTGGTTGGCGGCTGCGCCGCCCGCGAAGGAGGTCAACTGGCCGCGGCCGACGTGCCGGAAGACGTCCATGAGCCACAGCCGGTCCTCGGCGGCGGCGTACCCGGCGCCGAACTCGGTGCCGTAGCGGGTGGTGCCCGTGATGTGGGGCACACCGGTCTTCTTGTCGCGGACGATGGTGACGTCACCGCGTCCGGCGGGCTTCTCGGTGGAGGCGACCTGGTCGGCGGGGACTCCGAACGAGGCGTCGTCGAAAAAGGCGTTCACCTTGTCGTCGGTGAGTGCCGGGTAGCCCTTGGCCAGGTCGGCGTAGGGGCCGAGCTGATCCTCGGCGTGGCCGGGCTGGGTGCCGAAGGCCTGGTTGAGGAGGATCTGGGCGAGCGTGGCGTTGCCGTTCTCACCGGGCGGCAGGATGTCCGAGCACCGGCCACCGCAGTAGTCGTTCGCGGCCGTCGCCGCGGGTCTCGCCTCGGCCGCCACCGCTGGGGAAAACGGTGACAAAAGACCGGTAATGAGGACGCATACGGATGCCCTCTTCAGGAACCCGTGGAATCTGCGGGGAGTTCTCACTGTGTCGAGCGCGAAGTGTGGGGTGCGCCGTGGCATGGCAGCAGCTCCTCCCGACGGGGGTGGGGAGGGACGTTACCGGCGGTATCCCCGAGTTGGAAGATGAGCATGCGTCACTTTTTGGAGTCGTCTCGTGGCGGACATGACGGTCAACCGGGGCGGAGTTATGGCGGACATCGGAAATCGGATGGAGCCGGATCGCCGGTCGGCACGTCTACTCGGCGACGTCCGTACGACGACTCCGTTCGACGGACCGTGCGACGGGCCGTACGACGACGCCGAAGTGACCGAAGTGCAGGTGCAGGTGTGACGGAGGTGCAGGGCGATGGCCGGTTTCCGGAGTCTGGCGAGACAGGTGAGGGACCCGCGGTGCGATCTGGCGCTGCGACGCTACTCACTGCGCAAGTGCCTTGAGCGGTTCGCTCCCTACGGGCACAGGGCGACCTGGGACCATCTGTGCTCGCGGGCCGGGTTCGGCCCCGAGGACCGCTCCCCCGACCCGGCGCGGCTCGTGGCCGCACTGGAGGAACTGGAGGAGGCGCGTTCGGTGTGGCTCGACTACGAGGTCGAGTTCGCCCGCCGCCGCAGAAGGGAGAAGCACGACGGGCTGCGCAGGCCGGGCAGCGTGGACGACTGGCACCGGCTGACCTGGGGTGGTTTCGGGGTCGCCTGGTGTGACGACCCGCGGGTGCACCCCGCCGAACCGCTGGCCGAGGTGCTGCGCCGGCTGATCGCCGCGCTGGAGCGCGAGCCGGGTGCGGGCTGCCCGGTGTGCGGCGGGGAGCGGCTGGTCTGGAAGTACGGCCTGGACCATGAGCCGTCGACCGGGCCGGTGTGCGTGGACTGCGGCATCCTGGTGCCGCGGCCCGTCCTCACTCCCGAGGCGCTGGCGTGTGCCAGGCGGGGCAGGCTGCTGGTGTCGGCCTGAGCATGGCGAGGAGTTGGCAGCTACTCGCTGGGGAGCGTACACGAGGACGGTTTAGCTCGATCGTGTGATGGTCGGCCTGCGGGCCTGCGGGCTTGCGGGCTTGCGGGGGCCTGGGCCGTACGGACTACGGTGATCAAGCGATCTG
The DNA here is from genome assembly GCF_032658145.1 of Streptomyces sp. MK7. NCBI lineage: Bacteria > Bacillati > Actinomycetota > Actinomycetes > Kitasatosporales > Streptomycetaceae > Streptomyces > Streptomyces sp. MK7. The sequence continues at coordinate 359,498 of NZ_JAVACL010000002.1, forward strand.
GGACGCCAGGTACGGCGCTGGCGTGCGGGGCCCCCGCTCCACCGGAGTGATGGTTCGGGGCCTCCCCGTCGCCTCTGGCCGTACGCACATGGCCAGGTCGTGAGGGAGCCGGCCTCTCGGGATCGGACCACGGACAGGATCCGTGTCGCCACCCCGGGGTCGAGTACGCCGGGGACCTGGGGGTACCTCCCACGCCGTTCAGGCAGTGGGGGAACGCCCAAGACCGTTCGGGGCGTGCGGCTGAGCGGGCTCACTCCTGCTCAGTCCACAGAAACGGTCCGCAGGGGGTGCCGCACCTCTCCGGAGACGGGGGGAACGGTCGTGATGCAGGTCTGTCTCAACGGGTCCCGCACGGCGGCGGACGGCGCGGTGGTGCCGCTGACGCCGGAGGCGATGGCCGAGTCGGCGGCCGGCGCCGTCGCGGCCGGGGCCACGGAGGTCCATGTCCATCCCAGGACGCCGTGCGGGCGGGAGAGCATGTCGCCACGCGTGGTCGCGGCGACGGTGGAGGCGATCCGGGCACGGGTACCGGTGCCGGTCGGGGTGACCACGGGCGCCTGGACGGAGCCCGATCCCGCGGCCCGACCGGCGCGCGTGCGCGACTGGACGGTGCTGCCCGATGTCGCCTCGGTCAACTGGCACGAGCCGGGCGCGGAGGAGCTGGCCGCGGCGCTGCTCGCGCGCGGCGTCGGCGTGGAGGCGGGCATCTGGTCCGGCACGGACGGCGCGGCCCGGTTCGCGGCCTCGCCGCTGGCGCCTGGCGTGCTGCGCGTACTGGCGGAGGTGACGGACCCGGCCCCGGAGACGGCTGCGGAGTCCGCCCGGGCGCTGCTCGCCGAGCTGGGTGACGCGCACGGGCGGCCCGTGCTGCTGCACGGCGAGGAAGGCGGCGCGTGGTCGGTGCTGCGGGTGGCCGGGCGGTTGGGGCTGGCCGCGCGGACCGGTCTGGAGGACACGTTGGTCCTGCCGGACGGGGAACGGGCTCGGTCCAATGCTCAGTTGGTGAGTGAGGGATTGGTGCGGTACGGGGCGGGGCGGCGGAGGCGATCGTCATAGCTGCGGGCAGTCGTGCCTCCCCCAGTGCCTGACGCCTGGGAGGTACCCCCCCACGGCGGCACCTGTGGGCGCAGCGGCGCCCGCACGGTAGGTAAGCGCACCGCCGGCTACGGCTGCCGGTTTCGTTCCACCATCAGGCGGGAGCCCACCTGGCGTTGGCCGATCGCGTCGTCGGGGTTGGAGAGCACGCAGGTGTCCAGGGACAGGCAGCCGCAGCCGATGCAGTCGGTGAGGTGGTCGCGCAGCCGGTTGAGCTGCTTGATGCGCTCGTCGAGCTCGGTGCGCCAGGCCTCGGACAGGCGGGCCCAGTCCTCCCGGGTGGGAGTGCGTTCCTCGGGGAGTTCGGCGAGCGCCTCGCGGATCGTGGCCAGCGGGATGCCGACGCGTTGCGCCGCCCGGACGAAGGCGACCCGGCGCAGGGTGTCACGGGTGTAGCGGCGCTGATTGCCGGCGGTGCGGCGGCTCCTGATAAGGCCCTTGGACTCGTAGAAGTGCAGGGCCGAGACCGCGGCGCCGCTGCGCGCGGACACCTGCCCGACGGTCAGCTCGTGGATCTTCTCGGGAATCTGGGGCACCCCTCAGAGCCTACCCACCGTGTCGCTCCCCGTTCTCCGTTGACATGGGCCGCCGACCCGAGCATGCTAAGCAGTTGCTTAGACATGATGTGCGACGCGAGAGGCCGGGACATGGCAGAGCCGAGGATCTTCACCTCCGCCGACGACCTGAAGGCGGCGGTGGGCGAGCAGCTGGGGTACACCGACTGGCTGGAGATCGACCAGAAGCGGATCGACCTGTTCGCCGAGGCGACCGGCGACCACCAGTGGATCCACGTGGACCCGGAGAAGGCCGCGGCCGGCCCGTTCGGCACCACCATCGCCCACGGTTATCTGACCCTGTCGCTGCTCCCCCTGTTCGGGCCGCAGCTGATCGCGGTCGAGGGCGTGAGGATGGGCGTCAACTACGGCACCAACAAGGTGCGCTTCCCCGCCCCCGTCCCGGTCGGCTCACGGCTGCGCGCCACCGCGACGATCTCCGGCGTGGACGACGTGGCGGGCGGGGTGCAGGTGACCGTCGCGTTCACCGTGGAGCGCGAGGGCGGGGACAAGCCGGTGTGCGTGGCGGAGTCGGTGTCCCGGTACTACCTGTAGGACCACGCCCTTCGCCCTGTCCGCGGGGCTACGCCTTGTGCCCCGTCCACAGGGCTATTTCGCCCCCACCATGCGCAGTACGAGGTCGGCGTAGAGCGCGCCGACCTCCTCGGGGGTGCGGGGGCCGTTCACGCTGAACCAGCGGGCCACGTCGATGCACAGCGACAGCACGGCGAGGGTCGTGCCCTGCACGTCGAGCACGTCGAACTCGCCCGCGGACACACCGTCCTCGATGATCCCGCGCACCTCGGCGTCGACCTGGCGGCGCAGGGCGACGATCTCGGCGCGGGCGTCGGGGCCGAGCGCGTCGAGTTCGTACTGCACGATCCGCGCGGTGGTGCGCCGCCCGGCGTGCCAGCGGACGAAGGAGCTGACGGCGTCGGCCAGCCGCTCCTTGGCGCTGCCCTCGCGCTGTGCCGCCGTGCGCAGGATGTCGAGGGCCTTGTCGTGGCCGATCCGGCTGATCCGGTGAAGCAGCTCCTCCTTGGTCTTGTAGTGGATGTAGAGCGCGGCCGGGCTCATGCCGGCCCGTCCGGCGATGTCGCGGGTCGTCGTCGCGTGGTAGCCGCGCTCGGCGAAGGCCTCCACGGCGGCGACCAGCAGCCGCCGGGCCGCGTCAGGGCTGACCTCGTCCCACGGCTCCGCTTCGCCGCCGGTCGTCTCCTCCGCCGTACTCATCGCTCGCTCGCCCCTCTCGGTGACAGGAGCACCACCATACCGCCGACGGTGAGCGGGCGCTTAGTGCGGCCTGCGGCGGGGGTTCACAGCTTCTCGAAGGGGTCGTGCTCGGCGAGCAGCTTCTCCAGGCGGGCCTGGTCGACCCGGCTGACGATCTGCCCGGCCTCCTGCCGGTCCCGGATCACCTTGGCGAGGGTGAAGGCGGAGGTGACCAGGTAGAGGACAGCGATGGCGAGGAAGGCCCGCACCCAGGCGTCGGTGTTCAGCTGGTAGATGCCGACGGCGGTGGCCGACATGGCGACGGCGAAGGACGCGACGGCCTGGCCGTAGAAGGCGACCGTGTTCTGCTGCTTGACGGGTGTGTCACTCATGGCAGAGAGCATCGGCGAACGTGGCCTGCGCCACATCCGCCGAGATACTCAGAACATACTCAGAACGCCGAAACGCCCGTCAGCGCCCGGCCGATGACCAGCTTCTGGATCTGGCTGGTGCCCTCGTAGAGGGTCATCACACGGGCGTCGCGCAGCAGCTTGCCCGCCGGGTACTCGTCGATGTAGCCGTAGCCGCCGAAGACCTGGAGGGCGTTGTTGGCGGCCCGTACGGCGGCCTCGGAGGCGAACAGCTTGGCCTTGGAGGACTCCACGGCGAACGGCTGCCCTCGGTCGATCAGATCGGCGACCCGCCAGGTCAGCAGGCGGGCCGCGTCGACGTCCACGGCGATGTCGCTGATCAGCTCCTGGACGAGCTGGTGGTGGGCGATGGTCCTGCCGAACTGCTCGCGTTCGCCCGCGTACCTGACGGCCGCCTCCAGCGCGGCCTGGGCTATGCCGACGCAGCCGGCGGCCACCGACATCCGGCCCTTGGCGAGGGCGGACATGGCGACCGAGAAGCCCTTGCCCTCGGGTGCCAGCATCGCGGAGGCGGGGACGCGCACGTCCTCGAGCACCAGCTCGGCGGTCGCCTGGCCGCGCAGGCCCAGCTTGCCGTGGATGGTGCGGCGGGTCAGGCCGGGAGTGTCGGTGGGGACGAGGAAGGCGGTCACGCCCTTGTGGCCGGGGGCGTCGGTGGAGCGGGCGAAGAGCAGCACGACATCGGCCCAGGTTCCGTTGGTGATGAACATCTTGGTGCCGTTGATGACGTAGTCGTCGCCGTCGCGCACCGCCCGGGTGGTCAGGTTGCCCGCGTCGGAGCCGGTGCCGGGCTCGGTGAGGCCGAAGCAGCCGACGTACTCGCCGGAGGTCAGGCCCGGCAGCCAGCGCCGCTTCTGCTCCTCGCTCCCCCAGGCGGCGATCGTCTTGGCGACCAGGCCGAGCGAGACGGACACGATGCCGCGCACGGAGGAGTCGCCTCGGCCCAGCTCCTCGGTGACCAGGCAGTACGCCAGATGGTCCCCGCCCGAGCCGCCGTACTCCTCGTCGATGGTCAGGCCCAGGAAGCCGATCTCGCCGAGCTTCTTCACGATGGCGCGGTCCACTTCCTCGGCGCGGTCCCAGGCGACCACGTCGGGTGCGATCTCGCGCTCCACGAAGTCCCGGGCGAGCCGCCGGATCGCGGTCTGCTCCTCGCTGAGCTCCAGGTTCACCACGAGATCACCCCACAGACGACGTCGGACGACGCCAGACGGACGCCGGATGGACGCCAGATGACAGATCTTGAAAGCCGTACATTTAAATTAGCACTGCTAGTTTAATGCCGCAGCCCTACTATGTGCGCCATGGCCCGACCACGCAAGCCCCTCCTCAGCACCGACCGCATCGTCGCGACGGCACGGGACCTCGTGGACGGTGAGGGCCTGGCGGCCGTCTCCACGCGCCGGCTCGCCGCCGAACTCGGCGTCAGCGGACCCTCGCTCTACAACCACTTCCGCACCAAGGACGAGATCCTGGAGGCGGTCGCGGACTCGGTGAGCGCCCAGGTCGACCTGTCGATGTTCGAGGACGGCCGTGACTGGCGGAGCGCGCTGCACGACTGGGCCGTCTCCTACCGGGCCGCCCTGCGCGACCATCCGAACATCGTCCCCGTCCTGGCCCGCGGCCCCGGCCGACGCCCCGCCGCACTGCGGCTGGCCGACGCGGTCTACGGCGCGATGGTCGGCGCGGGATGGCCGCCGGCCCAGGCCACCTCCATCGGCGCGCTGATGCGGTACTTCGTCATGGGCTCCGCGCTCGGCTCCTTCGCCGGGGGCTTCGTGGGCGACGCCGGCGCCTACGACCCCGCCGACTATCCGCACCTCGGCCAGGCCCACCTGCTGGCCGACCAGCAGGAGAAGATCGACGAGCGGGCCTTCGAGACGGGGCTCACCGCCCTGCTGGACGGCCTGGCACAGCAGTACGAGCAGGTCGGGCGGACCGCGCAGGCGACGTAGCCACACGGTGGCGGCACAGTTCGGCAACCGCCGAACCGTCCGTGCCGCATGCTGGACGCATGACCACCAGGGACCGTACCCACGACCCCCAGGCGCCCGGCCTGGCGGCGCTCGCCGGGCTGATCGCCGACGAGACCCGGGCGGCCTGTCTGCTGGCGCTGCTCGACGGGCGGGCCTGGACCGCGGGCGAGCTGGCCCGGCACGCGGGCGTGGCCGCGTCGACCCTCAGCGAACACCTGGGCAAGCTCGTCGCGGGCGGCCTGCTCAGCGAGGAGCGCCAGGGCCGGCACCGGTATGTGCGGCTGGCCGACGCCCGGGTGGCCCAGCTGGTGGAGGACCTGGCCGCCCAGGTCTCCCCGGGGGCTCCGCGCCGCCCCCGCTCGCTGCGGGAGTCGAGCGCCGGGTCGGCGATGGCCCGGGGCCGCACGTGCTACGACCATCTCGCGGGGCGGCTGGGCATCGCGGTGACCGATGCGCTGACCGTGCGCGGACTGCTGCGGCAGGACACGGGGTTCGCGCTCACGGAGGCGGGGCTGTTCTGGTTCGACTCCGCCGGCATCGGCCTCGACCGCGGGGGCCGCCGTCCGCTCGCCCGCGCCTGCCTCGACTGGACGGAACGCCGCCCGCACCTGGCGGGCGTCGCGGGTGCGGCCCTGTGCCGGCACGTCCTGGACACCGGCTGGTGCGTACGCATCGGCTCGGAGCGTGCCGTCAAGGTCACACCGACCGGCGAACGCGCCCTCTCCGACCTACTGGGCATCGAGGCATCGGCCCTGCGCTGAACTCGCACCGCTCCGGCTCCCTCCGGCTCGGCCCGCTCCCGTCCGTCCCCGTCCCTCCAAGCGGTCCGCCGGTCCCACCGAGCCGCCCGAACCCCTGGCCGGCCCGGTCCACCGAGCAGACCGGCCCCGCGGAATCCACCGCGCCGTCCCCTACTCCGCCCGATCCCGCCGGGGCTCCGGTCCGCCGGGCCACCCGGCCCCACCAGGTCCTCCGCCCGCCCGGTCCCCCGGTCCGACAGGTCCGCCGGGCCGTTCGCACTCCACGCGACCCCGTCGTGCCCGCCGGAGCCGACAGGCTGCCCGGTGCGCAGGTACGCCGGTGCTGGACGGTCCACCGTCCGGCCGGTTCAGGCGTGCCGGGGACCGCAGGGCTTCGTGTCCGAAATCCGCGAGCTCTTTGTCTCTGCCCCGCCTAGCCTCGGGAGGCATGATGAACGTTCCCCAGTCCCGACTCGCCACTGCTGCCGCCACGGTGACCGTGGTGTTGTGGGCCTCCGCCTTCGTGTCCATCCGCAGTGCGGGCGCCGCGTACTCGCCGGGCGCGCTGGCGCTGGGGCGGCTGCTGGCCGGGGCCGTGGCGCTCGGCGCGATCTGTCTGGTACGGCGGGAGGGGTGGCCGCCGCGGGCGGCCTGGCGCGGGATCGCGATATCCGGGCTGCTGTGGTTCGGCTTCTACATGGTCGCCCTGAACTGGGGCGAGCAGCAGGTGGACGCCGGGACCGCCGCCCTGCTCGTGAACGTCGGCCCGCTGCTCATCGCCCTGCTGGGGGCGCGGCTGCTGGGCGATCCGATGCCGCCGCGGCTGCTGGCGGGCATGGCGGTGTCGTTCGCGGGCGCGGTGACCGTGGGCCTGTCGATGTCCGGCGAGGGCGGTTCCTCCGTGCTCGGGGTGGCGCTCTGCCTGCTCGCCGCCGTGGCGTACGCCTCCGGGGTCGTGGCGCAGAAGCCCGCGCTGGGCCGGGCGAGCGCGTTGCAGGTGACGACGTTCGGCTGCCTGGTCGGGGCGGTGGCCTGTCTGCCGTTCGCCGGGCAGTTGGTCCACGAGGCCGCCGACGCCCCGCTGTCGGCGACGCTGAACATGGTCTATCTCGGCGTGTTCCCGACCGCGCTCGCCTTCACCACGTGGGCGTACGCCCTGGCCCGCACCACCGCGAGCCGGATGGGCGCGACGACGTACGCCGTGCCCGCGCTGGTCGTGCTGATGTCGTGGCTGGCGCTGGGCGAGGTGCCGGGGCTGCTGACGCTGGCGGGCGGCGTGCTGTGCCTGGCCGGCGTGGCGGTGTCGAGATCGCGGGCCCGGACGCGGGCCGGGTCGGGAACCGGGGCGGCGGCGCCCGGCGCCGCGGTCCCGGAGACGGTTCCGGAGCCGCGGCCCGAGCGGACCTGAGGGTTCAGCGTGAGCGAGCCCTGCCCGCGCCCCTGCCCCACCACCGCGCCAGCGGGCAGGGCTGGACGCAAACGCGACATCACCGCCAGTGATGCCCCGTTGCGCGGGCCCGGGACTTCAGTCCCGGGCCATTGACCAGCGGCACCATCAGGAGGGACACGAGACCGCCGCTGAAGACCGCGGCGATCTGGTAGCCAGCGGAGGCCCGACTGCACTAGAAGACCACCAGCGCCCGGCCGCCCTTCCCGGCCGTCATGTTCTCGAAGGCCGCCGGGATGCCGTCCAGGGCGATCCGATCCGTCACCAGCGCGCCCAGGTCCAGGCGTCCGGCGCGGACGTGCTCGGCGAGCACGGGCAGGTCCTCGGCCGGGTCGGAGTTGCCGTAGACGCAGCCGGAGAGGGTGCGGCCCCAGTGGAAGATCTCCAGGGCGTTGAAGGCGACCTGCTCCTCCTTGCCGCCGATGCCCACGACCGTCGTACGGCCGCCGCGGCGGGTGGACTCCCAGGCGGCGCGGATGCTGACCGCGCGGCCCACGCACTCCACGGAGACGTCGACGCCCTGCCTGCCGGTGAGGGCGCGGATCTCGCGGGGGGTGTTCTCGGAGGCGACCACGTAGTCGGTGGCCCCCGCCCGGCGCGCGAGTTCCTCCTTCTCCGGGGAGACGTCGACGGCCACGATCTTCGCGGCGCCCGCGATCCTCGCCGCCTGGAGGGTGGCCAGGCCCACTCCGCCGACGCCGAACACCGCCACCGTCTCCCCCCGCCGGACCCGCGCCGAGTGGTGGACGGCTCCGTAGCCGGTGAGGACGGCGCAGCCGAGGAGGGCGGCGTCGGTGAGCGGGACGCCGTCCGGGAGAGGCAGGACGCAGGGGGCGGCGACGACCGTCTCCTCGGCGAAGGCGGCGACGTTCAGGCCGGGGTGGAGGTCGGCTCCGTCGGTGGTGCGGGCGTGGACGGCGGCGGCGCCGTTCAGGGCGTTGGCGCACAGCCAGACCTCGCCGAGCGAGCAGGCGTGGCAGCTGCCGCAGGAGGGCGCCCAGTTGAGGACGACGGCGTCGCCGGGCGAGACGTGGGTGACGCCTTCCCCGACGGCGACGACGGTCCCGGCGCCCTCGTGACCCAGGACGGCCGGGACGGGCACCCGCATGGTGCCGTTGGTCAGCGACAGGTCGGAGTGGCAGACCCCGGCGGCGGCGAGGCGCACCCGGACCTGGCCGGGGCCGGGTTCGGGCAGCTCGATCCCGGTGATCTCCAGCGGGGCGCCCACGGCGGGCAGGACGGCGGCACGTACGGCCATGGCTCGTGACTCCCTTAGAACTGGAGGGACTTGGTCTGCAGGTACTCGGTGAGCCCGTGCGTGCCGAGTTCACGGCCGACGCCGGACTGCTTGTAGCCGCCGAAGGGGGCGAGAGGGTTGAACCGGCCGCCGTTGATGTCGACCTGACCGGTGTCCATCCGGCGGGCGAAGGCCACCGCCTCCGCCTCGTCGCCCGCCCAGACGGCGCCGGCGAGCCCGTAGACCGTGCCGTTGGCGATGCGCAGGGCGTCCTCCTCGTCCTCGTAGGGCAGGACGCACAGGACGGGACCGAAGATCTCCTCCTGGGCGACGGTCATGTCGGGGGTGACGTCGGCGAGGACGGTGGGGCTGACGAAGTAGCCCTGCTCGCGCGGGGATCCGGGGCCGCCCGCGACCAGCCGCGCCCCCTCGGCGACGCCCTTCTCGATGTAGCCGCACACACGCGCCCGCTGCCTGGCGTTGACCACCGGGCCGATCCGCTCGCCGTACTTGGCGGCGGCCGCCGCGGCCAGCTGGACGGCCTCGTCGTACTGGTCGCGGTGGACCAGCATGCGGGTCCAGGCGCTGCACGTCTGACCGGAGTTGGACATGACGTTGGCGACGCCGACGTTCACCGCCTTGGCGAGGTCGGCGCTGGGCAGGATGACGTTCGCCGACTTGCCGCCGAGTTCCAGGGCGACCCGCTTGACGGCGGCGCCCGCGACGGCACCGATCCGCTTGCCCACGGCGGTGGAGCCGGTGAAGGAGACCAGGTCGACGTCCGGGTGCTCGGCGAGCGCCTGTCCGGCGACCGGGCCGAGTCCGGTGACCAGGTTGAAGACACCGTCCGGGATCCCGGCCTCGTGCACCGCCTCGGCGAAGAGCTGGGCGGTGAGCGGGGTGTCCTCGGCGGGCTTGAGGACGACGGTGCAGCCCGCGGCGAGCGCCGGGGCGACCTTGGCGACGATCTGGTGCAGGGGGTAGTTCCAGGGGGTGATGGCACCGACCACGCCGACCGGCTCGTGCAGGACCGTGGAGTTGCCGACCCGCTCCTCGAAGGCGTACGTCGCCGCCAGGTCGGCGTAGGAGCCGGCGACCGCGATGGGCACGCCCGCGTGCACGGTCTGCGAGAAGGCGAGCGGGGAGCCCAGTTCGACGGTGACCGTCTCGGCGATCTCTTCCTTGCGGGCCACCAGCACGTCCCGGAGGGCGGCCAGGCGGGCGGCCCGCTCGGCGGGCGGGATGGCGGCCCAGGCGGGGAAGGCGGCGCGGGCGGCGCGCACCGCCGTGTCGACGTCCTCGGCGGTGCCGGCCGGGACGGTGGCGATGACCTGTTCGTCGGCCGGGTTCACCACCTCGATGACGTCCGGGCCCGCGGCGGGGCGCCAGGCGCCGCCGATGTACATGCCGTCGTGTGCCTTCATCGTGCTGGTGCTCCTCCGGTGCGGGGCGTCCTCCGCGTCCCCGGGGGCCACGGGCGTGTGGTCCGGGGGCGCGTCGTCGCGCGTCACAACCTACCGACAGCCACATAAACTAGCGCCGATAGTTTTTTCGCACCAGACACCCCGGCCCGCACCAGACACCCCGGCCCGCACGGAGGCCGCTGGGAGGTCACTGCCCGCCGACAGCCGTACCGCCGACCCGCCCCGCCCCGCCCCGGCTCACTCCTCCAGGTCGGGGACGTGGTCGGGGGCCGGGCAGATGCGATCGCCGTGCTGGTCGAAGACGAACAGGTGGGCGAGGTCGACGAGGAGGGGGACCTGCATGCCGTGGCGGAGCTGGATGTCGGGGGTGGTGCGGACCACCAGGTCGCCGGGCAGGCGCGGCTCGGTGGCGGAGGCGAGTTCCGGTAGTACAGCGGTGGTCCCGGTGGGGCGCTCGAGCACGCCCACGGAGCCGGCGCGCAGGGCGCCGGCCCGTTCACGCAGGCGGTCCAGGACCGTGCCGTCGCGGCGGCGGCGCCGGTCCGGGCGGCCGGCGGGGCGCGGGGCCTCCAGGTCCGGTACGACGGCGGGCTGGGAACCGGTGTTGAAGTGGACGAGGACCTCGTGGCCCTGGAACTCCAGGTGCTCCACCAGTCCGGTGATCGGCACCTCGCCGGACCGGGCGGCGGCGGGCTTGGCGATCCGTACGGCCTCCGAGCGCAGGCCCACGATCACCTCGCGGCCCTGCTGCACGCGCAGCATCTGGTGGTCCAGGGACAGGGGTTCGGGCAGGCGCAGGAACTGCTTGCCGAGGCTGATGGTCATGGCCCCGCCGAGCGGGGCGCGGACCAGGCCGCGCAGCAGGTTGATGCGCGGGGTGCCGATGAAGGCGGCGACGAAGACGTTGCGGGGCAGCGCGTAGACCGTGCGCGGGGTGCCGACCTGCTGCAGGACGCCGCCGCGCAGGACGGCGACCCGGTCGCCCAGGGACATGGCCTCGGACTGGTCGTGGGTGACGTAGACCGTGGTGACGCCCAGTTCCCTGGTGAGCTGGGATATCTCGGCGCGCAGATGGTTGCGGAGCTTGGCGTCGAGGTTGGACAGCGGCTCGTCCATCAGGAAGGCGGAGGGGTGGCGGGCGATCGCCCGGCCCATGGCGACGCGCTGGCGTTCGCCGCCGGAGAGCTGGCCGGGAAAGCGGTCGAGGAGGTCCTCGATGCCCAGCATCCGGGCGGTGGCGTCCACCCGGCCGCCGGGGTCGACACCGGGGGACTCGATGCGCAGCGGGAAGCCGATGTTGTCGCGGCTGGTCATGTTCGGGTAGAGCGCGAAGTTCTGGAAGACCATCGCCATGTCCCGGCCGGCGGGCGGCAGGTCGTTGGCGTACTCGCCGTCGAGCAGCAGCTGCCCCTCGGTGATCTCCTCCAGACCCGCGATCATCCGCAGGACGGTCGACTTGCCGCAGCCGGAGGGCCCCAGCAGCACCAGGAACTCGCCGGGCGCTATGTCGAGCGAGAGCCGGTCCACCACACGGGTGCCCTTGCTGGAGTACGTCTTGCTCACGTCGTGCAGAGAGATGGCGCGTGTCATGTGATGCCTTCGGGGACTCACCGGAGCGCTGGTACTGCGCGTGTGGAACACCTCGTGCGGGTCGTACGGGGCGTCTGAGTCACGGAAGCTAACGGAATGTAGGCACCCGGGGGAAGACGTCCGACACCTTCGAATATTTTCGTCCGGCGGGCGAGAAAGCGGACGGTCACATTCACTGGCGGGCGGCCGGTTCGGAGCCGCCGCCCCCATGGCCGGGCCGCCGCCACGACCCCGCCCGCCTCACTTCGTCGACGTCAGATGCGCGAAGACCACCACGTTGCTGGAGTAGCCGGTGCGACGGGTGTAGAGGCCGCCACAGGTGATGACGTGCAACTCCGGGCGGCGGGCGGTGCCGTACACCTCTTTGTCGGGAAAGCGGTCCTTGTCGAAGATCCGCACCTTGTCGACGGTGTAGACGGCGGTACGGCCGTCCGCGCGCCGGACCTCGATGTGGCGGCCCCGCTCGACCTGGCCGAGCGCGGCGAAGACGGCGGCGCCCGTCCTCGTGTCGCGGTGCCCGACCGCGATCGCGGTGCCGGACTCCCCCGGTGCGGGACCGTCCTCGTACCAGCCGACGAGCTTCGGCTTGTCGACCGGCGGCGTCCGAAGCTGCCGGTCGGCGCCCAGGCCGATGCCGACGACGGGCGCGTCGATCCCGAGCGAGGGGATGCGCAGGGAGGTCGCGCGGGAGCGGGGCAACGGCGTGGGCGGGGGCGCGGGGGACTTCGCGCCGTCTGCGCCGTCGCCGTCCGGGCCGCCACGGGAACCCTGGTCGTCCGGGCCGTCGCCGGAGCCACTGCCGGCCGTCTCGCCATCCGCCTCACCGGCCGCATCACCGGCCGCCTCACCGCCGGCCGAGCCGGCCGACGCCCGGGCGCCGGTGGCCCTGTCCGCCACGGGGTGCCCGTGGTGTCCCTCGCACCGGACCCCCGCCGTGACCAGGACGGCCGCGAGCACGGCCGTGCGGGCGAGACGGTAGGCGCGGGTCCGGTACCAGGGCCTGCGTCTGCGCCTACGCGGCACCATGGGGGCGCCGGCGGATCAGCCGGACGTACGCGACCCCGCTGACCACGACCAGCCCGACGGCCGCGGCCCCGGCCACCGGGGAGAAGGCCTGGGCCGTGTCGACCAGGCCGCCGCCGCCCGCGTGCACGCCGCCCTTCGGACGCGGCGGGTCGTCGCGGTCGATTCCCGCCCCACCGTGCTCACCGCGCTGGTCGTCGCGGCCCGGGTCGTCGATCTGGTTCGGCCCGTGTCCGCCGTCGTGGCGGTTGTCCTCGTGGCAGCTGACGCGGAAGATCTTGTCCGTGGGGGCGGGCACCGCCTGCGTCGGGCCGGCGGGGAATCTCAGCCGGTACTGTCCATTGGCCAGTCCCAGCGGCTCGGTCTGGCCGACACCGCCCGCGAGCGTGATGGAGCCGTCGTAGCCGTCCCCCGTGGGCAGCGGGGGCTGCGGCTCGATCCGGTACGCGATACTCGTGTCGGTACCGAAGTTGGTGGCGTCCAGATAGAACCGGCAGACCACAGGGTCGTCCTTCGGGACGCCGAAGGGGACACCCAGCCGGTGGATCCTGATGTCGCCGTTGGTCTGCGCCACGGCGGACGGCGCCGCCAGCCACGGGGCACCTGCCAGCGTCAGGGCCGTCACGGCCGCGGCGGCGCCGACGCGGGAGCCGAGGGTGCGTCGGAGTGTCAGAGTGGGCATGCGCGTTCCTCCGAGTCAGACGATTTTCATACAAATCGCACTTTCATCTGACTCTCTTTCACGCCCTCTCCCACGAGCACCGCACCCCCGCCCGACGCGCCGTCAGGTGTCCCTCGTCCGGCGCAGTCGCGCGCCGCCGTCCAGGGCGCGGGCCGCTGGTCACCGCCCGGCGCGCCCCGGACGGAGGAGACCGAGGACTGTCACGCTGTCGCGGTGACTCCGACGGGCACTCCGTTCAGGACGGCGTTGCCGCTGAGCGGGTCCAGCATGCTGCCGTCCAGCAGCTGGTTGACGTTGACGCCGGGGACCGTGGCGGCGTGCGCCAGCCGGGTTCCGGGGCGGTCGTGACCCCAGCCGTGCGGCAGGCTCACCACTCCCGGCCGTACGGCGTCCGTGACCTCCGCCGGGGCGGTCACCTCTCCCCCGGCGCCCTTCACCCGCACGGGCGCCCCGTCGGTCACGCCGAGCCGTTCGGCGTCCTCGGGGTGGATGTGCAGGGTGCAGCGGTTCGAACCGCCGGTCAGCGCGGGCACGTTGTGCATCCAGCTGTTGTTGGAGCGCAGATGACGGCGGCCCACCAGGACCAGCCCGGCGGCCGGGCGCTCGCGCAGGGCCGCGCGCAGCCGCGGCAGATCGTCGGCGATGGGCGGCGGCAGCAGCTCGACCTTGCCGGAGACGGTCTTCAGCGGCTGGGGCAGCCGGGGCCGCAGCGGACCGAGGTCGATGCCGTGCGGGTGGGCGAGCAGTTTCTCCAGGCTCAGCCCGTCGGGCCGTACACCGAAGCCGTCGCCGTAGGGACCGAGGCGCAGCATCATGTCCAGGCGCCGTTCCGGGCCGGTCTCGCCGGTGAGCTGCCCGGCGAGTTCGCGCGGGTCGCGGCCGTTCACGGGCGAGTGCGGCTCCTTGACCGCCTTGGCCAGCGTCTGCCCGATCACCATCTCGTCGACGGCGGCGGGATCGGTGCCGTGCATGCCGGTGGCGGCCAGGGTCAGCCGGGCGAGGATCTCGGTCTCGGCCATCCTGCCGGGTTCCAGGGGGACGGCGGGGCGGGTGTAGCGGACCTGGTTGCGCACGGCGAGCGTGTTGAAGGCGAAATCGTGGTGCGGGCTCTGCGCGGGCGGGGGCGGCGGCAGCACGACGTGGGCGTGGCGCGAGGTCTCGTTGAGGTACGGGTCGACGCTGACCATGAAGTCCAGCGAGGCCAGCGCCTTGTCGAGGCGGTCGCCGTCCGGGGCGGACAGCACCGGGTTGGCGGCGACGGCGATCAGGGCCCGGATCGGCTCGCCCTGCGGCGTCGCCGTGTCGATCTCCTCGGCGAGCGCGGAGATCGGCAGTTCCCCCTTCGCCTCGGGGTGTTCGCTCACCCGGGAGTGCCAGCGGCCGAGCGCGAAGCCGCGGCCGGGTCCGGCGGGCCGGGGCGTCCGGTCGGTGGCGGCCTGCGGGAAGAGGGCGCCGCCGGGCCGGTCCAGGTTGCCGGTGAGGACGGTGAGGACGTCGACGAGCCAGCTGGCCAAGGTGCCGTGCGGGACGGTGCAGGTGCCGATGCGGCCGTAGACGGCTGCGGTGGGGGCGGCGGCGAGGTCGCGGGCCAGGGTGCGGATCACGGCGGCGTCCACGTCGCACGCGGCGGACACGGCCTCGGGCGTGAAGTCCTTCACGGCCTCCCGCAGTTCCTCGACGCCCTGGACGTGCGGGGTGAGGTGCGCGAGGTCGGTCAGGCCCTCCTCGAAGAGGACGTGGGCCATGGCCGCGAGCAGCAGGGCGTCGGTGCCGGGGCGGATCGCCACGTGCCGGTCGGCGAGCGCGGCGGTGCGGGTGCGGCGCGGGTCGACGACGGTGAGGGTGCCGCCCCGGGCCCTGAGCGCCTTGAGCTTGCCCGGGAAGTCGGGGGCGGTGCACAGACTGCCGTTGGACTCCAGCGGGTTGGCGCCGATCAGGAGCAGGTGGTCGGTCGTGTCGAGGTCCGGGACGGGGATGGCGTTCGCGTCGCCGTAGAGGAGTCCGCTGGAGACGTGCTTGGGCATCTGGTCCAGTGTGGAGGCGGTGAACAGGCTGCGGGTGCCGAGGGCGGCGAGCAGCACCGGCGGGTAGAGGGCGCCGGCCACGGTGTGCACGTTGGGGTTGCCGAGGACCACGCCGACGGCGTGCGGCCCGTACCGCTCGACGACCGGCCGGATCCCCGCCGCCACCGCGTCGAACGCCTCCTCCCAGGTGGCCTCGCGCAGCACGCCGTCCCTTCGCACGAGCGGGGTGCGCAGCCGGTCCGGGTCGCCGTCGACGGCCCCGAACGAGGCCCCCTTCGGGCAGATGAACCCCTTGCTGAACACGTCCTCCCGGTCGCCCCGGGCGCCCGTGACGCGACTGCCGTCGATGGTGAGCGTCAGCCCGCAGGTGGCCTCGCACAGGGGACAGATTCGCAGGGCGGTGCGGGACACGGGTCCTCCCGGGGTTGCGGTGGGTCGCGGCGACGGCGCCGTACGACGCATGGCGCATGACGCACGAACGAGGCGAGCATACCGAGCGGTATGCCCGCTGGGGAGCCCCGGATTTCAGTCCAGCACACGGCCCAGGTACGCCCGCAGCAGCTCCCGTGCCTCCTCGATGATCTTCTCGTCGCCCTGCGGATCGACGCGGAAGGCGAGTTGGACGAGGGTGTCGGCGGTTTCGACGGCCACCAGGAAGACGCGGCGCAGGTCGTCGTCCGGTTCGCGGCGCAGGTGGCCGGAGAGCAGGTGGATGAGGCGGTCGGCGACGCGGTGGTTGGGCCCCGCGTGGCGGGCGCCGAGGGGAATCTGGTTGCCGAAGTCGACGAGGGAGAAGCCGGGGGCGGTCCGCTTCATCTCCAGGTACTCGTCGAGCACGGCGTCCATGGCCACGCGCCAGCCGCCGCCGGCGGAGTCGTCGGCCGACCCTGCCGCCGGTCCCTCGGCCGTCCCGGTGGCCCTCTCCTCCAGGCGCTGCTTCAGACGCTCCTTGACGCGCTCGGTGTACCGCTCGAGGTTGCGCTGGGCAAGCGCGTCGGCCATCGCGCGCTTGTTGCCGAAGAAGCGGTAGACGGAGCCGATGGGCACGCCGGCGCGCAGGGCGACGGCACGCGTACTCAGGGCGTCGTAGCCGACCTCGTCGAGGAGATCGGCGCAGGCGTCGAGGATCCTGGTCAGCCGTTCGGCGCTGCGCCGCTGCACGGGTGCGCGGCGGAGCGAGGTCGCGTGGTGCACGGACGTCATGATGCCGCTCCACGCCGATCCGGTGAAGCGCGCCCTCCCCCACCGGGCCCCGAGCCCGTCCGGCGCATCCCGATGCCGCCACCCGGGCACCGGGGCCGTCCGACGCGCACCCGCCACCCAGCGCGCGGGGCGCCGTGGTGGTGACCCCGCGGGTGCCGGAGAGCGCGTCGGCGGCGGTCGTGGTGGTGACCGCGGACCGTTCCTGTGGACTGAGCAGGAGTGAGCCCGCTCAGCCGCACGCCCCGAACGGTCTTGGGCGCTCCCCCACTGCCTGAACGGCGTGGGAGGTACCCCCAGGTCCCCGGCGTACTCGACCCCGGGGTGGCGACACGGATCCTGTCCGTGGTCCGATCCCGAGAGGCCGGCTCCCTCACGACCTGGCCATGTGCGTACGGCCAGAGGCGACGGGGAGGCCCCGAACCATCGCTCCGGTGAAGCGGGGCCCCGCACGCCGGCACCGCACCCGGCGTCCCAGATCGCTTGATCACCGTAGTCCGTACGGCCCAGGGCGCCGCAAGCCCGCAGGCCGACCATCACACGATCGAGCTAAACCACCCCCGTGCACGCTCCCCAGCGAGTAGCTGCCAACCCCCTCATGTCACCGCTCCCGGGGCTCGCGGTGGCGGCCGTGGCGTCGCTCACCGCGGCCGGAACGGCGGAGCCGACGGCACGAACCCCGTCGGCGGCGCGATCGATCCCGGCCGCGCCCACCGGACCCGCCGCCCTCGCCACGCTCGCGGTACCGGTCGGACAGGGGAGGCCGGGCGCCGATGCGTTGGAGGCGGTGCCCGCCCCGTCCGCCGCACTCGCCACGATCGCGGTACCGATGCCGCCCACCGGACGCCCGTCACCCGCCGTGCCGGTGCTGCCCGCGCGGCCCACCACACTCGCCGTACCGACACCGCCCGCCAGGCCCACCGCGCCCACCGTGCCCGTGCTGCCCGCGCGGCCCACGACGCTCGCCGTGCCGACACCGCCCGCCAGGCCCACCACGCCCGCCGTGCCCGTGCTGCCCGCGCGGCCCACGACGCTCGCCGTGCCGACACTGCCTGTCCGGCCCACCGCAACTGCCGTGCCGACACTGCCCGCCCGGCCCGCCACGCTCCCCGCGCTCGACGGGCCGGAAGGGCAGGGGGCGTCGGGCAGGGCTGGTGTTGGGGCCGGTGTCGTGGGGGTCGGGGGTGAGGCCGTTATGTCGGCGGTGCTCTGGACCGGCTTGCCGCCGACCGCCCATACCGTGCCGTCGTCGGCGTACAGCCGGGCGGTGACGTGGTGGGTGCCGTGCGGGACCAGGCGGGCGGAGAGACGGAACTCGGGGGCGCGCAGACGGCCGACGAGCCGGCCGTCCACCAGCACGTGGGCCACGCCCCGGCCGACCGTGGCCCGCGCCGCGGTGCCGGCCGGCGAGAAGCGGAAGCGGCGGACGGTCAGCCGCACGTCCCAGCTGCCGCCCGCGTCGGGCCGCACCTCGACGCCCACCTCGGGCGCGGCCTTCCTGTCCACCTCACGGTAGGGCCGCCCCACCTCGTCCGTGTGGTCGATGAGTTTGCCCACGGGTGTGGGCGATTCCCCCTGTGCACTCCCCCGCGCACCGTTCCCACCGCAGCCCGCCGACCCGGCGAGCAACAGGACACAGACCGCGAGCGCAGCGAGAGACCGGCGCGTCCACGACGTCATGGTGCGGAGCGTAGAGCAGCCCTCCGTCGGCCGGATCCCCCTCAGGTCTGGTTCTCGCCCCTCCCGGAAGGAGGTCTTCAGGCCCTCTTGCGCACGGGAAAACGCAATCCTACGGTGATGCATAGGAATCAGAGCTTGTGCGCAAGGGAGCGACGATGAGCAGCGGGGACGCACGCAAGATCGCCGAAGGACTGACCTATCTCCACGGCTTCGGCAACGAGCACAGCTCGGAGGCGGTGCCCGGCGCCCTGCCCGAGGGCCGCAACTCCCCGCAGCGCGCCCCCCTCGGGCTGTACGCGGAGCAGCTCAGCGGCACGGCGTTCACCGAGCCGAGGACGCACAACCGCCGCTCGTGGCTGTACCGCATCCGCCCCTCCGCCGCGCACCCCGCGTTCACCCGCACCGGCAACGGCTCGCTGCGCACGGCGCCCTTCACGCAGGCGGTGCCCGACCCCAACCGGCTGCGCTGGAACCCGCTGCCGGAGCCCGGGCCGGACACGGACTTCCTGGCCGGCCTGTGGACCCTCGGCGGCAACGGCGACGCCACCCAGCGCACCGGCATGGCCGTGCACCTGTACCACGCCAACCGCTCGATGGAGCGCGTCTTCAGCGACGCGGACGGCGAGCTGCTGATCGTGCCGGAGCGCGGCGGGCTGCTGCTGCGCACGGAGTTCGGGCTGCTGCACGCCGAGCCGGGCCATGCGGCGCTGATCCCGCGCGGGGTGCGCTTCCGCGTCGAGCTCCTGGACACTGAGTCCGATGGCGGGCAGAGCCCGACCGCCCGGGGATACGTCTGCGAGAACTACGGCGCCCCCTTCCGCCTGCCCGACCTCGGCCCCATCGGCGCCAACGGGCTGGCCAACGCCCGTGACTTCCGTGCGCCCGTCGCCGCCTACGAGGACGTCGAGGGCCCGGTGGAGGTGGTGAACAAGTTCTGCGGCAACCTCTGGACGGCGACCTACGACCACTCCCCGCTCGACGTCGTCGCCTGGCACGGCAACCATGTGCCGTACGTCTACGACCTGCGCCGCTTCAACGTGATCGGGACGATCTCCTACGACCACCCGGACCCGTCGATCTTCACGGTGCTGACCTCGCCCTCCGACACACCCGGCCTGGCGGGCGTGGACTTCGTCGTCTTCGCGCCGCGCTGGCTGGTGGGCGAGGACACCTTCCGGCCGCCGTACTTCCACCGGAACGTGATGAGCGAGTACATGGGCCTGATCGAGGGCGCGTACGACGCCAAGTCCGAGGGCTTCGTGCCGGGCGGCGGATCGCTGCACAACATGATGTCGGCGCACGGCCCGGACCGGGAGACCTTCGACCGGGCGAGCGCGGCCGAGCTGAAGCCGCAGAAGATCGACGACGGGCTGGCGTTCATGTTCGAGACGCGCTCGCCGGTGACGCTCACGCCGCACGCGATGCGCGCCGAGCACCTGCAACAGCGCTACGACGACGTCTGGCAGGGGCTGGAGGGGCACTTCCGCCGCCCCTTGCACTGACGATTCCCGCCAGGTACGGATGGCCCGTGACCTCCTTCGCTCCGGATTCGATCGTCCTGAACCGCAAGCTGCCGCTGTGGTACCAGGTGTCGCAGTCGCTGCGCGCCTCGATCCTCGGCCGCTCGCCCCGTGACCCGCTGCGGCTGCCCACCGAGGAGCAACTGGCGGGGCACTACGGGGTGAGCGTCCTGACCATGCGGCAGGCGCTGAAGGAGCTGGAGGACGAGGGGCTGATCACCCGTCACCGGCGGCGCGGCACGTTCATCGAGCCCGCGGCCACCCGGAGTTCCCCGGTCCGGCTGCTGGGCTCGGTGGACGCGATCGTGGCCCAGCAGTCGGGGATGGCGACCGAGCTGCTGGACCACGGCGCGGCGCCCGTACCCGCCGAACTCGCCGAGTTCTTCCCGGATCTGGAGGAGGTGGCGACATACCACCGGCTGCGCAGCGACGAGAAGAGCGGTGAGCCGACCAACCACGCCCGCAACTACGTCCGCCCGGAGCTGGCCGCGCGCATATCACCGGACGACCTGGCGCGCTGGCCCATGACGAAGGTGCTGCGGGACGTGGTGGGCGCGGGCATCAGCCGGATCACGGACACGGTGGAGGCACGGCTGGCCGACCCCGAGACGGCACGCCTGCTCGACGTGCCCCTGCTCAGCCCGATCCTGCACTACACGGGCATCACCTACGACACGGCGGGACGCCCCCTGGACGTGGCGGTCATCCACTA
The DNA here is from genome assembly GCF_032658145.1 of Streptomyces sp. MK7. Taxonomy (NCBI): domain Bacteria; kingdom Bacillati; phylum Actinomycetota; class Actinomycetes; order Kitasatosporales; family Streptomycetaceae; genus Streptomyces; species Streptomyces sp. MK7. The sequence goes on from NZ_JAVACL010000002.1 coordinate 380,045, forward strand.
CCGCGGCGACCGCTTCTCCTTCACGGTGACGCTGGATGCCACCTGAGCCACCCGGGCACGGCCCCCCGGGGTCCCTGCGCCGTCGTACGATGCCCGGCGTGACGCTCGACGACGCTCCGCTGCTCGCGGACCTCATGCCGTGGTCCGTCGCACCGCCGCGGCTCGGCCGGGGGTGGCCGACGGCCCCCGACCCGGCCTGTCTGAGGGCCCGTTGGGACGCGCTGCTCAAGGCCGAGGGCCCCGATCGCGAGGCGTTGTTCGAACCGACGCGTGCGCGCACACCGCACACGGCGGTCGGGCAGCTGCCGGGCGGGGCCGGCGGCACGGAGAAGCTGGTCCGCGCCTCGGGGCCGTGCCCGGAGCCGGTACGGGTGCTGGCGGCCCCCTTCGACGAGCAGTGGCTGATCCCCGACCACCGGCTGATCGACGCGGCCCGCCCCGAGTTGTGGCGGGTGGCGGACGCCCGGCAGGTCTTCACGGTGGAGACGGCCGCCGCCGCGGGCGCCCCGGAGCCGCCGCTGCTGGCGACGTCCCTGCTGCCGCTGCTCCGGCCGGGCCGCGTCCGTCCCCTCTACCGCCGCCCCGGCGGCGAGGAACCCAACCTGGCTCCCGGCCTGCCGGAGCATCTGGCCGCGCGCCTGGGGAGCGCCCCGGACCCGCTGGACGTGCTCGCCTGGATCCTGGCGGCGGCGCGTCCCGGGCCGGACGGTCTCGCCGTCCCGCTCACCGGGGACGCGGGGCTCTGGGCGGAGGGCGTGGAGGCGGGCCGCCGGATGCTCTGGCTGATGCTCCGCGACGGCGAGCGGCCCAAGCTGCCCGGCGGTCGGCGCCCCTACGTCCGCGCGCCGCTGCCGGCCCGCCCGCTCACCCTCCACTACGACCGCGACGAGGAGGCCCTCCACCTCGACGAGGGGCGGATCGCGCCGGTGCCTCCTCAGGCCTGGGACTTCGAGTCCGGCTCGGTCCGGGTCCTGGAGCAGTGGTTCGCGGCCCGGACCGCGGAGGGCGAGGCGGGCACGCTCGCGGCGATCCGCCCGGGGGCCTGGCCGCAGGCGTGGACCTCGGAACTGCTGGAGCTGATCACCGTCCTGGCGCTGCTGGCCGAACTGCGGCCCCGGCGGGAGGCGCTGACCGTCACGGACCCGGTCACCGCGGCCGAGCTGCGGTCGGCGGGGGTCCTGCCGGTCCCGGGCACGGCCCGCCGACCGGCCTCCGTCCTCGACCACCACGAGGAGGGCCCGGAGGGCCAGTTCGCCCTCCTCTGAGCCCCGCCGGGTCAGTCACCCGCGGCACGCCGACGCGTCCGCCCCCCGACCCACCGCCCCGCACCGCACCCGACCGGCCGGGGCCGCCATGGCAGCACGCGAACGTCGTCGGCACGCGCACGCTTCCGGCGTCCGCTCACCGTGTCCGGCCCGGTGGCGCCGGCGCTCCGCACGGCGGGCGCCGCTACGCCGGCCGGGGGGTACGCCCGGCTTCGGCCCCGCCCCGCCCGCTCGGCCCCGACCCGCCCGCTCGGTCCCGGCCCGCCCGCTCGGTCCCGGCCCGGATCGGCGCGTCCGACCCGTGGCCCACCCCGTCGCCGGAACCCGCGCCTGGTGCGCGGTGCCGACCGCGGCGCGCGGCCCTCGCCGCGCGGCGGCCCGCGCTCCGCGGGCGCCGAGTGGGCGGCGGTGCTGACAAGGCAGGCGCCGGCGGGTCATGATCCACGTCATGGACCAGCTTCCCCTGCCCCTGGAGGGCATCACCGTCGTCGCCGTCGAGCAGGCTGTCTCGGCGCCGTTCGCGACCCGGCAGCTCGCCGACCTCGGCGCGCGGGTCGTCAAGGTGGAGCGGATCGACGGCGGCGACTTCGCCCGCGGCTACGACACCGCCGCCGGGGGGCTCGCCTCCCACTTCGTGTGGTGCAACCGGGGCAAGGAGTCCATAGCGGTGGACCTCAAGGACCCGCGGGGGCTGGCCGTGGTGCGGCGGCTGGTGGCGGACGCGGACGTGTTCGTGCAGAACCTCGCCCATGGCGCGGCGGCCCGGCTCGGCCTGGACGCGGCCACGCTGTGCGCCGCGCACCCGCGGCTGGTCGCCGTCGACATCTCGGGGTACGGCTCCGCCGGCCCGTACGCCGGCAAGGGGGCGTACGACATGCTCGTGCAGTGCGAGGCGGGGCTGGTGTCGGTGACCGGGACGCCGGAGCAGCCGGTGAAGGCGGGCATCCCGGCGGCGGACATCGCGGCGGCCATGTACGCCTTCTCGGGCGTCCTGGCGGCCCTGCTGCGGCGCGCCACGACCGGGCGCGGCGGGCCGGTCGAGGTGTCGATGCTGGAGGCCCTCGCGGAGTGGATGGGGCATCCGATGCACCATGCGATGCACGGCGGGGCCGCCCCGGCGCGCACCGGTCTCGCGCACGCCGTCATCGCCCCCTACGACGCCTACGGGACGGCCGACGGCGGGCGGGTGCTGCTGTCGGTGCAGAACGACCGGGAGTGGCGGCGGCTGGCCGAACGGGTCCTGGACCAGCCCGGGCTGGGGACGGATCCGGCGTTCGCCACCAATGCGGCCCGGGTCGCGAACCGTGAGCGTACCGACGCACTGGTCGCGAAGGCCCTGGGGGCGCTGGACGCCGACGAGGCGCTGGCGCGGCTGGAGGGCGCCGGCATCGCGTGTGCGCGGCTGCGGGACGTGCACGAGGTGGCGGAGCATCCGCAGCTGGCGGCGCGGGCGCGGTGGCGGGAGGTGGGGACGCCCGTCGGGCCGCTCAGGGCGCTGCTGCCCCCGATCACCCTGCCGGGCGGGGCCGAGCCGCGCATGGGAGAGGTGCCCGCGCTCGGACAGCACACCGGGATGCTGCTGCGAGCCGTGGGGATGGCGGAGGACGAGATCGCAGCGCTGCGCCGGGACGGTGTGGTGGCCTGAGCGCGGGGCCTGGTGAGCGGGTGAGCGGTTCCGGGGACACCGGTGGCGCCCTCGGCCGTCAGGGGACGACGGTCGTGGGCCGTGCGGGACGCCGGCCGTGCTCAGCGGCCGCCGAACAGCGAGCGGCGCAGCCGGCGCAGCGGCGCGAACAGCGAAACCCGGCGCATCCGGTCGCCCCTGCCCGTGCGGTCGTGCGCGTCACGCGCGATCAGCTCGCGCATCAGCGACGTCGCCTCGGCCGCCTCGCGCTGAGGGACGGCGGGGCCGCCCAGCACCGCCAGATGGCGGTCGAGGCGCGAGCTGGTCGCACTGCTCCCGCAGGTGATCGCAGGGACCCTGGCCCTGCTGCGCACTGTTATCTGCTCCATGTCACTCCCCACCCGTACGAGTCCACCCGGCCCAGGCAGAGTAACCCTATCGCCCCATCCGGGCATGCGTGTATCACGGTCACAGGATTCACCTTCCCCGTAAGGGTGTTGACGGCTACTCTCCGAATCCGACCGATTTCAAGGCGAGTTGGACAATGGGCTGGCCAGTGGGCCGAGCTGATCCACCGTCGGGTTCGACGGTCACGGCGAGTGATGCCGCGGACCGGTCGAGACCGGAGGCGACCAAGGGCGTGTCACCCGCGAAGAGCCCGAGGGATCGCGGCTGTGCGCCGGGGCGCATGAGCCACAGCTGGCGTACCCGGCCCGGGGGCGGCGAGGAGTATCCGCTCAGGGTGACGACGGCCCGGCCCTCGGCGGCGGATGCGATCACTCCGATTCCGCGCCCCCGGGCGTCGTGGCCGGTGGTGGCGCGTGCGTCGGGGGCGCCCAGAACGTGGGCGATCTCACGCGCCCGGTCCCGCTGGGCGTCCAGCTGGTCCCGGGTCCGTTCCGCCTGGACCGCGAAGAGGGCGGCGACGACGAGGGCCGCGGCGGCGGTCGCCGTGGCGAACGGGACGAACAGGGGGCGCGGCCGCGGCGCACGGGTGCGTGCGGGCGGCGGCTCGGTGCCCCAGACGTGCGGCGGCAGTTGGGGGGTGCGCCCACGGGCGGGAGCCGGCTCGCGCCGGGTGTTGCGTCCGGCGCCCGGGACGTCCCGTCCGGCGGGTGCGGGGTCCTGCGGGGTGCCGCGTACGGCGGCCAGCACCCGGTCGCGCAGCGCCGGGGGCGGCGGGGCCGCGGCGGACCAGGCCAGCCGCACGGCGTCCTCGGACAGTGCCCGCACCTCGGCGGCGCAGCGCGCGCAGCGCGCCAGGTGCCGCTCGAAGCGGATGCGCTCGGCCCGCTCCAGCGCGTCGAGGGCGTAGGGCGCGGCCAGGGAGTGCAGGTCCTCGCGGCGCAGGAGGCGGTCGAGAAGGCTCACGCGACACCTCCCAGGCACTGGCGCAGCCGGGTCAGTCCGTCGCGCATACGGGTCTTGACGGTGCCCAGCGGCAAGGAGAGCCGCTCGGCCACTTCACGGTAGGTGTAGCCGTCGTAGTAGGCCAGGGTGACGGACTGGCGCTGCAGGGCGGTGAGGCGGTCCAGGCAGCGGCGTACCCACTCGCGTTCCAGGCCGGCCTCGACCTCCTCGGTGACCTGGTCGAAGGCCGGGAGCCCGGCGCGCAGCGCCTCGCGCTGCTCGCGCTCGCCGGCGGCGCGGGCGCTGCGCACCCGGTCGACGGCGCGGCGGTGGGCGAGGGTGAGGACCCAGGACAGGGCGCTGCCGCGCGCGGGGTCGAACCTCGCGGCGGAGCGCCACAGTTCGAGCAGCACCTCCTGGGTCACCTCCTCCGACTGCGCCCGGTCGCGGACCACGCGCCGCACCAGCCCGTACACGGGCGCGGACACCAGCCCGTACAGCTCCTCGAATGCCTTCTGGTCACCGTCCGCCACGAGCACCAGAAGTTCGTCCGCCTCCACCCGGTCCCCCTCTCCCCGGCCGCATCCCGGCCGTCCCGTCACATCCGGCACTCGCAAGGAACGCACCTCCCGACGGAGTTACGGATCGACGGCCCCGAAACGCGGGTCGGGCAGGCGGAAAAAGAAAACTCCCCCTCGACCAATCCGCCCCGCCGCCGTCTCCGAATCCCGGGTGTCAGGCAAGTTGGCACCGAGGACGGACGGCATGACACCTCTTATCTCCAGGAGCGGTGCGGGGCGCAAGGGCCTCGTCACCCTCATCTGTGGTGCGCTGGCCGCCGGGGGGCTCGCAGCCGCCGGCGTGGCCACGCTGGAACCGGGGGCGGCCTCCGCCTCCTCCCACCGGGAGGCCCCGCTGATCTCGGGGACCCCGCAGTACGACAACACGGACGTGTACGCGTTCGTGAGCCCGGACAAGCCCGACACCACGACGATCGTGGCGAACTGGATCCCCTTCGAGGAGCCGGCCGGCGGGCCGAACTTCTACACGTTCGCGGACGACGCGCAGTACGACATCCACATCGACAGCAACGGTGACGCGCAGGGCGAGCTGCTCTTCCGCTACACCTTCCGGACGCACCGGAAGAACGGGAACACCTTCCTCTACAACACGGGCCCGGTGACCAGCCTCGACGACCCCGACCTCAACATCACGCAGACGTACGACATCGATCTGATCCGGCTGAAGAACCAGCACGTGGTGTCGAGGACGAAGCTGGCGGACGACGTGCCGGTCGCGCCGTCCAACGTCGGCAAGGCGTCGATGCCGGACTACGCCAAGCTGCGCTCCCAGGCCGTGCACAGGACGGCGGGCGGTGCCCAGACCTTCGCCGGTCAGGCGGACGACCCCTTCTTCCTGGACCTGCGGGTCTTCGACCTGCTGTACGGCGGGAACCTCTCCGAGGTCGGCAACGACACGCTCAAGGGCTACAACGTCAACACGATCGCCCTCCAGGTGCCGAACGACCTGATCCGCGAGTCGGCGCAGCAGCCGGTCGTCGGCATCTGGTCCACGACCCAGCGCCGGAACGCGCGGGGCTACTACACGCAGGTCTCACGCCTGGGCAACCCGCTGGTCAACGAGGTCGTGAACCCGCAGAAGGACAAGGACAGGTTCAACGCGTCCTCGCCCTGGAACGACGCGCAGTTCCTGAAGAACGTCACCAACCCCGAGCTGCCCAAGCTCATCGAGGCGATCTACAAGATCAAGGCACCGGCCGAGCCGCGCAACGACCTGGTCGACGTGTTCCTGAAGGGCGTCAAGGGCCTCAACCAGCCGCCGAACGTGCGTCCGGCCGAGGAGCTGCGCCTGAACACCTCGATCAAGCCGAGCATGCACCCGAAGCGGCTGGGTGTCCTGGACGGCGACAACGCGGGCTTCCCGAACGGCCGTCGCCTCACGGACGACGTGATCGACGCCTCCCTCCAGGTGGTCGAGGGTGAACTGGTCGGCGCCAAGAACGACCTGGGCGACGCGGTCGACGAGAACGACAAGAAGTTCGAGAAGTCCTTCCCGTACGTCGCCGAACCGACGTCCGGTTCGCGCGGTCCGCTCGCCAAGGGCACGACCGGCGGCGCGGACGTGCGCAGCCAGATCGGCGACGCGCTGAAGCCTGCCGGCTCGCCGGCCGGCGGCTCCGGCGACACGGTCCTGATCGCCGCCTCGGCGGCCTCGGGCGCGGCCGGGATCCTGCTGATCGGCACCGCCCTCGCGTGGTGGCGCCGCCGGATGCAGCGCCCGTACTGACCCGCGACCGCACCCCACCGACCGGCGCGGCCCGTACCTCCCGTCCCCCACGGCGCGGGCCGCGCCGCCCCACGCGACCACCACCCAGCGACCGAGGAGAGGGCATGTCCCCGCGTACGAACGACAACGAGCCCACCGGGCACCCGGCGGACACGGACGAGGCCGGTCTGCCGCAGACCGGTCCGGCACCCTCGGACGTGGGGCACGACGGCCCGAAGCCCGACGGGCACGACACCCCGGGGCCCGACGAGCACGACGCCCCGGAGCCCGACGAGCGCGTCGCCGCGGTGCGCCGGCTCGGCGCCGCCGGGCGCCGATGGCGGGCCGCCCGGCTCACCGGTTGTGCGGCCCTGCTGGCCGTCGCCCTCACCGGCGGGGCCATCGCGGCCGGGGCCGCGCGGGACGGGGCGCCCGCGGCCGCGGCCGCGACCGGTACCGTCTCCCCGGCCCCGCTGAGCGGCGGGAACCTCGACGCGAGCGTCGCCGCCCTCCAGGCCCATCTCCGCTCGCAGCCGCGCGACGTCGGCGGCTGGGCCACCCTGGGGCTGGCCTACGTGGAGCAGGCGCGGACCAAGGGGGACCCGTCCCGGTACCCGCAGGCGGAGCAGGCGCTCGAGCACGCGCTCCGGCTGGCCCCGGACGACGACCAGGCCCTGGCCGGCCGCGCCGCGCTGGCCGCCGCCCGGCACGACTTCAAGGGCGCCCTGACCTACGCGGACCGGGCCCTGGAACGGAACCCGTACAGCGAACGCGCCCTGTCCTCCCGTATCGACGCCCTGGTCGAACTGGGCCGGTACGACGAGGCGTCGAAGGCCGCCGACACCGCCGACACCCGGCGTCCCGGGGTGCCGGTCTTCACGCGGTACGCCTACGTCCACGAGCTGCGCGGGGAGGTCGGCGCCGCCCGGCGCGTCCTGGAGCGGGCGCTGTCGAGCGCGACCTCGCCCGGCGACGTGGCGTACGTCGCCTCCCAGCTCGGCCGGCTCGCCTGGAACCAGGGCGACTACAAGACCGCGCTGACCCGCTACGGCCGCGCGCTGGCCGCCGACGACACCTATCTCCCCGCCCTGGAGGGCCGCGCCCGCGCGCAGGCCGCGAGCGGCGACCTGGCCGGCGCCGTGAAGGGCATGGAACGCGTCGTCTCCCGCTACCCGCTGCCCGGTCCCCTCGTCGTGCTCGGCGAGTTGTACGAGGCGCGTGGCGCGGAGGGCGACCGGGCGAAGGCCCGTGACCAGTACGCCCTGGTCGACGCCTGGACCGCCCTCGCGCGGGCCAACGGCGTCGACGCCGATCTCGACACCGCGCTCGCCGCGGCCGACCACGGGAACAAGAGCGACGCGCTGCGCGCGGCCCGCGCCGAGTGGGCCCGGCGCCACACCGTGCACACGGCGGACGCCCTCGCCTGGGCCCTGCACGTGGGCGGCAGGGACCGGGAGGCGCTCCCGTACGCCCGCCGGGCCACGGCCACCGGATACCGCGACGCGTCCTTCCTCTACCACCGCGGCACGATCGAGCTCGCCACCGGCCGCCGTGAGCAGGGCCGCGCCCTGCTCACGGCGGCCCTGAAGCTGAACCCCGGCTTCTCGCCCCTGGGCGCGAGGCAGGCCCGCACGGCACTGGAGGCCGCGAAGTGACGCTCCGCCGACCGCTCGCCGGCGCCGCCGCCGTGCTCACGGCCGCCTGCGCGCTCGTGCTCGTCCCCGCCGCGAACGCCGTGGCGCACCCCCTCGGCAACTTCACCGTCAACCGCTACGACGGACTCGTGGCCGCCCCGGGGCAGTTGCGCGTCGACCATGTCGAGGACCTCGCGGAGATCCCGGCCACCCAGGCCCGGCCCGGCATCGAGCGGCTCGGCATGTCCGAGTGGGCCCGGCGGCGGTGCGCCTCGGCCGCCGAGGGGAGCGGGCTCACCGTCGACGGGCGCACGACCGGCCTGTCCGTCCGCGACAGCCACGCGCTCACGCGTCCCGGGCAGGCCGGGCTGAGCACCCTTCGCGTGGAGTGCCGGTTCACCGCCCCGCTGCCCGACGGCGACACCGTGGTGCTGCGCTTCCACGGCGCGGGCGCGTCCTCCGGTCCGGGCTGGCGGGAGATCACCGCACGCGGCGACCGGATGACGCTCACCGCCACGGACGTGCCGAAGGAGTCCGTCTCGCACGAACTCACGGTTTACCCCAAGGAGTTGCTCTCGTCACCGGCCGACACCGCCACCGCGTCCCTGCGTGTGCGCCCCGGTGGCCCCGCCCTCACCGAGGAGCGCCGGGCCGCCCCCGCCGCCTCCGTGCTGCCCCGCGGCGCCGACCGCTGGACCCGCGCCCTGGACGGCCTCGTCGCCCGCCACGACCTCACTCTCGGCTTCGCCGCCCTCGCGCTGGTCGTCGCGATCGGACTGGGTGCGGCGCACGCCCTCGCGCCCGGCCACGGCAAGACCCTGATGGCCGCCACGGCGGCCGCCCGCGGCGGCCGGGCCCGCCTGAAGGATGTGCTGCCGCTGGCCGCCTCGGTGACGGTCACCCACACCCTGGGCGTGGTCGCCCTGGGGCTGCTCGTCACCGCCGGCTCGGCGGCGACGCCCTCCGTGATCGCCTGGCTGGGCACGGCGAGCGGCGCCCTGGTGATCCTCGCGGGCGCGAGCCTCGCACGACGAGCCTGGCGCCACCGCGCGCACGGGCGCACCCACCGCCCGCACCGTCACCACGACCACCGTCACAGCGGTCACCCGCACGCCGTGGAGCACACCCATGGTGGGGTCACCCACACCCACCCCACCGCTCCCACCCTGCGCGGCACGATCCTGCTGGGATTCGCCGGAGGGCTCGTGCCCAGCCCCTCCGCCGTGGTCGTCCTGGTCGGCGCGGCGGCGCTCGGGAAGGCCTGGTTCGGACTGCTGCTCGTCGTCGCGTACGGCGCGGGGCTCGCGCTCACCCTGACCGCCGCCGGGTTCGCCGTCGTCAGGCTGGGCAGCGGAGTGACCCGGGTGATGGACAGGGGCCCGCGGTGGACCACCCACCCGGTGACGGCCCTGGTGCGCCGGACCATGCCCTTGACCTCCGCGCTGGTCGTCGTGGCCCTGGGTGCCGCACTGGTGTTCAGGGGGGCGGCATCCGCGCTCGGCTGAGCTGCTTCTTTGACGTCCTCGCCCTCTTGAAAGAGGTGGATTCCCACCCGGGCGGGTCGAGGTTCACGTGATCAAGTTCACGTTGCGCATCCCCGCAGACCTGCATGAACGGCTGACCACTCAGGCCACTGCCGACCGGCGGTCCCTCAACTCCGAGCTGCCGCACCTGCTCGAGGTCGGCCTCGTCACCGTCGCACCCCGGACGCCGGACCGCCCTGGCAGTGATTCAGCTCCCCCCCACCCCGCCACTGCGGAGCGGACATTCACCCCGGCCGTGAGGGACGGAGACCCCGGCGGGCGGGGCCTCCCCTTCTCCTTCGGCGTCGCCGTGAGGGCTCAGGCCGCGTTGGTGAGCACCGGCAGGTAGCCGCCCGACTGGCCGGAGGCCGTCGGGTGGTAGGACTCGCCGATGTTGAGCCAGTTGACGCTGTGCAGCCAGGAGCTGCCGGAGCAGATCTCGTGGCCGCTGAAGGTGGTGCGGACGTCGCCGAAGGTGAAGCCGTGGTTCGCGGCGACCTTGGCGATGGCGGCGTCGAGGTGGTCGGCCGCGTCGTTGATGGCGGAGCGCTTGGTCTCGGAGAGACCGAGGCAGAGCTGTCCGAGCAGGTAGAAGCGGGGGTAGCCGATCACGACCACGTGGGCCTTCGGCGCCTTGCCGCGGATCACGGAGTAGAGGTTGTCGAGCTTGCCGGGCAGCGTCGTGTCGACGTAGGCCTTGGCGGTGTCGATGCGGGACAGGCAGCTGCTGTCGGACTGGAGCACGCACGTCGTCATGACGTCGGAGAACCCGGCGTCGTTGCCGCCGATGGTGATCGAGACGAGGGACGTGGCGGAGCCGAGCGGGCCGAGCTGGTTCGCCAGAACATCATCCGTTCGGGCGCCCGAGCAGGCGGTGAAGGCGAACGACGAGGGTGAATGGGCGGCGTTCCAGAGGTAGGGGTACGCCTTCGTGCTGCGGTCGCAGTCGCCACTGGAGCTGATGTAGCTGCCGGCTCCGACTCCGGAGGAGTAGGAGTCGCCGAGGGCCACGTAACCGCCGCTGAAGGCCTGTTCGGACGCCTGCGCGGAGGCCGCCCCGGTGAGGGCCAGCCCGACGGTGAGGAGGAGGGAGCCGACGTATGCGGCAATTCGGGATCGTCTCATGGAACCTCCCTTTAGCAGGATCTCTGCTTCAACCGTGGTAGCAGCTACGCGTGTTGACTGGAAGTGTCCATGCCAAGACCGTTTCCGACCCTCAACCAACCCGGAGGTGACGGGAGATCGAACACTGACGGCATGTCAGCCGAAAGAGTGAGGTCGGATCCGGTGAAGGAGGGTTCAAAGACGGACAAGAACCCGCATGTGGGGCTTCCGCGTCTTGACGGCCCCCTGGAGGCTGCGCGACATTGAAGCCCGGCATCCGGCGCTTCGGGGGGCAAAGTCGCCAATGCAGACCATCCGCATCAAGACAGCTTCAACAGATGCTTCGAGAGACGGTGCCGAGCGGGCGCGGCCAGGGCCGGGGAGGGACCTGTCGCCGCTGCTCGCGGGTGCCGCGACGGCCGTCGCGGGGACCGGCGCGCTGCTCTCGCTCACCGACTCGGGCTCCCCGCTGCGGGGCCCGCTGACGCTCTTCTTCCTGCTCGCGGCGCCGGCCGCCGCCATCGCGGCCGGCCTCGCCGGGCTGGATCCCTTCGGCCGCACGCTCGCCGCACTGGCGGGCGCGGTCGTCCTCGACATGCTGGTGGCCCAGGGAATGCTGGCCGTGCACCGGTGGTCCGTCCACGGCGGAGTCGTGGCCGTCACCGTGTTCAGCTCCCTCGTTCTCCTGCTGGTGTCCGTACGGCGGTGGCGCGGCCGTACGGCGAGAAGACAGGGCTCCTGACGTGGACATCAGCGTGTACCGCCCCGGCGAGCTGAGCGAGGCCGACCGGGCGGCCTGGACGGCGATGCAGTCCAAGGCCCACCTGCACGGTTCCGAGGAGCTGGCGAACCCTTTCCTCTCGCCCGAGTTCGCGCTCGCCATCGGCAGTTGCAGACGCGGGGTGCGGATCGCGGTGGTCCGCGAGGACGGGGAACCGGCCGCGTTCTTCCCGTTCCACAGATCCGCCGCCGGCGTCGGCCGGGCCATCGGGCTCGGCGTCTCCGACTGCCAGGGCCTGGTGCACCGCCCCGGCTTCACCTGGGACGCCCACGAGCTGCTGCGGGCCTGCGGGCTCGCCGTGTGGGAGTTCGACCACCTGGTGGCGGGCCAGCGGCCGTTCGAGGCGGCCGCCTCCGGCACGTTCCCGTCCCCGGTCATGGACGTCGACCAGGGCTACGACGCCTATCTGCGCGAACTGCGCGCCCGCTCCCCCAAGTTCACCCGGACCACGCTCGCCAAGGAACGCAAGCTCGGGCGGGACGCGGGAGAGGTGACGTACGTCCACGACGAGCGCGACCCGGCCGCGCTGGAGAAGCTGATGGCCTGGAAGTCCGCGCAGTACCGGCGGACCGGGCGCAGCGACCGCTTCGCGCACGCGTGGATCACCGCGCTCGTCACCCGGCTGTTCCACACCCGCTCCGACCCGTTCGCCGGGGTCCTGTCCGTGCTCTCCGCGGACGGCCGGCCGATCGCCGCGCACTTCGGACTGCGCACCGAACGGGTGCTGGCGTGCTGGTTCCCGGCGTACGACCCGGCGTACGCCAAGTGCTCCCCCGGACTGATCCTGCATCTGCGCATGGCCGAGGCGGCCGCCGCCGACGGCATCGCGTATCTCGATCTCGGCCGGGGCCAAAAGGAATACAAGGATTCCCTCAAGACGCGGGAACTCACCGTGTCCGAGGGTTGGGTGACACGACGTCACCCGATTGCGGCCGGCCACCGGGCGCGACGCGCCCCGATCCGGGCGCTGCGCAACGCGGTGCAGTCTCGGCCGGAACTGTTCGAACCCGCGGACCGAATTCTCAAACAGATGGGAAAGATCCGTTCCAGGCGGTGAACATCCGGTACAAATCCGCGTAACGGAAAAACCAACAAAAGCGTGAGGTCTCGTTCCAGACCTTGCCATACTGGTTCAATCATCAATACCGTCGTACATCTCACCCGCATCGGTGACGTCCGCACGCGGTTCCAGGGGAGGGCTTTGAACCGGGACGTTCCGGAGCGGGGCGCGGTAGGGGGGTGCCGTGCCCGGTGACCTCAGGAATCACCGGGCCGTGCCGCGCGACCGGCTGCCGTTTTTCGGCATTCCGGCAGCTTTGCCAGCTCACCCGGCGTGCACGGAGATCCGAATTCCGTCGTGCTCCGCGTGAGAGCCCCCCTTTCGACCCGGATAAACAGCCGGACCGCCCGGGGGCGGGCGGTCCCGCCGGACGAGAGGGACCAGACTCATGAGCTCCGTTCTCCATCCGCCGTCCTCGGACCGAGATCCGTTCGTCGACGCCCAGTACCGGCCGATCTCCTCACACCTGGCCATCGCGCCACCGGTGAGCGTGGTCATTCCCGCCATGAATGAGGCGGAGAATCTGCCCTACGTCTTCAAGACACTTCCGGACTGGATACACGAAGTCGTTCTTGTCGACGGCAATTCCACCGACAACACCGTCGATGTCGCCCGTGAACTGTGGCCGAACGTCAAGGTCGTCCCGCAGCGGGGAAAGGGCAAGGGTGACGCCCTGACCACCGGATTCGAGGCGTGCAGCGGCGACATCATCGTGATGGTCGACGCGGACGGCTCGGCCGACGGCGGCGAGATCGTCTCCTACGTCTCCGCCCTGGTCTCGGGCGCCGACTTCGCCAAGGGCTCCCGGTTCGCCAACGGCGGCGGCACCGACGACATGACCTTCATCCGCAAGCTCGGCAACCGGGTGCTGTGCGCGGTGGTCAACCGCAAGTTCGGCGCCCGCTACACCGACCTGTGCTACGGGTACAACGCGTTCTGGCGGCACTGCCTGGACAAGATCGAGCTGGACTGCACCGGCTTCGAGGTCGAGACGCTGATGAACATCAGAGTGGTCAAGGCCGGGCTGAAGGTGCAGGAGATCCCCAGCTACGAGTACCTGCGCATCCACGGCGCCAGCAATCTGCGCGCCGTGCGGGACGGATTACGGGTGCTGAAGGTGATCCTGAAGGAACGCTCCAACCGGCGTGAGCTGCGCCGGCAGGAACGCCACTCCCCGCTGCTCGGCTCCTACCCGGGAGAGGTGTCTTGAGCGGTCCCGACATCTCCGTCGTGATCTGCGTCTACACCGAGGACCGCTGGGAGGACATCCTCGCGGCGGTCTCCTCGGTGCGGGCGCAGTCCCGGCCGGCCCTGGAGACGCTGCTGGTCGTCGACCACAACCCGGCGCTGCTGGAGCGTCTGGCCGGGGAGTACAAGGCGGCCGGGGACGTGCGGGTGCTCGCCAACGCGGGCCCGCGCGGCCTGTCCGCCGGCCGCAACACCGGCATCGCCGCCTCCGGCGGCGAGGTCATCGCCTTCCTCGACGACGACGCCGTGGCCGAACGGGACTGGCTGCGCCGCTTCGCCGAGGGATACGCGGACCCGCGGGTGATGGCGGTGGGCGGCCGGACGATGCCGGTCTGGGCGTCGGGCCGCCGGCCCGCCTGGTTCCCGGAGGAGTTCGACTGGGTGGTGGGCTGCACCTACAAGGGCCTGCCGCCGGGCCGGGTCCCGGTGCGCAACGTCCTCGGCGGCAACGCCTCCTTCCGGCGCACCGCGTTCGACGCGGCCGGCGGTTTCGCCACCGGCATCGGCCGCGACGGCGACAAACGGCCGCTGGGCTGCGAGGAGACGGAGCTGTGCATCCGGCTGGCCCGGGCCCGGCCGGACGCGGTCATGCTGATCGACGACCGCGCGGTCATCCACCACCGGGTGCCCGGCGCCCGCGAGCGCTTCCGCTACTTCCGCACCCGCACCTACGCCGAGGGCCTGTCCAAGGCGCTGGTGGCGCGCAGCGTCGGCGCGGACAAGGGGCTGGAGTCCGAGCGCCGCTACACCACCCGGGTGCTGCCCGCCGGGGTGGCCCGCGGGCTGCGCGACGCGCTGCTGGCCCGGCCGGGCGGCGCGGGCCGGGCCGGCGCGATCGTCGCAGGGGTGCTCACGGCCGCGGGCGGCTACGCCGTCGGCAGCGTCCGGGCGCGCCGGGGCGGCGCCCGCTTCCGGGTCGTGGAGATCGAGGACGGCAAGGGGGCAACGAAGGGGGGAAGAGCCGTATGAACACACCCGTGCCGGTGCTCATGTACCACGCGGTCGCCCGGGAACCGAACGAGGCCACGCGGGGCCTGTCGGTGTCACCGGAGGCGTTCGCGGAGCAGCTGGCGGTGCTGGAGGACCTGGGCCGCCGCCCGGTCACCACCGCGGAACTGGCGGCCCACTGGCGTGCGCCGGGCGCCGCGCCGCTGCCGCCGCACCCGGTCCTGATCACCTTCGACGACGGCTACGAGGGCGTGCACCGGCACGCCCTGCCGGCGCTGGCGGGGCACGGCTTCGCGGCCACGCTGTTCGTCTCCACCGGCTGGATCCGGGGCGAGCACGACATGGGCGGCGGCCTGGACACCATGCTCGACTGGGACCAGGTGCGCGAACTGGCGGCCGGCGGCGTCGAGATCGGCGGGCACAGCCACACCCATCCGCAGCTCGACCAGCTCGACGACGACACGCTGTGGTCGGAGCTGATCCGCTGCAAGGAGATCGTCTCCGGGGAACTGGGCGCCGTGCCCGTCTCGTTCGCCTACCCCTACGGCTACTCCAGCCGCCGGGTGCGGGCGCGGGTGCGGGCGGCCGGCTTCGCGCAGGCGCTCGCCGTCGGCAACGGCCTGGCCCGCCGCGCCCAAGGCCCGTACGCCCTGCAACGGCTGACCGTGCGCCGCTCCACCAGCACCGAGGAGTTCGAGCGGCTCGTCCAGGGCCACGCGATCACCCGGAACTTCGCCAGGGACCGCGCCCTCACCAAGGGCTACGCCATGGTCCGCAGAGCCCGACAGGTCCGCCGGAAGGCCATCCGTACCCGTGTCTGACACGACGACCACCACCGAGGCATCGGCCACCGAACCCGAGGCGCCCGAGCAACCGCGGCGCCGGCTGCGGCTGCCCGGACGCGGCCGGTCCACCGGCGGCAACCAGCTGTTCCGCAACGCCTACGCGCTGATGCTCAACACCGGGATCTCCGCGGTGCTGGGCCTCGGCTTCTGGCTGGTCGCCGCCCGCTACTACTCCGAATCCGCCGTCGGCCAGGGCTCGGCCGCGATCGCCGCCATGAAGTTCCTCGCCGGGCTCACCGCGGTGACGCTCACCGGCGCCCTGGCCCGCTTCATCCCGGTCGCCGGCCGCGCCACCGGACGCCTGATCGCCCGTACGTACGCGGGCAGTTCGCTGATCGTGGCGTGCGCGGCGGCAATCTTCCTGCTCACGCTGGACACCTGGGGGCCGTCGTACCGCTTCCTGCACGGGACGGTCAACGGGCTCGGCTTCATCGTGGTCGTGATGGCCTGGAACCTGCTCACCCTCCAGGACGGGGTGCTGACCGGGCTGCGCAGCGCGCCGTGGGTGCCGGTGGGCAACACCGTGTTCTCGGCGGTGAAGCTGGCCCTGCTGGTGGGGCTGGCCGCCGCGATCCCCACGACCGGTGTGTTCGTCTCCTGGGGCCTGGCGATCGCCACCTCGATCGTGCCGCTGGGCTGGCTGGTGTTCCGGCGGCTGGTGCCCCGGCATGTGACGGCCACCGAGGAGCACGCCGAGCCGCCGTCGCCGAGGGAACTCGGGCGGTTCCTGGCGGGCGACTACACCGGCTCGCTGTTCTCGCTCGCCGTGGTCTACCTGGTTCCGGTGATCATCGCCTCGCAGGTCAGCTCCGAGGACAACGCCTACTTCTACATCACCACCACCATCGGCGGCACGGTCAACCTGCTCGCCATCAACATGGGTGCCTCGCTGACCGTGGAGGGCTCGCACGACCCGGCGCGGCTGGCCGCCAACACCCGGGCGGCGCTCAAGCGGATGGCCCGGATCATGGTGCCGATCTGCGGCCTGCTGTTCCTGCTGGCCCCGCAGATCCTGCACGTCTTCGGCGACGGCTACGCCCACGCCGCCACGCCGCTGCTGCGCTGGTTCGCCGTCGGCGCCCTGCTGCGGGTGGTGATGGAGACGTACTTCGCGGTGCTGCGCGCGCAGAGCCGCACCGCCGGACTCGCCTGGCTGCAGGGCCTGCTGTGCGCGCTGGTGCTCGGGCTGACGCTGCTGCTGCTCCCCCGGATGGGGCTGACCGGCGCGGGCGTCGCGGAGATCTCCAGCCTCGCCGTGATCGTCGCGATCGCCGCGCCCAAGCTGCTCAGGACCGTCCGCGCCGCACCGGCCGCCGCCGTCCCCGAGGACGCGGCACCCGACGGGGACCTCGCCGTCCTGGGGGCGGGCGAGGTCCTCGACCGGACCGCAGCGCACCGGCGGCCCGCGTGGGCGCTGGATTCGGACACCCTCGCCCTGGGCATCCACGTCGACTTCGACCACGCGGAACGACGGCCCGACGTACGTCCCGGACCGGGCACCCCGCCCGCGGGCACCGCCGTGACGGGAGCGGACGGGCCGGCGGAGTGGGCGCTCGAGCCGCGGCGGCCGGATCCTCTCGGGCTGCCCGTCGAGGACCGGGAACCCGGTTCGGAGGCCTCGCTCGGGCCGGCCGACCGGGAGGTGGACGCGCCGTTCGCGGCCGAGGAGCGGGCGGTGGTGCCGGACGCGCTGCCGCTCACCCCCGGGGAACCGGCCGCCGCACCCGAGGAGGAAGCGGTGGCCGCGGCGGAGGCGGCCGGACCGGCGACGGCGGACCCGGCGGCCGAGCCGGGGAAGACCCCGCGCCCGGGACCGCGGGCACCGGCGGCCGACGCGCCGCCCCGCTCCTGGCGGGAGCGCCTGGCGCCCACCCGGCCCGGAGTCGTCCTCGGCTGTCTGCTGACCGCCGCGCTGCTGCTGTACTGGGTGCCCGCGCTACGGCTCGACGACGCCGCCCTGGACCGGATGGGCGGGCTGGGCCTGATCTCGGTGCTGCCGCTGCCGACGCTGGTCGGTGCGGCCCTGCTGATCACGGTGTTCGCCGTGCTGCTCCGGCTGCGCCGCGAGCACCGGGCGCTGCTGCTGCTCACCCTGCTCGCCACGGTCGTGTCCCTGCACGCGCTGCCCGCGGTGATCGAGACCGAGCCGCGGTTCGCGACGGCCTGGCAGCACCTGGGGTTCATCGACTACATCGACCGCACCGGGGCGGCCGTACCGGACCTGGACGCGCGCTGGAGCTGGCCGGGCTTCTTCGCGGTGACCGCGTTCGTCGCCCGGGCCTGCGGGCTGAGCGACTTCACCGAGGTCATCCGCTGGTGGCCGCTGACCGTCCAGCTCCTGTACCTGGCACCGATGTTCCTGCTCACCCGCTCGCTGCGGGCGAGCTGGCGGGCCAGGTGGACCGGGGTGTGGATCTTCGTGCTCAGCGGCTGGGTGGGCCAGGACTACTTCTCCCCGCAGGGCTTCACCTATCTGCTCTATCTGGCCTTCGTGGCGATCCTGCTGGTCTGGTTCCGGGCGCCGCGCGTGCTGTGGACCAAGGCGCGCCCCGGCGAGGCGGAGGTCGAGCCGGCGAACCGGCGGCAGCGGGCCGTGCTGCTCGTGGTCGTGATCGGCCTGTTCGCCGCCGGCGTCCCGGCCCACCAGCTCACGCCGTTCGTGATGCTGGGCGTGCTGGCCGTCCTGGTCCTGGTCGGCCGGTCCGAACTGCGCGGACTGCCCGTCCTGTTCGCGGTGCTGGTGGTGTTCTGGCTGGGCTTCATGGCCGAGCCGTACTGGTCCGGGCACTTCGACGAGCTGTTCGGCGGGGTCGGCGGGGTCGGCAGCAATGTGTCGACGTCCGTCTCCGGCCGGATCCAGGGCGGCGACTCCACACACAAACTGGTGTTGTACACACGGGTGCTGCTGGCCGGGTCGATCATGCTGTTCGCCTGCTGGGGCTGGTGGCGGCGGCGCGAGCACAAGTACCGGGAGCGGTCGCTGCCGGTGCTGACCTTCGTGCCGTTCCTGGGCTTCGGCATGCAGTCCTACGGCGGCGAGATGGCGCTGCGCGTCTTCATGTTCGCGCTGCCCGGGGCCGGTCTGCTCGCCGCCCTCGCGCTGTTCCCGCGCGCCGGGGTCACCGCCCGGGAACGCGAGAAGGACCGGGTGAGCCTCGCGCCGGTCGCCGCGCTGCTGGCCGGGCTGCTGCTCATGGGCGGCTTCCTGGTGGCCCGCTGGGGCAACGAGCCGTTCGAGCGGATCCGGCCCGGCGAGGTCACGGCCATGGACTACGTCTACGCCCACGACCGGCCGACCGTGCGGCTGCTGTGGCTGAGCAACGACCCGGTCACCAACGTCACCCCGGCCATGCCGTGGGGCGCGCGGGACATGGAGCGCGTCAACTATGTGCCGACCCTGGCACCGGCCGATCCGGTGCTGGTGTCCGGCCTGGTCAAGGCGCTCAAGGACGCGGGCCCCAACTCGTATCTGATGATCAACAAGAGTCAGGTCACCTATCTGCAGATGGACGTCGGCTACTCGGCCACCTGGCCGTCGCGGCTGGTCGAGAACCTGGACAACCGCCAGGAGCTGAAGAAGGTCCTCACCAACGACGACGCGACCCTGTACACGCTGCGCAAGCAGCCCGCGGGGGCGGTGCCGAAACCGGATCCGGGGCCGATCGGGCCGAAGGTGACCTGGACGCCGTGGTCGGTGGTCGGCGGACTCGCGGCGCTCGCCCTGGTCGTGATGCTCACCGCCCGGGAGATCGTCCGGGTCGCGATGCGGCCGAGCGTGCGCCAACTGCGCTGGCTCCAGGGCAGTTTCTGGTTCTCCCTGCCGCTGCTGGCGGTGCTGCTCGCCTCGCTGGTGCAGCGGTTCATGACGATGGGGAAGGGCTGAGCGGCGGGACGGAACGGTGGCTGGTGAAGTGGCTCGGACGGTCTACCGTTCGAGCCACTTCACTTCGTACGCCCCCATGTCGAACCGCCTGCCGTCGACCTGCGCGCTGATCGGCCGGTTCAGGGTGTTGACCACCAGGACGGTCTTCGCGCTCGCCAGGACCCGGACGTTGGGCACGTCGTCCGGGGCGATCTGGACCGCCTGGTACGTCGTCCCGGGCGGGAAGGCCTTGCCGAAGCGCGAGAGCAGGTCGTACATGGGCAGTGCCCGGCCGCCGGCGGCGCTGTCGGTGGGCGTCCACAGGCAGCCGGGACAGTCGGTGCCCTTCTCCTCCTCGGGGTTCCAGTAGAAGCCGGAGGAGGCGCCGCCCTTGACCATGGCGATCAGGCCGGCGGCCTGGACGGCGGCGCGGTGCGCCTCGGACCAGCCCTTGCGGTCGTCGTTGCCGTCGGCGGGCTCGACGTAGTACTCGGCCCACCACAGCGGCAGTCCGTGCGTCCGCTGCCGCACCCATCGGCCGACCGCCGTCAGCTTGTCGGTGGCGGCGAACTCGTTCGGCAGCAGTTCGTCGTCCTTGGTGTAGCTGGAGCCGTCCACCACCACGAAGTCGGCGCCCGCCTTGTGCGTGTTCCAGTAGGAGAAGGCGTCCAGGACCCGCTGGTCCATCGCCCCCCAGGGGCCGCGCAGGGCGGTGGAGGCGTCCTCCTTCTGCCGTGGGTCGACGCTGTCCATGACGAGGTACGGCCCGCCCACCATGATCTTGGGGTCGACCTTCTTGAGCGCCCGGTAGACCAGGTTGTACAGCTCGGTGTAGCCCTCGTAGTCCCAGCCTCCCCGGGCGTTGTTCCAGAAGCCCTTGAACTCGTTCCAGACCAGGAAGTGGCGTACGTCCGGGTAGCGCCTGGCGACGGTCGCGGCGAGCGCGGCGTAGTCCTTGTAGTGGTCGGGTGTCGGGGCGGTCTCCAGGGCGGACTGGCTCCAGTCGGTGTTGTCTACGCCGGGCTTGCCGCCCTTCATCCAGTCGGGGGCGCAGCACAGGGTGATCACCGGGACGCCGCCGGACTTCCGCATGAAGTCGACCCGGCGGTCCAGGGCGTCGAAGTCGTAACGCCCCTTGACCGGTTCGGGGTTGTCGGCGCCCCAGCCCATGATCGCCTGGTTCTGCGGTGGTCCGCCGCCCTTCGACAGCAGCCCCTCGACGCGGTCCGTGGCGGCGGCGCTGCCCTCGTCGGCGCTGAACTGGGTGTGGGTGAACCCCCAGCCGACGTACGGCTCGTCCGCGTCCCGGGGGGTCACGGGCGTGCCGTGCACCTTGGCGCCGTCACGTGTGGTGCCCTCGCTGCTCGCGCCGCCGGGCAGCGCGTTGACCAGGGCCACCACCAGGGCCACGACGGCCGCACCCACACCGAGCAGCGCGGTGAGCCGCCACCGCCCCGCCCCCGAATACCACCCATGACGTCCCATCAAGGACAACACTAAGGGTGGAATTCGCCCCTCCGGGAGGGTTTGCGCAGGCTCGTGGCACGGGTTCCGGCGGACCCGTCCCGGCGGGAGGGCCGACACGTGAGGCGTGCGCCGGAAACGGGGTGCGCGGGGCGGTCCGGTGACGGATCATGGCGGCATGTCTGCGAACCCACACGACGCTCTGCCGATCCGGCTCAACGTCGACGACTCCGACTCACCGTCCGACGTCGTCGACGCGCTGTTCCTCGGCCGCTTCGCGACGGGCGAGCAGCCGTACTCGCACGCGGCGAACATCGACCGGGTGCGCTCGGGTGCCACCCTGCTGCCCGACGGCGCCCGGGTGCTGCGCATCGCCCGGGACGACGACCGCAGCGCGACCCTCGCGGAGGGCGACGGCTGGACCCTGCTGGTCTCCCGCTGGAACCGGGGCGCCGACGTCACGGTCACGGCGACCAGCGCCGAGCTGGCCAAGAAGGTCCTCGACCAGGCCACGGACGGCGCGGCGGACGAGCCGGAGCCGCAGCCTGAGAACGTGACGATGGGCTTCTGGTACGTCTCGCCCCGGCGCGGCCCGTACCGCACCACCCGGCAGATCTCGGCGGGCACCTGGGACGAGGTCCGGGCCAACTACACGGCGCCGGTCGCGGACGCCATGGAGCGTCTGATGAAGACGACCCCGCAGGACATCGCGGGCCGCCTGCTCCTGCTGCACGGCCCGCCGGGCACCGGCAAGACCTCCGCGCTGCGCACGCTGGCCCGCTCCTGGCGCGACTGGTGCCAGGTGGACTGCGTCCTGGACCCCGAGCGCCTCTTCTCCGACGTCGGCTACCTGATGGACATCGCCATCGGCGAGGACGACTCGGCGGGCAAGGGCCGCTGGCGGCTGCTGCTGCTGGAGGACTGCGACGAACTGATCCGCGGCGAGGCCAAGCACACGGCCGGCCAGGCGCTGTCCCGGCTGCTGAACCTCACCGACGGGCTGCTCGGCCAGGGCCGCAACGTCCTGGTGGGCGTGACGACCAACGAGGACCTGGAGCGTCTGCACCCGGCCGTGGTCCGCCCGGGCCGCTGCCTGGCCCGTATCGAGGTCGGGAAGCTGACCCGGCGGGAGGCGGTGAACTGGCTGGGCACCGAGGAGGGCGTCGGCCGCGAGGGCGCGACCCTGGCGGAGCTGTACGCGCTGCGCCGGGGCACGTCTCCCACGGCCCTTCCGGAGCCGCGCGAAGGCGCGGACGCGGGGCTGTACCTGTAGCCGGCGACTGGTGGTGTTCGATGCGCCCGGTGGTGTTTTGATGGGCGTATGACCCTGTTCGTCGGGACGTCCGGCTGGCAGTACAAGGACTGGCGGGGGGTGCTGTACCCGGAGGGCTGCCCCACCCGGCTGTGGCTGGAGGAGTACGCGGCCGCGTTCGCCACCGTGGAGATCAACAACGCCTTCTACCGGTTGCCGGAGCGGGAGACCTTCGAGTCCTGGCGGGAGCGCGTGCCGCCGGGCTTCGTGGTCGCGGTCAAGGCGAGCCGCTATCTGACGCACATCAAACGGCTCAAGGACCCCGAGGAGCCGGTGCACCGGCTGATGTCGCGGGCGGCCGGCCTCGGCGACCGGCTCGGCCCGGTGCTGCTCCAGCTGCCGCCCACGCTGCACGCCGACCCCGGGCTGCTGGACGCCGCTCTCGCCGCCTTCCCGCCCGGTGCGCGGGTCGCGGTCGAGCCGCGCCACGACTCGTGGTGGATGCCGGAGGTCCGCCGGGTCCTTCAGCTGCGGGGCGCGGCCCTGTGCTGGGCCGACGCGTACGCCCGCCCGGTCACACCGCTGTGGCCGACCACCGACTGGGGCTACGTCCGCTTCCACGTGGGCCGCGCCCGGGCCTGGCCGCACTACGGCCGGCGGTCCCTGGAGACCTGGGTCGACCGGGTCGCGACGACCTGGCCGGACGAACGGGAGGTGTACGCGTACTTCAACAACGACCCGACGGGGGCGGCGGTCCAGGACGCGGTGGTCTTCGCGAGGGCCGCGCGGCGGGCGGGCCTGACGGTCACCCGCACACCGGACCGGGTGTCCGTGCAACGCCAGGCCTGAGGCGCTGGGAGCGGCTCACCGCTCGTAGGCCGCCCGCAGAGCGTCGCGCACGGCGGCGAGCGCCGCTTCCTCGGCCAGCCCCAGCCGCCGTACACGCTCCGCGTAGGCCTGGGCGGCCGTCGCGGCCTCGCGCTCGGCGGCCGAGCCCGCGGCGGCGACGAACGTGCCGTTGCGCCCCCGGGTCTCGATCACCCCGTCCGCCTCCAGCGCCCGGTAGGCCTTGGCGACGGTGTTCGCGGCGAGCCCGAGCGACTCGGCCAGTCCGCGCACCGTCGGCAGCCGGTAGCCCACCGGCAGCGACCCCGACCGCGCCTGCTCGGAGATCTGCGCCCGCACCTGCTCGTAGGGAGGTGCGCCGTCGTCGATGTGGATCTTCAAGGTCACGTGGTGATTGTCCCGCACCCGGGGCAGGCCGCACGAGCTCGCGCGCGCTCGGGGCGGACCGCCGGAAAATGGGAGGCGCCCGGCCGGCTCCCGTCGTAGCCTGCGCCTCCATGACCGTGATCGTCCGTGACCTCCACTCCGACGCGCCAGGCGACCTGGAAGGCTTCGTCCGTGTCCGGCACCTCGCGCTGCCGTACCTGCTGTGCACCCCTCAGTCCCTCGCCCACGACCTCGCCCACATGCATCCCGACGCCCACTACCGTCCCCTCGTCGCCGTGGCGGACGGCGAGGTGATCGGCACGGCGCAGGTGCACCTGTCCCACGACAGCGCCGAGCCCGGCCAGGGCAATGTCAACGTGTACGTGCACCCGGAGCACACCCGCCGGGGCGCCGGCACCCTGCTGGTGCGGGCCGCCGAGGAGCACCTGGCGGCCCACGGGGCGGTCAAGCTGCTCGCCTGGGTGCTGGACGAGCGGGGCAACCGTGCCTTCGCCGAACGGCACGGCTACAAGAGCAGCCGTTCCGCCCACTTCCTCCGCCTGGACCTGGCGGGCGGCACGCTCCCGCCGCTCCAGGACCCGCCGCCGGGCGTGGAACTGCGCCGGGGCTCGGACTTCGCCGGCGACCCGCGCCCGCTGTTCGAGCTGGACGCGGAGACGACGGCCGACGAACCGAGCGACGTGGACTACGAGTTCACCGACTACGAGGCATGGCTCGCGGAGACCTGGCGGCATCCGCTGTTCGACGCCGAGCTGACGTCGGTGGCGGTGGTCGACGGCCGCCCCGCGGCGTTCTCGGCGGCCCGCACGGACGGTGCCACCCGGTACGGCACCGTCATGACGGGCACCGCCCGGGCCCACCGCGGCCGGGGCCTGGCCAAGCTCGCCAAGAACGACTCGCTGCACCGCGCCCGGGCCGCCGGGTACACGGAGGCGTTCACGGGCAACGACACCGGCAACGGGCCGATGCTCGCGATCAACAGGTGGTTCGGGTACGAGGTGTGCGCGACGGAGGTGCGGTATGTCCGTGAGCTCGGCTGACGCGGCGGGACCGGCGGGGGCGCCGGTCACCGTGGTGCTCGTCAAGGGCGGCCGTACGAAGCTCAGCTACCCGGGCGAGCTGGTGGCCGACGACGGCACGCGGATCGCCGTCCGGGCGCTCTGGGCGGGCGAGGGCGTACGGGACTTCGGCTTCGTGCGCTTCGAGCCCGGTGACGTGTTCACGGAGTACTACTGGCGCGACCGCTGGTACTCGGTGAAGGAGGTCCGCGACGGCGGAGGCCGGCTGAAGGGCTGGTACTGCGACATCACCCGCCCGGCCGAGTTCTCGGGTACGGAACTGGTCGCCGAGGACCTCGACCTGGACCTGTGGCGCTCCGCGGACGGCACGGACGTACGGCGCCTGGACGAGGACGAGTTCGCCGAGAGCGGCCTGGCCGAGCGCGATCCCGGGGCGGCCGCCCGCGCCGTGGCCGCGCTCGACGAGCTTCAGACGCTGGCCCTCGAGGGCGGCTTCACCGCGCTGCTGGCCTGAAGGACCCCGGGCCGCGCTGCCGGCCTGCAGGACCCCGGGCCTCACACCGTCGCCACCACCGCGTACCGCTCGTCGTCCACCGCCCTGCCCCACAGGCGCGCGTCCTGCGAGAGACGCTCCACGCGGGTGTGCTCCGTGAGAGGTGCGAGAAGAGTGAGGAGGCGTTGTGTGGGTATGCCGACGGGGGTGACCGTGCCCCAGACGCCCTCGACCAGGACCAGCCGTCCGGAGGGTCGCAGCAGCTCCCGCCAGCGCCGCAGGGCGCTCGCGGGGTCCGGCAGTGCCCACAGCACATGGCGGACGAGGACGGCGTCGAAGCGCCGCCCGCCCACCGGCGGGCTCGCCGCGTCACCGGTCAGGAACACCGCGTCCCGGCCCGCGGGCTTGGCGCGGGCCCGCTCGAGCATGTTCGCTGAGAGGTCCACTCCGGTCACCCGGTGTCCGCGCTCGGCGGCGAGGAGCGACAGGCTGCCCGTGCCGCAGCCGAGATCGAGGATCTCGCCGGGGGTCCCGGGCAGCCAGCCGTGCAGGCGCTCGGCCCAGGCGGCGCGCACCCGCGGGTCGCGCAGCCCATGATCCGGCTCGTCGTCGAAGACGGCTGCCTGCGCGTCCCAGTCCACGGGGGCCGGGCTCGTCGGGTCGTGGCGGTTCGTGATCGGTTCGCTCATGCGGCCAAGAGTGACACCCGCCACTGACAACCGAATCGTGACAGCCGCCACAGACAGACCCGCACCGATGAGGAACTCTCGCCCGCAAGGTCTACCTCCGTGAGAACACGGAACCCGGTAGGCGTCGAAGGAGGCAGCGATGCGCCGTACGACAGTGCAGAAGCCCCTGAGGAAGACGGATTCGCGCCGCCTGCGTGGCGAGGAGGTCGACGAGCGTCCCGGCGGACGGCCGGAGGTCCGCAAGGACATCGCGCGAACGTGGTGGCCGGACGGATGACCTGCGGACCAGCCGATGAGACGCGTCAGACGAGCCGTTTGCGGTAGTGGATCCGGTCGTAGGGTCCCTCCACCCGGCGTTCCACCACTTCGTAGCCGTACCTCGGATAGATCTCCTGGTTCTCCCACATCATCGCGTTGGTGTAGAGCCTGATCTCCTCCAGCCCCAGCGCACGCGCGCGTGCGTCCACGAACTGAAGCAGTCGCCGTCCCACTCCCCTGCCGTGTGCGTCGGGATGGACGGCGATGCTGTCGAGGAACAGGTGGTCCGCGCGGGCCTCGATCACGACGAGGCCGACCACCCGGCCCGCCGCCGGTTCCCGCGCGACGAACACCTTCCCCGCGGCCACGTCCGCCGCGTGATCGGCCTCCATCGGCGCCGGTACCACACCGATACGCTCGATGTAGGGCCGGTAGGCCGCGTCGGTCACGGCCCGCACGGCCGGTACGTCGGCGGCGGCCGCCGCCCTGATCCCCTCGCCGGTCCGCTCGCTCCGCATGCCGGGCACGCTACCTACCTGAGCGCAGTCTCAGCACTCCCTTAACGCGAGCATAAGGATCTCCCTCCACCGCCCTCAGCAGGCGATTCGGCGGTTCTCCGGGGCTAGTTTCGGATCACCCCACGGGATCCGCCCTCCCGTACCAGGACCGTCCGGACCGCTTCCGAGGAGTTCCTCATGCCCGCACGCCGCAAGGCCGCCGCTCTCGCCGCCCTCGGCCTGGCCCCGCTCGCGCTGACCGCTCTCGCCGCCGCGCCCGCGTCCGCGCACGGCTCCATGGGCGACCCGGTCAGCCGGGTCGCCCAGTGCTACGCGGAGGGCCCCGAGAACCCGAGGTCGGCGGCGTGCGGGGCGGCGGTCGCGGCGGGCGGCACCCAGGCCCTGTACGACTGGAACGGCATACGGATCGGCGACGCGAACGGCCGGCACCGGGAGCTGATCCCGGACGGCAAGCTGTGCAGCGCGAACAACGAGGAGTTCAAGGGCCTCGACCTGGCCCGCGCGGACTGGCCCGCGACCGCGGTGCGCAGCGGCTCGTACCCGTTCAAGTACCGGGTGACCGCCCCGCACAAGGGCACCTTCACCGTCTACATCACCAAGCCCGGCTACGACCCGGCCAAGCCACTGGCCTGGGCCGACCTGGACCTGGAGCATCCGGTCGCCACGGTCACGGACCCGGTCGCCTCGGGCGGCTTCTACACGTTCTCCGGCACGCTGCCCGAGCGCACCGGGCGGCAGCTCCTGTACGCGGTGTGGCAGCGCTCGGACAGCCCGGAGGCGTTCTACTCCTGCTCGGACGTCACCTTCGGCGGGAGCGGGAACGGGAACGGGGACAGCGGCGGCGGGTCGGCGAGCGGTTCGTCGCCGGCGCCGACGGCCTCCGCGCCGACCGAGCGGCAGATCGAGGACGGTGCCGGCAGGTCGACGATCGAGCACCACGGCCACGGGGACGCCGACGCCCGTACGACCACGGACCCGACGACACACCCGGCGACGCACCCGTCGGCGACCGCTTCCGGCGCCCCCGTGCCCGCGGGTGCCAACCGGCCCGAGGCCGCCGCCGGTGTACGGACCCGGACCCAGAACGCCGGTCTCGCCGAGACCGGCGGCGACGGCAACACCCCCTATGTGGCGGTCGGCGGCGCGGCCGCCCTGGCGCTCGGCTCGGCGGCGCTGTTCGCCTCGGTCCGGCGGCGCGCCGCGCACGGGGGCCGGCGGGGCCGCTGAGGCGGCCGGACGATCGCGGGGCCTGTCCGGCGGCTCAGGCCGGACAGGCCCCGCACGTGCGCGTCGGGTCCGGTCGTCAGTCGAAGACGGACGCGCAGGTGGTGGCGGTGGCGTGCGGCGGGTCGAGGGCGTTGGCCACCTCGTGGAAGGCGACGCGGTCGAAGAGCCCGATCGCCAGGTGCTCGGACAGGTCGATCGGGCACAGGTCCTGCAACAGGACGTTGCGGACGTCGGAGCCCGTGAGGTACTGGCTCCGCCAGGGGGTCGCGACCTCGTCGTACTTGGTGGCGATGACCGTGTAGTGCACTCCGGGCACGGTGTCGCCGCCCTCGTTGAGCTTGGTGAGGAAGTCGGACCCGGCGATCTGGTCGGCGAGACCGGGGGTGGCGGCGGAGAGCAGGTCGCTCGCGCCCGGGAAGTACGGCAGCAGGTTGGTCAGGCCGCTGAGGGTGGTGCCGTGGTTGTCGGGCGCGAGGCCGACGAGGGCGTTCACCTTGGCGGCTCCGCCGAGGAACTTCAGGTAGTAGCGGGGCATCATCCCGCCCTGCGAGTGGCCGACGAGATCGACCTTGGCGGCACCGGTGGTGGTGAGCACCTTGTCGACGAAGGCGGACAGCTGCCCGGCCGACGTGTCGATGGGGCCGAGGCCGTGGAAGAGCGGCACTCCCGGCAACTGCCCGTAGTCGAGCGAGAAGACGCAGTACCCGCGGTCCTTCAGGTACGGCGCGAGGGACAGCCAGTTGTCGACGGAGTTGCCCAAGGTGCCGTGGACCAGGACGACGGGGCGGGGGTGGGCGGCGGACGGCCGGCAGTCGTAGTCGTTCCAACCGCTACTGGGCGCGTCGGAGGCGTGGGCGGTGGCGGCCGGGACGGTGGCGACGGCGGCGGCCAGGACGAGGGCGGCCAGATATCTCAGGGCGCGCTTGGCGGGCAGCATCGTGTGATCTCCTTGCGGCTCAAGGGAGGTGCGACGGCACTGCGCCCTGTGATCCGGATCACGAGGATGCTGTTCACTCGTCAAGTTACGGACGAGTAGCCCACGTGTGAAGTTACGCGTCAGTAAAAACTTCCAGCGATAACCGGCGAAGGCCGGGGGCCATGGGGTAGTGGACCTGACGAACCATCACCAAGAGGGACAGAAGCCGCTCGTACGGCGCGATCCGCGCCGGTGCCCCCGGTCGCCGGAGTCACGCGGCCAGGGTGCCCGGGATCACGGCACGGGGCCCGAACCTGGCTCGCGCGCGGTCCGCGACCTCCTCGATGCGGCGGACCTTCTCGTCGACGGGGTCGAAGGTGAGCTGGTAGGACGCCTGTTCGGCGGAGTCCAGGCCCTCGGCGCGCAGGGCGAGGGCGCGGACCCGGGCGCGCTGGAGGCCGAGACCCTCGTACATGCCGTACGCGGCCCTGGTCAGCGTCGTGGTGTGGGCGGTGGGTTCCGGCAGCGTGCGGCTGCGGACCGTCGCGGAACGGTCGGCGTAGCGGACCGTCAGGGTCAGAGTGCGGCAGACCTTGTCGAGGGCGCGCAGCCGGGCGCCCAGTTCCTCGCCGGCCGACAGCAGGGCCCTGCGGTGGCGGTCGGGGTCCAGCTCGTCGCGCTCGAAGGGGCGCTCGGTGGCCAGGGAGCGGGAGACGGCGCCCGGGACGACCCGGCCGCGGTCGACGCCGTTCGCCCTCTCGTGCAGCTCGCGGCCGGTCTTCGCGCC
Source organism: Streptomyces sp. MK7 (assembly GCF_032658145.1). NCBI lineage: Bacteria > Bacillati > Actinomycetota > Actinomycetes > Kitasatosporales > Streptomycetaceae > Streptomyces > Streptomyces sp. MK7. The sequence continues at coordinate 409,431 of NZ_JAVACL010000002.1, forward strand.
GAGCAGGCGCTGGAGCGTCGACAGGGGCGCGGCGGCGACCCGGTCCAGGGTGTCCAGGCCGTACTCGCCCAAGGTGCGGGCCGTCGCCGTACCGACGCCGGGCAGCGCGGTGACGGGCTTGCCGGCGAGGAACTCGGCGACGGCGTCCTCGGGCACCGCGCACGTCACCCCGGGCCGGGCGTCGTACAGGGCCATGCGGGCCAGCATCGGGCCCGGCCCGGCGCCGATCAGGCAGTCGACGCCGTACCGCGCGAGCGCGCGGACCCGGATCACCGAGGCCAGTTCGACCGCGTCGCGCCCGAAGTACCGCTCGGCGCCCCGCAGATCGGCCAGCGCCCCGTCCGGCGGCAGCGCCTCGATCACCGGAGTGAACTCCTCCAGCAGCCCGAGCAGCCCCGGCAGGGCCGCCTCGTGCATCGGGGGCAGCTGGAAACGTACGCAGAGGATGGTCATCCCGCGCTCCCTGGAGACTGGTGCCACAACTTCCTTCCGCTCGCGGGCCCTTCGCCCGCCGGGCGCAGATCCGCCCATGGGTGCATCTCGTAGCCGGTGGACATGCGGATGCTCCGGTCGCGGCCGGCCCGCGCCGGGTCCCGCGCGTCCCCGCCGTCGCCTTCGCCGTCGGGGGCGCCCTCCGGTCCCTCCGGGACGGGGCGCGCCAGCCGGGCCGCCACCTCCTCCAGGCCGCCCTCGGCGCGCAGTTCGGCCAGTTCGGCGAGGTTCCAGGCGGCGGATCCCACCACGCTGAGGCTGCGCGGGCCGCGCCGCTGCACCACCCCGCGCACCAGCAGCAGCCAGGAGTGGAAGACGGTGTGCGCGCAGGCGTCGTGGGAGTCGTCGAAGAAGGCCAGGTCGACCAGGCCGGTGCCGTCGTCCAGCGTGGTGAAGATGACCCGCTTGCCGGACCGGATCGGCGGGGTCTGGGTGGCCGCCTTGGCGCCCGCGACCAGCACCGTCTCGCCGTGCCGGGCCTCGCGCAGCCGGCGCGCGGAGACCACGCCCAGCTCGTCGAGGAACGCCCGGTGGTCGTCCATCAGGTTCCGTGAGGCGTCCATGGACAGCACACCCAGCTCGGCGCTGAGCTTCTCGGCGTCGGACAGGTCGGGCAGCCCGGCCGCGGCCGTCTTCCGGCCGCCGGCCAGGGGCAGTTGGCCGCCGCCCCTGCCCCGGGCGCCCCGGTGCAGCTCGGTCAGGTGCAGTTGCAGGTCGCGGCGGTTGGCGCCGAACGCGTCCAGCGCGCCCACCTGGGCGAGCCGTCCGGCGATCGGGCGGCTCGGCCGGGCCCGCTCCCAGAAGTCCAGCAGCGAAGCGTACGGCTGCCCGTCCGCGATCCGCGCCGCCTCGGCCTCGCTGATGCCGTGCACGTCGGAGAGCGCCAGCCGAAGTCCCCAGACACCAGGTGAATCGGGCCGCACCGCCGATCGCGAATAAGACACCAGTTCGATACGGTGTGCGACTCCCGACCTGTTCACGTCCAACGGCAGGATCGGCACCCCGCGCCGCCGCGCGTCCGCCAGCAGCAGCCGCTTGGGGTACATCCCGGGGTCGTGCGTGAGCAGCCCGGCGTAGAAGGCGGCCGGGTGGTGGGCCTTCAGCCACGCCGACTGGTACGTCGGCACGGCGAAGGCCACCGCGTGCGCCTTGCAGAAGCCGTACGACCCGAAGGCCTCGACGATCTCCCAGGTCCGCCGAATCGTTTCCGCGTCGTACCCGCGCGCCGCCGCGTGCTGGGCGAACCACACCTTGATCCGTCCCTGCGACTCCGGGTCGGACAGCCCGCGCCGCACCCGGTCCGCCTCGTCGCGCCCGCAGCCGGTCATGATGTGCACGATGTGGATGATCTGCTCGTGGAAGACGACCACCCCGTAGGTCTCCTTCAGCGGCTCCTCCAGGTCCGGGTGCGGGTAGCGCACCGGCGCCCGCCCGTGCCGGGCCTCGATGAACGGCCGCACCATGTCGGCGGCGACCGGACCGGGCCGGAAGAGGGAGATGTCGACGACCAGGTCGTGGAAGGTCGCCGGCTGGAGGCGGCCCACCAGGTCCCGCTGGCCCGGCGACTCGATCTGGAAGCAGCCGAGGGTCTCGGTGGAGCGGATGAGCCGGTACGTCGCCGGGTCGCCCGGCGGTACCGCGTCCAGGTCGATCCGCTCCCCCGTGGTCCGCTCCACCTCCGCGACCGCGTGCGCCATCGCCGACTGCATCCGCACGCCCAGCACGTCCAGCTTGAGCAGCCCGAGGTCCTCCACGTCGTCCTTGTCGAACTGGGACATGGGAAAGCCCTCGCCGCTGGTGGGCATCACCGGCGTACGCGCGAGCAGGGAGGCGTCGGACAGCAGCACGCCGCAGGGGTGCATGGCGACCCCGCGCGGCAGGGCGTCCAGGGCCTCGACCAGCTCCCACAGCCTGCCGTACTTCTCCCCTTCCCGCCGAAGCTCCCCGGCCAGCGCCCTGAGTTCGGGCAGTTCCTCCAGGGCCGCGCGGGCGTCGCGGGCGCGGATGTGCGGGAAGGACTTGGCGATGCGGTCGATCTCGGCGGGGTCCATGGACAGGGCGGCGCCGACGTCCCGGACGGCGTGGCGGACGCGGTACGTCTCCGGCATGGCGACCGTGGCGACCCGCTCGGTGCCGAACCGGTCGATGATCGCGCGGTAGACCTCGAGCCGGCGCGCGGACTCCACGTCGATGTCGATGTCGGGCAGCACGAACCGCCGCCTGGACAGGAAGCGCTCCATCAGCAGCCCGTGCTCGACCGGGTCGGCGTGGGCGATGCCGAGGAGGTGGTTGACGAGGGAGCCCGCTCCGGAGCCGCGCGCGGCGACCCGGATGCCCATCTTCCGCACGTCGTCCACGACCTGGGCGACGGTGAGGAAGTAGGAGGCGAAGCCGTGGTACGCGATGACGTCCAGCTCGTCGTGCATCCGCTCCCAGTAGTCGCGCCGGCCGGCGTAGCCGCGCACCACCATGCCGGCCGCCGCCCGGGAGGCGAGCGTGCGCTGGGCGGAGCGGCGGGCGGCGCCGACGAGGTGCGGCTCGGGGAAGTGGACGGTGCCCAGGCCGAGGTCGTCCTCGGGGTCGACCAGGCACTCGGCGGCCGTGGCCCCGGTCTGCTCCAGCAGGCGGTGGGCGGCCTCCCGCCGGAAGCCCGCGGCCTCGACGATCCGCTCGGCCGCGTGCAGCATGGCGGCCGGGTCCTTCAGCCAGGCCTCGCCGGAGTCCAGCTCCTTGGTGGGGTCGATGGGGACCAGGCGGCGGGCGGCGTCCAGGACGTCGGCGACCGGACCCTGGCCGGGGTCGGCGTAGCGGACGGCGTTGCTCAGCACGGGCCGGATCCGCTGCTCGGCGGCGAAACCGACGGTGCGGGCGGCCAGCCGCAGCGAGCCGGGTCCCGTGCCCTCGCGGCCGTGCCAGACGGCCTCCAGGCGCAGCGCGTCGCCGTAGGCCTCGCGCCAGGGGGCGAGGAGCTTCGCGGCCCGGTCGGGGCGGCCCGCGGCCAGCGCCCGGCCCACGTCGGAGTCGGGGCCGAGCAGCACGGTCAGACCGTCGGCGTGGTTGTCGGACCAGGGCAGCAGGGGGGTGTCGGGAGCCGTGTGGGCGGCGGTGACCAGGCGGCACAGATCGGCCCACCCCCGGGCACCGTCCCGGGCGAGGAAGGTGACACGAGGAGTCGACTCGTCGATGAAGGCACCACCGCGCACCGGGGTGCGGCGACGCTCGCCCCTTTCCCCTCGGACCGCTCCTTCCTGCCGTCGCGGCCCGTCCACCGCCAGTTCCGCGCCGAACAGCGGGCGGACGCCCGCCGCCGCGCAGGCCTTGGCGAAGCGGACCGTGCCCGCGAGGGTGTCCCGGTCGGTGAGGGCGAGGGCGTCCATGCCCCGCTCGGCGGCGCGCTCGGCCAGCCGTTCCGGGTGCGAGGCGCCATAGCGCACGGAGAACCCGGAGACGGTGTGCAGATGCGTGAAGCCCGGCACACGCACCTCCCGCACTCGTGAGCCCCCAGCGGCTCTCGAACATCAGTTCCAACTCTCACCCCCACCATAAACCAATTCCCGAACATCTGTGCGACATCCGTTCGAGCGTGTCCCACCTGCGCAAACGCATGCGGCGACCGCCCACGCGGTCCTGCGACAGCCCCCACGCGGTACGGCCCCGCCCCCTCGCGCGCGCGGGGGCGGGGCCGTACCGGAGCCGTCGGAGTGATCAGCCGATCTGGGTGCCGGTGGCCGACAGCGCCTCGGTGACCGGCTGGAAGAAGGTCTCGCCGCCGGAGGTGCAGTCGCCGCTGCCGCCGGAGGTGAGGCCGATCGCGGTGTCGCCGTCGAACAGCGAACCACCGCTGTCACCGGGCTCGGCGCACACATCGGTCTGGATGAGGCCGCTGACCGTGCCCTCGGAGTAGTTCACGGTGGCGTTCAGGCCGGTGACCGTGCCGGTGTGCACATGGGTCGTCGAGCCGCTGCGGGTGACCTTCTCGCCGACGGTGGCCTCGCCCGCCTTGGTGATCGTCTGCGTGGAGCCGTCATAGAGGTCGACGGCGCTCGGGTGGTCGACGTTCGCGGTGTACCTGACCAGGCCGAAGTCGTTGCCCGGGAAGCTGGACCGCTCGTTGCCGCCGATCACCGTGCCGCTGGAGTCCGACCAGGTGGAGATGGCCTCGGTGCAGTGGCCGGCGGTGAGGAAGTACGGCTGCCCGCCCTTGACCACGTTGAACCCGAGCGAGCAGCGGCCGCCTGAGCCGGTGATGGCGTCCCCGCCCGCGACGAAGGGCTTGAACTCGCCCTTGGACCGCTTGAGTTCGGCCTTGCCGCCGAGGCCGTCGACGACCTTGGAGAGCGTGGCCCACTCGGGCGCCGAGACCGTCCGGTCGGCGGTGACCACGACCTTGTTGGTGACCGGGTCGGTCGCCCACGAGGTGCCGGGGACGGTCGCGTCCTTCTTCAGCGTCGTCCGGGCCGCGTCCAGTTCGGCGAGGGTGTTCTCGACGACTCTGGCCCTGGCCCCCGCCTGCCGGACCGTCCTGGCCGCCGTCTCGTCGAGCACATTGACCACGAGGGTCCCCGACTTCGCGTCGTAGTACGTCCCGGCCGCGTCGCCGCCGAGGTTCTTCAGCAGCGTCGAGGCGAGACTTCCGGCCGCCGGGGCCGACAGGGTGCGAGCCTCCGGGGTCTTCGCGGGCTCGCTGGCGTTCGCACTCTGGAAGGTGAGTCCCGCGGCGACGAGTGCGGCGATGCCCGCACCTGCCACGGCGATTCGGCGCCTGGGTATGCGTCGGTGCTTCAACTGACGTCCTCCTGTGGGGGGATCGGCCGGCGAGGTTGTGGGGACCTCGCGGGCCGGAAGGCGGTTGAACGGCGCCTACTATTCCGAGGCTCACAGGGGGCACACAAGGTCGAGTTCTGGACGCGTATACGTCAACCGGCGTACGCCCCTCGTCGCTTGACCGTCCGAGGTCACACCGCCTCGTTCGCACTGCAAACATTACGGGCGAGTAACCAACCGGCGTTTCCGTGAGTTCTGTCCTGTCCTGATCTCGCCCCTGCGGAGCCCCGCCCTGACCGGTCGTTCACACCCCGCGCACAACGGGAAGCCCCCGTACGCCTGTTGCGTACGGGGGCTCCACCTGCTGCCGGCTGCGGGTGCGGTCCGGGCCGTGCGCACGGCCCGGGAGGTCGAAACATCACGTCAGTAGACGTGGACCCCATAGGCGCTCAGCGCCTCGGTGACCGGCTGGAAGAAGGTCGTACCGCCGGAGGTGCAGTTGCCGCTGCCGCCGGAGGTCAGACCGTAGGCGATGCCGCTGTTGGAGTACAGCGGACCGCCGGAGTCGCCGGGCTCGGCGCAGACGGTGGTCTGGATGAGGCCGTAGACGATGTCGCCGCCACCGTAGTTGACCGTCGCGTTGAGGGCGGTGACACGACCGCTGTGGATGCCGGTGGTGGAGCCGCGGCGGTAGACGGTGGTGCCGACGGACGGCGTGGCGGCGCTCGTGATGTCCACGCTGCCCACCCCGCCCGGCTTGCTCACCGAACTGTTGGTGTAGCGCACGATGCCGTAGTCGTTGCCGGGGAAGGAGGAGCCGGCGGTGGTGCCGAGCGTGGTCGAGTGCGACGAGTTCGACCACCAGGTGCCGGCCCCGTCGGTGCAGTGACCGGCGGTCAGGAAGTAGTAGTTGCCGCTGGAGTCCCGGACGTTGAAGCCCAGCGAGCAGCGCCAGCTACTCGCATAGATGGCGTCGCCGCCGGAGATCAGCTTGTTGAACCGGCCCGGTGTGCGCTTGATGGTCAGGGCCTTGGAGTTGGCCCCCGCCTGCTGTTTGATCTGGTCGATCTGAGCCTGGGAGACCCGGCTGTCGACGGTGACGACCACCCGGTTGGACTTGCTGTCGACCGCCCAGGCGGTGCCCGGCACGTCGGCCTTGAGCACCGAGTCGCTCGCCTTGGTGAGCTGGGCGGCGCTGAAGGTGTTGGTGTCGGACGCGTTCGCGCTGGGGACCGCGAACGCGGCGGCGGCCACGAGCCCGGAGGCGATGGCGATCAGCCGAGTCCGTCTCGTGATACCGCTACGCGGGGCAGTGCGCTTGATCCTCACGTTTCGTTCCTCCACAAAGGAAGTCGGGGGCCCGCGTGGGGTCGGGGCCCGGTGAGGCGCAGCCAGGGCACGGCAACCGGATTCCGGACACGTTGTGACCCTGACAAGCGCTGGGGGGAGTATTCGGCCGAACGACCGGTCGGCGCAAGGGTGCCTTTCGGCCGTGCGACTCTGTGCGATTCGAGTGAACCGTGTGCGATCGGGGTGATATGACGGCAGGTCAGTCGCTCAGAGCGCGCTCCCCCGCGGCTATCGCGAGGTCCAGGGTGTTCCCGGGCGGCGGGAACGGGCAGACGAAGTGGTCCACGAACGCGCACGGCGGCAGTACGGCCCGGTTGAAGTCGACCGTGGTACGCCCCTCGGCGTCCGGCGCTCCGGGATACAGGAACCGGAAGCGGAAACTGCCGTTCCCGCTGGTGGCGTCGGCGAACACCGCCCACAGCCCGCCGTCCGGCTCCCGCGCGACCTGGAGCGTCAGCTCCCGGCCGTCCAGAGTGAACGCCAGTTCCCCGGCGAGGGCGAGGCCGCGCTCGCGTCCGTCCGCGTTCGGCACGCGCACGGTGCGGCTCTCCTCGTACGGGGTGAAGCGGCCCGGCACCGACCAGCGCGGGTCGTGGTCGCCGGCCACGATGCCGCGGAACGCCCGGCGCGCGGCGGAGGCGGGGTCGAAGTCCCGTATGCCCCATATCCCTTCACGGACCAGCACGACCAGCCGCCGCTCGCCCAGCGCGACCCGGGCGTCCGCCACCGGTCCGGTGTCGGCGCCGAGCCGCACCTCACCGGCCAAGGGCCGTCCGTCCACGGTCAGTCCGTCCCCTCCGCCGGCGGTGAGCACGACCGCGTCGCCGTCGGGCGTCCAGATCCCGGGGATGTCCGGAAGTCGACCGTCCGGACAGTCCTCGAACCAGTACGTTCCGGTCAGCGCGAGCGGGCCGTAGGGCGCCGACACCGTCTCGGTGCGCCGTACGTGCCACTGCTTCCACCGGTCGGATGCGTCCGTCATGTGATCACCCTTCCATGCGTGGCCGGGCGGCCAAACCGAGGGGTGAGCACAGAGCATCGCTCTTGGATGTCCGCATCCCCCGCCCGGACGACACCGCCATGGGCCCGCGGGCGGGCGAGACACTTCCCCAGGTCCTGTCGTCACATTCCCGTCGTCCGCCCGCGGAGCAGGCGGGAATGTGACGACAGGGCCCAGGGCCTTTCGTTTGGATCAGGCCGGATTCTGGGAGCGGGGTCCGGTGCTGGGGGTGGGGCACCTCCCACGCCGTTCAGGCAGTGGGGGAGCATCGCAAGGCGGAGGAGCGCGTCATGGCGGAGCCATGGCAACCGACGACAACGCGGCGAGGCGCGGTGCCAGGGGCCGCGAGCCCGGCGTGATCCAAACGCAAGGCCCTAGCAGTCGCAGCCGCAGTCGCAGCCGTCGCAACTGCAGCAGTTCCCGCAGCAGTCACAGCAGTCGCCGCAGCCGTCGCACCCGCCGCAGTCGCAGTCGCAGTTGCTGCACCAGCCCTCACGCCGCCGCCGCGACCACGGCCCCTCGAACTCGTCGGCGCAGCACACCTGGCAGGTGCAGCACAGCCCGACGGCGGCCGCGCACCCGGCGAGGAGACCGCGCTTGCCGGGTCGCGGGGGTTCTCCGCCGAAGGGGTTGCCGCCGTCGGGGTGGGGGTGGCCCGGGCCGTACGGGGAGTGCGGATCATGGGGTGCCCGGGGGTCCTGGGGCGCGTACGGGCCCTGGGGCGGACCGAAGGCGCTGCGCGCGGCGCCGGCCTCGGCCGCTCCGGGAGCGTGCCCGCACATCGCGGTTCCGAAGGCGCGGTCCACGGAGCGCGGGAGCTCGTGGGCGAACAGCAGATGGGCGAGCCGGCCGTCCTCGAACTCCACGTCGCGCAGGGCGAGCCGGACGCCGTGCACCGCGTCGTCGGCGAGCCGGCGGGCCTCGGTGAGCGAGGTGCCGGTCACGGTGAGCGGGTTCCAGGCCCCGCGGGCGGCGTCGGCCTCGCGGTCCTCCACGGCGTCCAGGAGATGGGCGAGCCGTCCGAACAGACGCCCGACCTCGGCGAGCGGTTCGGCGTTGCCCGGCCGGCCGGCGAGGACCGCGGTGTGCGCGAAGGCGGCGGCGGTCGCGGTCTCGGTCGGCTCGGTGACGGTGAGGACCGGGGTGCCGGGCCCGGCCAGCGTCTCGATGCCGACCTGCCGGTCCACCGCGTCGACCAGGACGGCGGTGTCGAAGCCGACGTCGGCTCCGGTGCGGGCGCCGGCGCGCCCCCAGCTGCCGGCCACCTTCCGCGCGGCGAGCGCCACCGGCCGGCGGGCCAGCAGCCCGTCGCCGTCGGCGACATGGTCGCGCACCTTGGCGGAGGCGAGCACCAGGGAGACGGCCGCCGCGAGCCGTGCGCCCTCACCCTGTGCGACGGACGCGGTGCGCATGCCGCGCAGCGGGCACGGTCCGGCCGTACGCCGCCCCACCCCGCGCCTGCCGCTCTTTCCGCCCCTGCCGTCCTGGTCGGCCGGTACGGACTGAGCCTCCGTCAGAACGGATATGAGAAGGCCGTCGTAGTTCGTCACCACCCGCGCCAACTGACCGTGGTCGCCGCGCAGCGCCAGGCACAACCCGCACAAGTGCGCCACCCATTGGGTCGCGAGACGGTCACCGAGCCGGTGACGGCATGGCCTGACGATTCCGAACACGACGATCCCCCGTGGTGTGTACGAACGCTGAGCTGCCGCATCGTATCGGCCGGTTCGTTCACCCGTACGCACTGTCCCTCACCCGTGTGCCGGGGACAATCATATTTCACTCTCAGTCAGCAGCCGTGTAGGTCATGACCCTTGGGGCACAAGGCTCTCGACGGATTCGCTGTGCACCAGTACCGTCACAAACCCCCCGCGCGGCGTCTATCCACTTGGCGCGCCGTCCGCATCATGGATGACCATAGGGACGCGGAAAGCATGAAAGACCGCTGTGAGAGGAGGCGTCCATGGGATCGGTACGCAAGGCGAGTGCGTGGCTCGGCCTCGTCGACGACAACGAAGACGAGCGCTACTACGACGACGACTACTCCGAGGGCACCGAGTCCGGGGACGCCTGGGTCACCGACCCCCGGGTGAAGGTGGCCACGGACACGGCCGAGGAGAAGGGCCGCCGGATCGGCACCGTGACCCCGGACAGCTTCCGGGACGCGCGTGCGATCGGCGAGCTGTTCCGGGAGGGCGTGCCCGTCATCATGAACCTGACGGCGATGGAGCCGGCCGACGCCAAGCGCGTGGTCGACTTCGCGGCCGGGCTCGTCTTCGGCCTGCGCGGCTCCATCGACCGCGTGTCCACCCGGGTGTTCCTGCTCTCGCCCGCCGACACCGAGATCGTCAGCGGTGACCCGGGGGCGCACCGCTCGGACGGCTTCTTCAACCAGAGCTGAGGCAGGGCCGCACGCCGGCCCTGCCCTGCCCGGGCCTCACCGGAAGGCGTCGAGACCGGTGAGCGCCTTGCCCAGCACGAGCTGGTGCATCTCGACGGTGCCCTCGTAGGTGAGCACCGACTCCAGGTTGGTCGCGTGCCGCATCACGGGGTACTCCAGGGAGATCCCGTTGGCGCCGAGGACCGTCCGCGCCGTACGGCAGATCTCGATCGCCTCGCGTACGTTGTTGAGCTTGCCGAAGCTGACCTGCTCGGGACGCAGGCGGCCGGCGTCCATGCGCCGCCCCAGATGGTGGGCGAGCAGAATCCCCTTGTGCAGTTCGACCGCCATGTCGGCGAGTTTGGCCTGGGTGAGCTGGAAACCGCCGATGGGCCGGCCGAACTGTTCGCGCGACCTCGCGTAGTCCACGGCGGCCTCGAAGCAGGAGCGGGCCGCGCCCATGGCGCCCCAGACGATGCCGTAGCGGGCGTGGGACAGACAGCTGAGCGGTCCGCGCAGCCCGGTGACCTCGGGCAGGACGGCGTCGGCGGGCAGCCGTACGTCGTCGAGCACGAGTTCGCTGGTGACGCTGGCCCGCAGGGACCACTTGTGCCTGATCTCGGGGGCGGAGAAGCCGGGAGTGTCCGTCGGCACGACGAAGCCGCGGATGCCGTCCTCGGTCTGCGCCCAGACGACGGCGACCCCGGCCACGGACCCGTTGGTGATCCACATTTTGCGTCCATTGAGCACCCAGTCGCCGCCGTCGCGCTTGGCGTGGGTGCGCATGGAGGCGGGGTCGGAGCCGTGGTCGGGCTCGGTGAGGCCGAAGCAGCCGATGACCTCACCGGCGGCCATGCGCGGCAGCCACTGCTGCTTCTGCTCCTCGGAGCCGAAGCGGTGGATGGCGTACATGGCGAGGGAGCCCTGCACGGAGACCAGGGAGCGGATGCCGGAGTCGGCGGCCTCCAGCTCCAGGCAGGCGAGCCCGTACTGCACGGCGGTGGCCCCGGCGCACCCGTACCCGCTCAGCGACATCCCGAGCGCCCCGATGCTCCCGAGCTCGCGGGCCAGCTCCCGGATGACCGGCAGTTCGCCCTTCTCGTACCACTCGGCGACATGGGGCAGCACGCGGTCGGCCGCCCAGCCGCGCACGGTGGCGCGGACGGCGAGGTCCTCCGGCTCCAGCAGATCGTCGATCCCGAGCGGGTCGGTGGGGTCGAAGGGGGGCAACGACGACTTCGGGGACGGGGACATGCGGGCACCCTCCGGAACGGCGACTGAAAACTAGCAGCGCTAGTTATGTGGCTCTGGCCCGACGGTACGACGCGCTGTCCGCCGCGTCCACCCCGCGGGTGATCACGTCCACCGCGTCGGTGATCACATCCGCCCTGCCGATGATCACACGGACACGCTCGACCGTGCGACCTCCCGCTGGGCGGGCAGCTCCACCGCCGCCTCGTCCGCCTCGCCGCACTGCATCACCCGCGGCAGGCGCAGCGCCGCCGCCGCGCCCAGCAGCAACAACGCCGCGCTCACCAGCAGCGTCACATGCAGCCCGTGCACGAAGGAGTCCCGGGCCGCGCGCCGCAGGGACTCCCCCGCCGGCCCGCCGAGCCGCGCGGCGACCTCGTAGGCCTCCCCCAGCGAGTGCGACGCCGCCTCCGACTCCGCCGCCGGAACCCCCGGCACCTGCGCGAGTCCGGGTGCGTAGGCGGCGTTCATCACCGTGCCCAGCAGGGCGATGCCGATGCCCGCGCCCAGCTGGTAGGACGTCTCGCCGATCGCCGCCGCCCCGCCGGCCCGCTCGGCCGGCGCCTCGCTCAGCATCGACTCGTACGCCCCGAACAGGGTCGTCTCCAGGCCGAAGCCCAGCAGCACGAAGCCGGACAGCAGCAGCCCGGCGTCGTCCCGGCCGCCCATCGCGGTCAGCACCACCACCGCGGCGGCCGTCAGGCAGAAACCGGCGCACACCATCAGCCGCGGCCCGAACCGCCGCAGGATCCGCGCCCCCAGCAGCCCGGCCGCCATCGCGGCGAACGTCAGCGGCAGCAGCCGCAGTCCCGTCTTCAGTGGGGACAGCCCCAGCACCAGTTGCAGGTACTGCGCCGCGATCAGCTCCAGGCCGACCAGTGCCAGCATCGCCAGCACGATGCAGCCCACCGCCGTGCTGAACGCGGGCCGCGCGAACATCCCGAGGTCCACCAGCGGATGCGCCCGGCGCCGCTGCCGCCGGACGAACGCCACCAACAGCACCACGCCCACCACCAGCGGCCCCAGGGTGAGCACGCTCAGCGCCGGTTCGTCGCCGCCGAGCCGCTTCACCCCCAGCACCGTCCCGAACAGCCCGGCCGCCGCCATCAGCGCGCCGACCACGTCCCAGGGCCCGTCCCGCCCGCCCGTCGACTCGGGCAGCAGCAGCCGGCCCACCGGCAGGCTCACCAGCATCAGGGGGATGTTGACGAGAAAGACCGAACCCCACCAGAAGTGCTCCAGCAGGAAGCCGCCGAGCAGCGGCCCGACCGCCGCGCCCACCGCCGCGACCGCGCTCCAGACACCGATCGCCAGCGCCCGCTCGCGCCGGTCGGGGAACACCTGCCGCAGGATCGACAGCGTGGCCGGCATGATCATGGCACCGCCGACCCCGAGCAGGGCCCGGGCGAAGATCAGCGTCTGGGGGTTGGGCGAGAAGGCCGCCACGGCGGAGGCGACGCCGAAGAGGGCGTAGCCCAGCAGCAGGATCCGTCTGCGGCCCACCCGGTCGCCCAGCGTGCCGAACAGGATCAGCAGCGAGGCGCAGACGAGGGGGTAGGTGTCGACGATCCAGAGCAGTTCGATGGCGCCGGGCCTGAGGTCCTCGGTGACGGCGGGCACCGCCACGTGCAGGACGGTGGCGTCCACCGCGACCAGCAGCAGGCTGACGCAGAGCACGACCAGGACGACCCAGCGGTTGGCACCGGCCCCGGCCGCCCGACGGCGCAGCCGAGCGGCGGCCGCGGTCGTCCCGGACATGTACGTACCTCCCAGATGAACCCTCGCCGTCGGCGGGCCCGCGGGGTGGGGACTCCCCGCGGCGCGGCCGGAGAGGAGCGGTGGTCTCCGGCCCGCGCGACGATGTGCGAGTGACTCGTCAGCGTACGCCAGTCCGATCCGGTGCCGCGTGGCCCACCTCTCAGACTCCGCGGCCAACCCGTGTGGCGTACGCCACTGACCTCCCGGCCGCCAGGGCTTGCTCCCCACCAGGCTCTGGGGCCGGTTGTCCGGCCCGCCGGGCGTCCGGTCGATAATCGGGTCCGTGACCGATCTTGCAACGCGCGTGGCGGTGGCCCGTCCCACGGCCCTGCGCCGGGCCGCTCCGGCGCTCCTCGGGTACGCGGCCGTCCGCGCCCTGGGCCTGGTGGCCCTGGCCGTCTGGAGCGCGGTGCGCGGCAAGAGCGCGTACACCCTGCTGACCGCCCGCTGGGACTCCCTCTGGTACGCGAGGGTCGCCGGGGGCGGCTACGGCTACGAGGTACGGCTGCCCAACGGCGACGTCCACTCCGACCTGGCCTTCTTCCCGCTGCTGCCGTGGCTGGAGCGGCTGCTCGCCTCGGTGGGGCCGCTGTCGTACGCGGACGCGGGCTTCGTGGTGAGCCTGCTCGCCTCGCTCGCCGCGGCCTGGGGGATCTTCGCGGTGGTCGATCATGTGTACGGCCGAAAAGAAGAAGGCGCGCAGCGCGGCCTCGGAAGGGTGGTCGCGGGAGACGGGCGGGCCGGAATCTGCGCCGTGCTGCTGTGGGCTGTACTGCCGGTCGGGATCGTGCAGTCGATGGCGTACAGCGAGTCGCTGTTCACGGCGCTCGCCGCCTGGTCCCTGTACTGCGTGCTGACCGGGCGCTGGGTGACCGCGGGTGGCCTGGCGCTGCTGGCGGGGCTGACCCGGCCGGTCGGTCTCGCCGTCGTGGCCGCGGTGTGGGCGGCCGGCGTCACCACGTTCGTGCGCAACCGGAGCACGTTCGCACACAGCCGGAGTACGACGGCGGCGAACGGCGCACAGCTGGCGGCACACGCCCCCGCCGTCCCCGGCCACGCTCCCTCCCGTCTCCTCCTCGGCATGCTGCTCGCGCCGCTCGGCGCCGCCGGTTACGTCCTGTGGGTGGGCCACCGCACCGGCGGGGGCATGCTCGGCTATCTCGATGTACAGGCCGGCTGGCGCAACGGCTTCGACGGCGGATACGCCTTCGCCCGCTTCGTCGCCGACAAATTCACCTCCTTTCCCTCGGCCCTGGCGGGGCTGGGACTGATCGCCGGGGTGGCCGCGGTGATCTGGCTGTACGTCATCGGCGTACGGCAGGGGCAGCCCCTGCCGCTCCTGGTGTACTCGGGAGTCGTCACCGCGCTCGCGCTGTGCGCGTCCAGTTACTTCGGTTCCAAGCCGCGCCTGCTGCTGCCCGCCTTCCCGTTGCTGCTGCCCCTCGCCCTCGCGCTCGCCCGGGCGCGCGCCTCACGGTCGGCGCTGGTGGCCGGCGCGGTCGCGGTGGCCTCGGCGCTCTACGGAGCGTTCTGGCTGAACGGCTCCGGCCCCCCGTGACCGCCGCCGATCGCCCACCGATCGCCCGCCGATCGCCCGCCCGTCCGATGAGCAGACGGGTAATTACATCCGAGCTTCCGGTTAACGAATTCATAAGCGCGATATAAGCAACTGCCGGAATGATCAGAGGTAATGTGCTCCAGAAGGGGCCCCGGATTGCGTAATCCGTGGAAATAAAGGCCCGTTGAGAGCAATCCCACATCACATCGTCATCACAAACCCCGTGATTCGTCCGGGAACTGAGCTCACTCGCTGTAACGTCGATTAGGTGCGTACCGAAGGAACCCTCACCCGCCTGGACCGGGTGTTCGCCAGGCTGGACCGTGAGCAGCAGCGGCCGGCGCACATCGACATGCCGAGAATGAGCAGGCACCGGGTCGTGCTCTTCTCGGCGACCCTGGCCTTCTACCTGGCGATCGTCTGGGCCGTGGTGACCACCTCCTGGCTGGTCCGCCTGGACTGGCAGGTCATGTTCTTCCGGCCGTACCAGCAGTGGCCGCAGATCCACGCGTTCCTCGACTACTACGTGGTGCTGGGCCAGCGCGGCCCCACCGCCGTGATGGTCTCCGCCTGGCTGGGCTGGCGCTCCTGGCGGCAGCACACCCTGCGCCCGCTGCTCACGCTCGCCGCCTCGCTGCTGCTGCTGAACCTCACGGTCGGCGCCGCGAAGCTCGGCATGGGGCGCCTCGGACCGCACTACGCCACCGTCATCGGCTCCAACGAGATGGGCCTGGGCGGCGATATATTCCCCAGCGGCCACACCGCCAACGCCGTGGTGACCTGGGGCATCCTGGCCTATCTGGCCTCCACCCCGAGAGCGCGGCGCTGGCTGTCCGCCCTGTCCGCGGTGACCGCGCTCGGGGTCGGCCTCACCACCGTCTACCTGGGCACGCACTGGCTCAGCGACGTGCTCCTCGGCTGGGCCGCGGGTCTGCTGATCATGCTGGCGCTGCCGTGGTTCGAGCCGCTGATCGCCAGGGTCGAGACGGCCCTGTTCGACCTGCGCGACCGCTGGCGCGCCCGCCGTGGCCGCCGTGCCCCGGTGCCCGTACCGGCCCACGCCGCGGGTTCCCCGGCCCTGCTCAAGCCGCGTGCCACCGCCGCGGACGAGGCCGCCGCGGCCCGCGAGCCGGTCGGCGCGAGCCGCTCGGGCTCGCGGAGCCCGGTCCACCTCGCCCCGGGCCGCCCGCACCTGACCCGCTCGGAGCGCACACCGGTCACCCCGGCCGGCAGCCGCCGCCCGCCGCACTCCGAGCGTGTGCCCCGCGGCACGACCTCGGCGGCCCGCCCCTGACGGCCAGGACGGCGCCTCGGCGGCCGCGTCAGCCCTTCCAGGCGCGGGCCACCCGGCCGTCCGCCACCTCGAAGTTCAGCCGCCCGAACCGGTACTCCATGGTGATGATCGCGCCCGGCGGCAGGGACCTGACCGTCGACCAGCCGCGTTCCCGCGCGAGTTGCTCGGCCCGCCCGGCCTCGAGGCCGACGTATGTCTCCGGATTGTCCTGGGGCTCCGCGGGCGGAGTGGGAATCGGTGCCATACGGCCACGCTAGGCTCCCGGCCCCGGCCGCGGAAGCCCAGGATGGCGGTATCAGCCACCTACGTCACTCCTGTCACATTTCTGTCACAGGATCACGACGGCCGGACGGAGGAACTCCGTCACCCTCAAGGGCGGTTCCGTTCCCCTTCCGCAGACATTCGAACGCAATTTCCGCGGGCCCGGCCGGCGTCCGGAAAACCCCGGCGGAAAGCGCCGCGACATCGACCGCGGGTCCGCTCCCGGCACGCCCCGCGAGGATCCCGGAAGGCCATTCCCACCCCATTGGGAACCGGTGCGCGAGGGCCGCGGAGACACAGGCATTTCACAGCGAACGGCCCCGTCCGGTCGGTCGACCGGACGGGGCCGTCGCCTGGACGGGCCGTGGCTCACAGCACGAGGAGCTGCCCGGGCACGATCAGGTCGGGGTCGTCCCCGACGACGGACGTGTTGAGGGCGTAGAGCCGCTGCCAGGTGGTGCCGTGCCGGGCGGCGATACCGCTCAGGGTGTCGCCCGCGCGGACGGTGTACGTGCCGCGTGAGGCACCACGGTCCGTGTGCTCCGTCGCGCGCTGCGGCGCCGCGTTCCGCGCGTCGTGCTGCGCCGACCGGTGCGCCGCGTCCTGCGCCGATCCGTGTGCCGACCCGTAGGACGAGCTGGACTTGTGGGACTTGTGGGACTCGGGGGTCTTGTAGGTCTTGTGCTCCGTGTGCGCCGACCCGCTCCGGGCCGGTCCCGCGTCCGGCGCGCTGCCGGACGCTCCGGCGCGGGCCGAGCAGACCGGCCACGCGCCCCAGCCCTGGGCCTGCTGGACCCGGGTGGCCACGGTGATCTGCTGGGCCCGTGAGGCCTGGTCGGCGGTGGGCGCGTAGGCCGTGCCGCCGTAGGCGCGCCAGGTGCCGGCGGCGAACTGGAGCCCGCCGTAGTAGCCGTTGCCGGTGTTGATGTGCCAGTTGCCGCCGCTCTCGCACTGAGCGATGCGGTCCCACACCCCGCCGTCCGCCGCCCGGGCCTCGCCGCTCGCGGCCAGCAGACCGAGAGGGGCGAGCAGGGCCGCCCCGGCGAGGGCCGCCGTCGTCCGGGCCCTACGGGCGCCGTCGCGCTTGGTGTCGGCGGGTGAGACGTGGGAAGCGGCGTAGGTATCGGCACATTCGGACATGGACATCCCTCTCGACGGACCCGGGGTCCCCCAGGGCGGGGCGCGCCTCGCACGCATGGACGCGGTCGGCGCGCTCGCCCCGTCCGCCGGTCGGGGTCGTACTGGGTGCTGCTGGGATGGTGCGGTCGGCGGACGTGCCCGGGTGGTGCTCTGTGCACACGGCCGAGGAATGTAGGGAGCATGAGCAGCGCGGATCAACCAATTGCCTGTTCTGGCAGGCCAGTTGCCGGTTACCGCAGGTATCGACTTTTTTCGGCCACCCACTTCATTCGCTGATTTCCGGATTTGTCGGCCACCGGCACGGTGGACCTGTGACTCACTTCACCCCGTCAACCCCCCTTGACTTTTGGTGAGTTGACAGGGAGTGCCGGATTCCGCACCGGTCGTGACCCTGTGCGCAGGATGGTTCGATTCCGTTCTCCGGAGGGCGTGACTCCCGCCACAGATCGTCCGTTGTCTTCTTCATGAGCCGGGGGCCCTCCCGGTTCCCGGGCCGGGAGCCACCCGGTCCCGTCACGTACCGCATCCCCAGGGAGCCACCCGTGCCGCGCATGCTCGACGTCAGCGACGCCGTACGCGCCGAGATCGGCGACGAAGAAGCCGACCGGCTGCTCGCCGGAGAAAACGCCCCGGGCAGTTACGACTGCACGTCCTGCCGCACCCCCGGCGACTGCGAACAGGAGCGGACCAGCACCGTCCTGTTCGTCGGGGACGAGACCGCCGTCCTCGCCTTCGCCCACGCCACCTGCCTGCCCTCGCAGGTCGTCCAGGTCACCGAGGAACAGCTGCGGGGCGCGGTCCGCTCCATCAACGCCGGCACGAGCGCCGTCGGCGGAGTGCCCGCGCAGGGCGCACCGCAGCAGGGCGAACCCCAGCAGGCGGGGATCCAGCAGAACGGGATCCTGGAGCCCGGGATCCAGGAGCCCGGGTTCCAGGAGCCCGGGTTCCAGGAGCCCGGGTTCCAGGAGTCAGGGTTCCAGGAGCCGGGGTTCCAGGAGTCGGGATTCCGGCAGGGCGAGCCCCAGAAGGTGGTGCCCGAGCAGGCGGTGCTCGGCGTGACCAGCGGACTCGTCCTGATCGCCGGGGAGTTGCACCCCGCCCTGGTCGTCGAGCCGACCGCGCCCATCGTGCGCCCGGGGACGTCCGGCCCCGGCGACGACTTCCTGACGCTGCTCGCCGAACAGGGCTACCGGCCCGTGGCCGACCTCGACTCCGTCCCGCAGGTGCTGCACGGCTGGTCGGTGCTGCTGGCCATGGGCCAGCTGCACGCCGTCCTCCAGCCGGGCGGTGGCGCCGGCCGGCCGACGGCCTGGTGGCAGGCGCACCAGCCGCTCCAGGTCAGCGACGGCTGGCGGGCCGCCGCCAACAAGCACCAGCAGGTGCTCCTGTTCGCGGCGCCGGTCGGTTCCATCGGACGCCAGCCGCGGGAGGACCTGCTGCGCGACGCCCTGGACAAGGCCGCGGCCGCGGGCCGGCTGGTGGCGGCCACGCTGCCGCTGGCCGGGACCTGAGGCGCATCCCTTCCGGTCCGGGGTCGTTTGCACATACGTGCACGCATATGACGTTCCCCGCCGCCAGTCCTACTCGACGACCCGGTCCGTGCGGCCGGTCCAGGACCCCCATGGCGGCCCATCGGCCACGCCGATCTACGACGCGCTCTACGCCGAGTACGTCAAGTCCTACCGAGCGCTGCCGGGTGACCGCAGCGGCGAGGAGGATCTGGGCTTCGTCGCGTTCGGGAACCTCCCGCACAGTACGGGCTCCCAGGCGTACATCGCCTACAGCGCCGGGGCCTACAGCACCCGGCACGGCACCGGCCAGCAGCAGGCGCAGTGGCAGCGCGTGGGCACGATCGGGCGGCAGGAGAACGGGACGCACCACGTCCCGGCGGCGCTGCCGCCCGCCCCGCGCCGCGGCCTGTGAGACCCGGCAGGCCCCACGAACCGGAAAGGGCGGCCCCCCTGACAGGGCCGCCCTTTCCGCCGTCTCCGCTGCTGCCGGGTCCCCCGGACCGACCGCTGCTTCTACTTCTTCTGACTTCTCCTACTTCTTCTTCGAGCCGCGCTTCTCGCGCACCCGCACCGAGATATGGATCGGCGTGCCCTCGAAGCCGAACTCCTCGCGCAGCCGGCGCTCGATGAACCGCCGGTAGCCCGCCTCGATGAACCCGGACGCGAACAGGACGAACCGCGGCGGCTTGGTGCCGGCCTGGGTGCCGAAGAGGATGCGCGGCTGCTTGCCGCCCCGGATCGGGTGCGGATGGGCGGCGACCAGCTCGCCCAGGAAGGCGTTGAGGCGGCCGGTCGGCACCCGGGTCTCCCAGCCGGCCAGGGCGGTCTCGATGGCCGGGACCAGCTTCTCCATGTGCCGTCCGGTGCGCGCCGAGACGTTCACGCGCGGGGCCCAGGCGATCTGCGCGAGATCGGTCTCGATCTCCCGCTCCAGGTAGAAACGGCGCTCCTCGTCGAGCGTGTCCCACTTGTTGTAGGCGACGACGAGCGCACGGCCCGCCTCGACGGCCATGGTGATGATCCGCTGGTCCTGCACCGAGACGGACTCGGAGGCGTCGATCAGCACGACGGCGACCTCGGCCTTCTCCACGGCGGCGGCGGTGCGCAGCGAGGCGTAGTAGTCGGCGCCCTGCTGGAGGTGGACACGCTTGCGGATGCCGGCGGTGTCGACGAACTTCCAGGTCACACCGCCCAGTTCGATCAGCTCGTCGACCGGGTCGCGGGTGGTGCCGGCCAGCTCGTTGACGACGACGCGCTCCTCGCCGGCCACCTTGTTCAGCAGCGAGGACTTGCCGACGTTGGGGCGGCCGATGAGGGCCACCCGGCGCGGGCCGCCGACGCCGGTCCCGCCGAACGTCTCCCGCGGCGCCTCGGGCAGCACCTCCAGGACGCGGTCCAGCATGTCGCCGGTGCCGCGGCCGTGCAGCGCCGAGACCGGGTGCGGCTCGCCGAGGCCGAGCGACCACAGGTACGCGGCGTCGGCCTCGCCGCTCGGGCCGTCCACCTTGTTGGCGCACAGCACCACCGGCTTGCCGGCCTTGCGCAGCAGCCGTACGACGGCCTCGTCGGTGTCGGTGGCGCCGACCTTGGCGTCGACGACGAAGACGACCGCGTCGGCGGCCTCGATGGCGTACTCCGCCTGGGCGGCCACGGAGGCGTCGATGCCGAGGACGTCCTGCTCCCAGCCACCGGTGTCGACGACCTTGAAGCGGCGGCCCGCCCACTCGGCCTCGTAGGTGACCCGGTCGCGGGTGACGCCCGGCTTGTCCTCGACGACCGCCTCACGGCGGCCGATGATGCGGTTCACCAGGGTCGACTTGCCGACATTGGGGCGGCCGACGACGGCGAGGACGGGCAGCGGGCCGTGCCCGGCCGCCTCGATGGCGCCCTCGACGTCCTCGACGTCGAAGCCCTCTTCCGCGGCGAGCTCCATGAACTCCGCGTACTCGGCGTCGCCGAGCGCCCCGTGGTCGTACTCGTGCTCGGCCGAGCCCTCGGGCTGGATGTCGTCGTTCATGAAGTCCGTACCTCGTCGTTCGTGGTGATCGGTGGAGCGCCACGGTCCGTGGTGATCCACTACTCGAGTGTCGCTCAGCGCCCGGTCAGGCGCCTGGCGTTTTCCAGGTGGGCGGTGAGCTGCTTCTGGATGCGCTCGGTGGCCTCGTCCAACGCCCGGCGCGTACGCCGTCCGCTCCCGTCGCCGGCGTCGAAAGGGTCGCCGAAGACGACGTCGATGCGGGAGCGCAGCGGGGGCAGCCCCTGTATCAACCGTCCGCGCCGCTCGGAACTTCCCAGCACGGCCACAGGGACGACCGGCGACCCGCTGCGGACCGCGAAGTAGGCGAGCCCGGCGCGCAGGGAGGCGAAGTCGCCCTCGCCTCGGGTGCCCTCGGGGAAGATGCCGAGGACACCGCCCGCGTCCAGGACGCCGATGGCGCGGGTGATCGCCGTGCGGTCGGTGGTGTGCCGGTCCACCTCGAGCTGGCCGATCCCGGTCAGGAACGAGCCGAGCGGGCCGACGAACGCCTCCTTCTTGATCAGGAAGTGCGTCGGCCGGGGCGCCACGCCCATGACCATCGGGCCGTCGATGTTGTGGGAGTGGTTCACGGCGAGGATCGCCGGGCCGGTCGCCGGCACCCTCCAGGCGCCGAGCACGCGCGGCCGCCACAGCCCATGCATCAGGCCGACGCCGATGCGCCGCCCGACCTCGGCGCCCCGCTCGGACGGAAGGCTCACCTCGCGGCCCGCTTCTCCTCGACGAGGGTGACGACGCACTCGATGACCTGGGGCAGCGTCAGGTCGGTGGTGTCCACCTCGACCGCGTCGCCGGCCTTGGCCAGCGGGGATGTCTTGCGGCTGGAGTCGGCCGTGTCCCGCTTGATCAGGGCCTCGCGGGTGGTGTGCAGGTCGGCGCCCTTGAGCTCGCCGCTGCGGCGGGCGGCGCGGGCCTCCGGGGAGGCCGTGAGGAAGATCTTCAGGTCGGCGTCCGGCAGCACGGTGGTGCCGATGTCGCGGCCTTCGACGACGATCCCCGTCTCGGCCGAGGCGGCCAGGGAGCGCTGCAGCTCGGTGATCCGGGCCCGCACCTCCGGCACCGCGCTGACCGCGCTGACCTTGGAGGTGACCTCCTGGGTACGGATCGGGCCGGCCACGTCCACACCGTCGACGGTGATCGTCGGGTGGGCCGGGTCGGTGCCGGAGACGATCTCGGCCTTGCCGGCCACGGCGGCGACGGCGGTGGGGTCGTCGATGTCGATCCCGTTGGTCACCATCCACCAGGTGATCGCCCGGTACTGGGCGCCGGTGTCCAGGTAGCTCAGGCCGAGCTGCGCGGCGACGGCCTTCGACGTGCTCGACTTGCCCGTGCCGGAGGGGCCGTCGATGGCGACAATCACGGGCTGGGCGGTCCGGGCGGCGCCGTTTTCCACAGCGGGGCACCTTCCTGGGTGAAGAGTGGTGTGCGGGTATACGGGACGCCGAATCCTCGCAGCGCCCCGCACAAGGTTACTGGCTTCCCGAAGCCCTCCATACGGGTGAGGCCCCGGCCCCGACAAGACGCTCGGGCACCCGCCCCCGCGCGACGAGCGAAAGCCGTCCCCGGTGCGCCGGGTGAGGGCCCGCCCCCGGCACCCGACCCCGGCAAGACGGACAGGCCCCGGCCCCGGCGCCCGGCCGCGGGCATCCGGCCCCGTCGCCCGATCCCGGCGACGGCCG
Organism: Streptomyces sp. MK7; assembly: GCF_032658145.1. Lineage (NCBI taxonomy): Bacteria > Bacillati > Actinomycetota > Actinomycetes > Kitasatosporales > Streptomycetaceae > Streptomyces > Streptomyces sp. MK7. The sequence continues at coordinate 431,904 of NZ_JAVACL010000002.1, forward strand.
GGCTCGCGTGTCGAACGCGCGACGGGGCGGCTGCTACTGGCGGATGGCCCAGCCCCGCTCGCGCAGGGCGGCTGTGAGGACCGGGGCCGCCTTCGGCTCGACCATCAGCTGGACCAGACCCGCCTGCTGGCCGGTCGCGTGCTCGATGCGGACGTCCTCGATGTTGACACCGGCCATCCCCGCGTCCGCGAAGATCCGGGCCAGCTGGCCGGGCTGGTCGTCGATGAGGACGGCGACGACCTCGTACGTCCGCGGCGCGGACCCGTGCTTGCCGGGAACCCGGACCTGGCCGGCGTTGCCCCGCCGCAGCACGTCCTCGATGCCCACGCTGCCCTCGCGGCGCTTGGACTCGTCGGAGGACTGCAGCGCGCGCAGGGCGCGCACCGCCTCGTCCAGATCGGCGGCGACGTCGGAGAGGAGGTCGGCGACCGGCCCCGGGTTGGCGGACAGGATGTCGATCCACATGCGTGGGTCGGACGCGGCGATCCGGGTCACGTCCCGGATGCCCTGCCCGCACAGCCGTACGGCCGCCTCCTCGGCGTGCTCCAGGCGCGCGGCGACCATGCTGGAGACCAGGTGAGGCATGTGGGAGACCAGGGCCACGGCACGGTCGTGGGCGTCGGCGTCCATGACGACCGGGACCGCACGGCAGTGCGAGACCAGCTCCAGGGCGAGGTTGAGCACTTCGGTGTCGGTGTCCCGGGTGGGGGTGAGCACCCAGGGGCGGCCCTCGAAGAGGTCGCCGGTCGCGGCCAGCGGTCCGGACTTCTCCCGGCCCGACATGGGGTGGGTGCCGATGTAGCGGTTCAGGTCCAGGCCGAGCGACTCCAGCTCACGGCGCGGGCCGCCCTTGACGCTGGCCACGTCCACATAGCCGCGGGCCGCATCCCGGCGCATGGCGTCGGCGAGCACCCCGGCCACGTGCGCCGGCGGGGCGGCCACGATGGCGAGGTCGACGGGCCCGTCCGGGGCCTCGTCCGTGCCCGCGCCCAGTGCCGCGGCCGTGCGGGCCTGCTGCGGGTCGTGGTCGGCCAGGTACACGGTCACGCCGCGCTGGGCCAGGGCCAGGGCGGCGGAGGTGCCGATGAGCCCGGTTCCGATGACAAGTGCGGTCCTCATTGGGCGATGTCCTTGCGCAGGGCGGCCGCCGCGCCGAGGTAGACATGGGCGATCTCGGCGCGCGGCTTGTCGGACTCGATGTGCGCGAGGACGCGGACGACGCGGGGCATCGCGCCCTCGATGTCCAGTTCCTGCGCGCAGATCAGCGGTACGTCGACGATGCCGAGCCTGCGGGCGGCGGCCGCCGGGAAGTCACTGTGCAGGTCGGGCGTGGCGGTGAACCAGATGCTGATCAGATCGTCGGTGGTCAGGCCGTTCCGCTCCAGGACGGCGGTGAGCAGGGCCTCGACCTGCTCGCTCATGTGGCCGGCCTCGTCCCGTTCCAGCTGGACGGCCCCCCGGACCGCTCGTACCGCCACGGCGCTGCTCCTCGCTGACGTGCTGATCTGTGTCGCTGTTGACGTGTGTGTCGCTTCTCGGGCGTCCAGCCTAGTCAGAGCGCGTGCGAGGGGCGTGCGACCGCTCGCTCACTGAGACGGGCAGGCGAAGGACAGGGGAATCAGCGATGACGAGTGCGCGCCGAAAACACCATTTGCGCCACTCACTCCCGATTTGCTTCGTCTTGACGCTCTTCGATGCGAAGATGCTCTTGCTTGCTCCGCCCCGGAGCTCTCCCCCTTCCCTTCCCCTTCCCCTTCCTCGGCGACCCCCGGAGTGATCCCATGACCCACGGCTCGACGCGGCGCACGGTTCTCGCCACGGGTGCGGCGGCACTCGCGGCGACGGGGTGCGGCACCACGGGCAGCGGAACCGAGAACTCCACGGACACGTCCCCGGCGGCCGAGACCACTCCCCCCGCCCAGGCCGAGGCGTCCCCTTCCTCCCGCTCCGAGGCCGACGCCTCCCTCAGCGCCTCCGAAGTGGCGCAGGACCTGTCGAGGACCAGTGACATCCCGGAGGGCGGCGGCAAGGTCTTCGCGGAGCAGAAGGTGGTGGTCACACAGCCGGTGAAGGGCCAGTTCAAGGCCTTCTCGGCGGTCTGCACCCACCAGGGCTGCACGGTCGCCAAGGTCGCGGAGGGCACCATCGACTGCCCCTGCCACGGCAGCCGATTCCGCATCACCGACGGCTCGGTGGCCGGCGGCCCGGCGACCCGGCCGCTGGCCGCCCGGAAGATCGAGGTGCAGGGAAATTCGATCCGTCTGACGTGAGGTTCCGCGTACGCTCCCGGGCATGCAGCCCGAGGACCCCGGCCACCGCCTGGTACGCGATCACACGATCTTCGCCTGTGTCATGGGCTCGCGGGCCTTCGGGCTGGCGACGGATTGCAGCGACACGGACCGCCGGGGCGTCTTCGTCGCCCCCACCGGGCTCTTCTGGCGGTTCGACAAGCCGCCGACGCATGTGGACGGACCCCTTCCCGAGCAGTTCAGCTGGGAGCTGGAACGCTTCTGCGAACTGGCGCTGCGCGGGAACCCGAACATCCTGGAGTGCCTGCACTCCCCGCTCGTGGAGCACACCGACGACACCGGCCGCGAACTCCTCGCCCTGCGCCAGGCGTTCCTCTCCCGCCGGGTCCACGCCACCTTCACCGGCTACGCCCTCGGCCAGCGCCGCAAGCTCGACGCCGACCTGCGCACCCACGGCGCCCCGCGCTGGAAGCACGCCATGCACCTGCTCCGCCTCCTGACGAGCGCCCGCGACCTGCTGCGCACCGGCGAACTGACCCTCGACGTCGGCGACCAGCGGGAACCCCTGCTGGCGGTGAAGCGCGGCGAGGTCTCCTGGTCCGAGGTGGACTCCTGGATCGCCCGCCTGGCCACCGAGACCGAACAGGCCGGCCACGGCACCCCCCTCCCCGAGGAACCGGACCACCGGCGCGTCGAGGACTTCCTCATCCGTGTCCGCCGCGCCTCGGCCCTCCCGAGGACGCCGGTGAGCACCGCCCGCAACGTGTAGGGCGGCGGCTCGGTCAGCCGTCCCGGAGGGCCCCGAGCGCGGCGCCCGTCAGGCAGGCGATCGAGTCGCAGTCGCCTCAGGCGCAGGCGGCCTCCTAGAGGTCGACCTCCTTCATCAGCATGCCGACCTCGGTGTTGGACAGGCGGCGGAGCCAGCCGGACTTCTGGTCGCCGAGGGTGATGGGGCCGAAGGCGGTGCGGACCAGCTTGTCGACCGGGAAGCCGGCCTCCGCGAGCATGCGGCGGACGATGTGCTTGCGGCCCTCGTGGAGGGTGACCTCGACCAGGTAGTTCTTGCCGGTCTGCTCGACGACCCGGAAGTGGTCCGCGCGGGCGTAGCCGTCCTCCAGCTGGATGCCGTCCTTCAGGCGCTTGCCCAGGTCGCGCGGGATCGGGCCGACGATGGCGGCGAGGTAGGTCTTCTTCACGCCGTACCTGGGGTGGGTCAGACGGTGCGCCAGCTCGCCGTGGTTGGTGAGCAGGATGACGCCCTCGGTCTCGGTGTCGAGCCGGCCGACGTGGAAGAGCCGCGTCTCGCGGTTGGTGACGTAGTCGCCGAGGCACTGCCGGCCCTCCGGGTCCTCCATCGTGGAGACGACGCCGGCGGGCTTGTTCAGCGAGAAGAACTGGTACGACTGCGTGGCGACCGTCAGGCCGTCGACCTTGACCTCGTCCTTCTCCGGGTCGACGCGACGGCCCTGCTCCAGGACGATCTCGCCGTTGACCTCGACCCGCGCCTGCTCGATCAGCTCCTCGCAGGCCCGCCGCGAGCCGTAGCCGGCGCGCGCGAGGACCTTCTGCAGCCGCTCGCCCTCCTGCTCGGCGCCCGGGAAGGTCTTGGGCAGCTTGATGTCCTTCTTGCCGGCGTACCGCTCGCGGTTGCGCTCCTCGGCGCGCGCCTCGTACTCGCGGGAGCGCGCGGGAGCCGTACGGCCGCCTCGGGGCTGGGCCTGCTTGGGCCCGCCCTTGGCGCCGCCGCGGGCCGTGCCGCCGCGCCCCGACTTCGGGCCGTCCTTGGTGGCGCCGGGGCCGACGTCGTAGCGGCGCTCCTCGGGGCGGGGCTTGCGGGGGCGGCCCTGCCCCTGCTTCTGGTCCCTGTCGTTGCCGGCACCGCGGTAGTTACCGCGCCCGCCGCTCTTGCCGCTGCCGCTGCTTCGCATCAAAGTTCCGTCGTCGTCGTGTCAGTCGTCGTGTAGGTCGTCGTCGTGTCGGTCGTACGCGTCCCGGGACCGTCGTCCGGGTCCGGGGCGTCCGGGTCGAACGACGGCACGCCTTCCTGGGTCTCGGCCTCGATCGCGTCCGCCTCCGGGAGGAAGGGCGCGAGCTCCGGGAGCTCGTCCAGACCGCGCAGGCCCATCCGCTCCAGGAAGTAGTTCGTCGTCCTGTACAGGATCGCACCTGTTTCGGGTTCCGTGCCCGCCTCCTCGACCAGCCCGCGCTGCAGCAGGGTGCGCATCACGCCGTCGCAGTTCACTCCGCGCACGGCAGAGACCCGGCTGCGGCTCACCGGCTGGCGGTAGGCGACGACCGCCAGGGTCTCCAGCGCGGCCTGGGTGAGGCGGGCGGTCTGGCCGTCCAGGACCAGCCGCTCGACGGCGGGCGCGTACGCGGCTCGGGTGTAGAAGCGCCAGCCGCCCGCGACGAACCGCAGTTCGAAGCCGCGTCCCTGCACGGTGTACTCGTCGGCCAGCTCGCGCAGCGCGTCCGCGATCTGCCGCTTCGGCCGTTCGAGGATCTTGGCCAGATGGTCCTCGGTGGCGGGTTCGTCCACGACCATGAGGACGGCCTCCAGGGCGGGCTTGAGGTCCAGGCCGGCGACGGTGCCCAGCCCGGCCGGAACCTCGGTGGTGTCCTCGCTCACGGCTTCCTCTCCTCCTCGGTCTCCTCGGGCGGCCGGTCGAACTCGTCGGTGACCATCGGTGCCGCGTCCTCGCTCCCGCCGGTCCAGCGCACCATCAGCTCGCCGAGCGCGGCCTCCTGCTCCAGGGCGACGGCCTTCTCCCGGTACAGCTCCAGCAGCGCGAGGAAGCGGGCCACGACCGTGAGGGTGTCGTCGGTGTCCTCCACCAGCACCCGGAAGCTGGCCTCGCCCAGCTCCTTCAGCCGCGCGATCACGATCCCGGCCTGCTCCCGCACGCTGACCAGCGGGGCGTGGATGTGGTCGACGTACACCTGCGGCTTGGGCTTGGGCTGCATCGCCTTGACCGCGAGCCTGGCGAAGCCCTCGGGTCCGATGCTGATGACCACCTCGGGCAGCAGCTCGGCGTGCTCGGGCTCCAGCCCGACGGTACGGGGGTATCGCCGGGCCTCCTCGTCGATGCGCTCGTTGAAGATCTCCGCGATCTGTTTGTACGCGCGGTACTGCAGCAGCCGCGCGAACAGCAGGTCCCGGGCCTCCAGCAGCGCCAGGTCGGCCTCGTCCTCCACCTCGGCGGCGGGCAGCAGCCGGGCCGCCTTCAGGTCCAGCAGCGTCGCCGCCACCACCAGGAACTCGGTGGTCTGGTCCAGATCCCAGTCCGGCCCCATGGCCCGGATGTGCGCCATGAACTCGTCGGTGACCTTGGAAAGCGCCACCTCGGTGACGTCCAGCTTGTGCTTGGAGATCAACTGGAGGAGCAGATCGAAGGGACCCTCGAAGTTGGTGAGCCGCACCTTGAAGACGCCGTCGGAGGAACCGTTCTCCTCCGGGACCTCCGGTGGTGTCTTCTCCAGAACCTCCGGTGCGGCGGGAATCTCGGCCAGGGGCTCGGGTTCCAGGATCTCCGCGGGAGGCGAGACGACCGGCTCGGCCGGCGGAGCCGGTCGCGGCGCCCCCGGCCCCTGCCCCAACGCACGCCGACGGCCGGCGTTTGCGCCGGGAGCGGGTACGTCGTTGGAGGTCATGGCCCCCGCAGGCTACCGCTACCGCCCGCGCAGCCGGCGCACGAGGATGCTGGCGTCCCCGCGGGTCTCCAGGTCGGCGAGGACGACCGCCACCGCCTCCCGGACGATCCGGCCGCGGTCGACGGCGAGGCCGTGCTCGCCCCGGAGCACCAGGCGGGCGTGCTCCAGGTCCATCAGTTCCTCGGCGGACACGTACACCGTGATCTTCTCGTCGTGCCGTTCCCGGCCGCTGGGCCGGCGTGACGCGGCCCGGCCGCGCTTGCGCGGCTGCGCGGCACCGTTCGCGGCGGAGGCGTCCTGCGCGGCCTGGCGCCGCGTGGAGCGCTCCGCAGCCGGGCCCGCCGCGCCCCGGCTGCGGGACTCTCCGGCCTCGGCCGGCTCGGCGTCGGCCGCCACGTGCTCCGCGCCCGCGCCGTCACCGCCCTGTGCGGGCACCGACTGCGGTGCGTCCTCGGCCGCCGCTGCCGCCGGGTCGCTCTCCCCCGAGGGGGCGGGCACCCTGGCCTCGCCGCCCGGCTGGCGCCGGGGAGTGGACGCCTGGAGCGCCGTCCCCCCTGTCGTACGGAAAAGTTCGTCGGCCCCCGGCAGACTCACTCGGCGTGACACCGGGCGAGCACCTCCCTGGCGAGCTGGCGGTAGGCGGCGGCCCCGACGGAGTTGGAGGCGTACGTGGTGATGGGCTCACCGGCGACCGTGGTCTCCGGGAAGCGGACCGTGCGCCCGATGACCGTGTGGTACACGTGGTCGTCGAACGCCTCGACGACCCGCGCCAGCACCTCGCGGCTGTGCACGGTGCGCGAGTCGTACATCGTGGCGAGGATGCCGTCGAGCTCCAGGTCCGGGTTGAGGCGCTCCTGGACCTTCTCGATGGTCTCGGTCAGCAGCGCGACACCGCGCAGGGCGAAGAACTCGCACTCCAGCGGCACGATCACCTTGTGCGCGGCCGTGAGGGCGTTGACGGTGAGCAGGCCGAGCGAGGGCTGGCAGTCGATGACGATGTAGTCGTAGTCGTCCATCAGCGGCTTGAGCGCGCGCTGCAGCGTCGACTCGCGCGCGACCTCGCTCACCAGCTGGACCTCGGCGGCCGACAGGTCGATGTTGCTGGGCAGCAGGTCCATGTTGGGGACCGCCGTCTTCAGCAGGACCTCGTCCGCCGACATGCCCCGCTCCATGAGCAGGTTGTAGACGGTGAGGTCGAGCTCCATGGGGTTGACGCCGAGACCCACCGACAGCGCGCCCTGCGGGTCGAAGTCCACGAGCAGCACGCGCCGGCCGTACTCCGCGAGCGCGGCACCCAGGTTGATGGTCGACGTCGTCTTGCCGACGCCGCCCTTCTGGTTGCACATCGCGATGATCTTCGCGGGGCCGTGGTCGGTCAGCGGGCCCGGGATGGGGAAGTACGGCAGCGGGCGTCCGGTCGGGCCGATGCGCTCGCGGCGCTGGCGGGCCGCGTCGGGCGCGAGCGTGGCCGCGTACTCGGGGTCGGGCTCGTACTCGGCGTCGGGGTCGTAGAAGTGCCCCTCGGGCAGTTCGTCGTAGTCGGCGAAGTGGTTGTGGGGCGCGCCACTTCCGTCGCCGGCCATGGCGTTCACGTGATGGCCATCCATGCTCTGGTGTGCTGGCTGGGTCACCCCTTGCATCCGGTGACCCTGGTGGGCTGCGAAGGTGCGCACAGCAACGGAGCCGACAGCCTCGAGCCCCGCGGGGCCCTGGCCCCGTGCAGGCATTCCTGGTTGACCACCCCCGGGAGAAAATGTCGACTCATTCACAAGTCGTCTTACCTCCTTGGTGACCAGGAAACTTCTAGACAGGTCAGCGTGGCACCATGCCGACGGTTGGCGACTCTATGGCGTGTCGGCGGTCCGCAGCAACACAATCAGCCGGACCCGGCCTGATGTGTCGGCAATGAAACATCCCTCTGTCAAGGGCGTACGACCGTCGCACGGCAGGTTTCACCGGTGCGTGAATCGGTCGAACGGTTGCTTTCGAGGCGAGTTGACCGAGTGCGGCGAAGTGACCATACACACATCCGGCCGGACCTTGTGGGGCAAGGTCCGGCCGGTTGCGTGGCGTTGACGACACGTGTTGACGTATCGCCTTTTACTCCAAAGTGACTTGACGACCGCTCGGCCGCGGGCTCAGCCGAGCAGGGTCTCCAGCTCGACGTGCTCCAGGCCGTGCGCCTCGGCGACCTCCCTGTAAACCACCTTGCCGTCATGGGTGTTGAGGCCCTTGGCCAGCGCGGCGTCGCGGCGCAGCGCCTCCACCCAGCCGTTGTTGGCCAGCGAGACGATGTACGGCAGCGTGGCGTTGGTCAGCGCGTAGGTGGAGGTGTTGGGCACCGCGCCGGGCATGTTCGCCACGCAGTAGAAGACCGAGTTGTGGATCCGGAAGGTCGGCTCGGCGTGCGTGGTCGGGTGGGAGTCCTCGAAGCAGCCGCCCTGGTCGATCGCGATGTCGACAAGGACACTTCCCGCCTTCATCCGGGACACCAGCTCGTTGGTGACCAGCTTGGGGGCCTTGGCGCCCGGGATGAGGACCGCACCGATGACGAGGTCGGCGTCCAGGCAGGCCTTCTCCAGCTCGAAGGCGTTGGAGACGACGGTCTGGATCTTCGTACCGAAGATCTTGTCGGCCTCCTTGAGTTTGTTGATGTCCTTGTCGAGCAGGGTCACGTGGAAGCCCAGGCCGATGGCGATCTGCGCGGCGTTCCAGCCGGAGACGCCGCCGCCGATGATGACGGCCTTGCCGGCCGGCACGCCCGGGACACCGCCGGGCAGCACACCGCGGCCGCCGTTCTTGGCCATCAGGTGGTAGGCGCCGACCTGCGGGGCCAGCCGGCCCGCGACCTCGGACATCGGGGCGAGCAGCGGCAGCGCGCGGCCCGGGAGCTCGACGGTCTCGTAGGCGATCGCCGTGGTGCCGGACTCCAGGAGGGCGTCCGTGCACTCCTTGGAAGCGGCCAGATGCAGATAGGTGAAGAGGATCTGGTCCTTGCGGAGGCGGTGGTACTCCTCGGCGATGGGCTCCTTGACCTTCAGCAGCAGGTCGGCGGTGGCCCAGACCTCGTCGGCCGTGTCCAGGATCTGGGCGCCGGCCGCCACGTACTCCTCGTTCGGGATCGAGGAGCCGACGCCGGCGTTCCGCTCGACGACGACCTGGTGGCCGTTGCGCACCAGCTCGTGCACGCCGGCGGGGGTGATGGCCACCCGGAACTCGTTGTTCTTGACCTCGCGGGGGATGCCGACCTTCACGTCGATCACGGTCCTTGGCTCAGGGAATGTGGGGCAATAGTGACGTACCCCGGCATGCGGGGGCATACCAGGAGACACCGCAGGAGAACGAGCGGCAGAGCCAGTTTAATGAAGGCGTTCGCGCTGTCTAGCCTTTCATTGCATCAATCTTCAGCGGATGTGCTGCGGATTTCGCAGGCATCAGCAGCGTGTTCCCGTGGTGTGTCGTCCGTGTCGTCCGTGTCGTCCGTGTCGTCCGGCTCGTCGCCCGCCGGGGGCCCGCCGTCCGGCCGGATCTCGCCGGCGAGCATGCGCTCGGCCGCGCCGCGATGCAGTGCCGCGGCGGCCGGGTCGCCGAGCCGCTCCAGTGTGTCGGCGAGCCGCAGTTGGAGCGCGGCCTGGAGTCGCACGTCCCCGGCGCGGCGGGCCCACTCGACGGCCTCGTGGCAGGTGCGCAGGCACTCCTCGGGCCGGCCCGCGTACTCCTGAACGCGGGCCAGCTCGCTCAAGGCCCGGGCGTGGGCCGCGACATCGCCGGTCCTGCGGTGCGCGGCGACGGCGGCCCGCCAGTTGCGCAGCGCCTCGCCGTAGCGGCCCGCGTAGGTGTGCGCGGTGGCGATCCGGCCGTACAGCCGGGCGGCGTCCGCGTGTTCGCCGCGCGCCAGCCGCTGGGCGAGGGCCCGGCCGTACCAGTCGGCCGCCCGGTCGTGGTCGCCGAGCTCCTGGTGGGCGCTGCCTACGGATTCCATCGCGCGGCCGGTCGCGTACGGGTCGTCCGCCGCGCGTCCGGCGTCCAGCGCGGCCCGGTAGCGGGCCAGCGCCTGGGCCGTACGGCCGGTGCGGGCGTCCAGGTCGGCGAGGTTCAGCAGGGCGGCGGCCTGCTCCCGGGGCAGGTTCTGCCGCTCGGCCACGTCCAGGACCAGGCGGTGGATGCCGTACAGGTCACCGGCGGCCGCCTGGGTGCCCAGGTGGGCGACCATGGCCCGCACCAGCTGCGACATCAGGCGGCGGGCCAGGGTGTCGAGCTCACCGTCGGCGACCGCGAGGCGGGCGGCGGCGAGCAGCGCGGGCCGGCGGGCGAGCAGCCAGTCCTCGGCGGCCCTCGGGGTGGCGAAGCGCAGCGCGGGCGGCAGGCTCTTGAGCCGCTCGCGGGTCTCGGGGCTGTCGGTCTCGGTGATCGCGCGGCAGGACTGCAGCAGCCGCACGGTCCGCTCCAGCATCCGGGCCCGGGCCAGCTGCAGCTCGGCGGGCCGGTCGTGACGGTCGGAGAGGGACTTCAGCAGCGGATGCAGACAGCCGGGCACCTCGTAGCGCGGCAGCGGTGCGGGGGCGGTCCGCACCAGGCCGAGGGCGGCGAAGTCGTCGAGCAGCTCACGGGCCCCGTCGAGCGAGCAGCCGGCGAGCGCGGAGGCGGTGTGCGGGTCGATGTCCCCGGCCGGGGCGAGGGCGAGCAGGCGCAGCATCCGGGCGGCGGAGCCGGGCAGAGCGGCGTGCACGAGCCGCAGGACGCGGCCGAGCGGGTCGCCCTCCTCCGGGTCGGCGTGCAACTGCTTGGCGAGGTCGGAGACGGCCGCCTTGGGGCGCGCGGCGAGCCAGCCGCCGGCCAGGGCGAGCGCGGCCGGATGGCCCTGGCACACCTCGACCAGATGCTCGGCGGCGCGCGGGTCGACGGTGATGCGCACCGGGTCGACGGTGTGGCCCAGCAGCTCCACCCCGGACTTGGTGTCCAGTCCGCCCAGGGTGCAGGGGCGGACGTCGGCGATGCCGGTGAGCGGACCCCGGGCGACCGCGACGAGCAGGCAGTCGGCGTTGTCGGGCAGCAGCGCGTCGACCTGGTCGGCGCCGGCCGCGTCGTCGAGCAGGAGCAGGACGCGGCGCTCGGCGAGGGCGTCCCGCAGGGACTTCGCCAGGTCGTCCTCGGCGGCACCGGGCGGGGTGGGCAGGCCGAGCGCGGTGAGCAGGTCGCGGGCGGCGCGCTCGACCGGCACCGGCGTGCCGCCGGGCTCGGTGAGCCGGGCGCGCAGCAGACCGTCGGGGTAACGGTGGGCGACCTGCCGGACCAGCTTCTCGGCGAGCGCCGTACGGCCGGAGCCGGGCCGGCCGGCGATGAGGAGCACGCGCGCGCGGGGGGCCTTCCGGCCGGAGATGGTGTCGAGGCCGGCCCGCTCGATGTCGGCGCGCAGCTCCTTCAACTCCCGTGTGCGGCCCAGGAAGAGGCGTGTCATGGTCGCCGACGCCCGGTCGTCTCCCGACAGGTTCATGCCGCCTGCGTCCACCGCCTCGTCCGTCACGGGCCACACTCCGTCCCACCGCAACGCGCAAGCCCGCCGGGACTCCGGTACGGGCCATTGAAGAGCCTAGTTCACGCTCTGCGACGTTCCGGGAGGAGCACGGCGGGCACGGCGACCGCATCGCCCGATCGGATCAGGCGATGGTCACACCGGACGGCGACACGCTGTGCGCCGGGCCCGTACGGCTCGTCCGGGCCCGTACGGCTCATTCGGGGGCCCGGCGCAGCAGCAGGTCGCACAGCACTCCCGGGGACTGCGACTCCACGCACAGATGCGTGGCACCCCTGGTCTCCACGACGCCCAGAGCGAGGTCGTCCGGCTCCGTACCCGAGGCACCGTCCGGCTCCGTGCCGCGCGCGTCGTCCGGTGCCAGGGCCACCAGGCCGCCGCCGGTGCTCAGGGACCAGGTGCCGGTGGTGTCCTTCGTCCCGTCGGTCCACGGGCCGGGGGTGACCATCCCGGCGGGCACGTCCGTGGCCCGGAATCGGCCGTCCGCGTCGAGATGGAGCCGGCCCCCTCCCTCCTCCACCTCCCAGGTGCCGACGAGCGCGGAGCGGGACGGGACCGTCGCCAGGTGCACCTGCCGGCTCTTCAGGGCGGTGACCGCCCACGTGCCGGCCGCCGCCGTCACCGCCAGGACGAGCGCGCCCCGCGCGAGGCGCCGGCGCGCCGGCGTCACGACTCGAAGGGGCGGGCCGGCCAGGGCGCCTCCGCCGGGCGCAGCGCGTCCAGTCCGTCGCCCTGCCGAACCGCGACCAGCGCCAGGACGCCCACGACCAGGGAGTTGTTGTGCAGCTCGCCCGCGAGCACGCCACGCACCAGGTCCGCGACCGGCACGCGGGCCAGCTCCATGTCGGTCTCCTCGTGCTCGGCCGCGAACCGCTCGCCCTCCGCCTCTGACAGGTCGCGGGCGAGGAAGATCCGTACGGCCTCGTCGCAGCCGCCGGGAGTGGTGTACACGTCGGTCAGCACGCGCCAGTCCTCGGCCTTGACGTGCGCCTCCTCGTACAGCTCGCGCCGGGCGGCGTGCAGCGGGTTCTCGCCGGGCACGTCGAGCAGGCCGGCCGGGATCTCCCACAGCCGCTGCCGCACGGGGTGGCGGTACTGGCGGATGACCAGGACCCGGTCCTCGGAGTCCAGGGCGAGGACGGCCACCGAGCCGGGGTGGACCTGGTAGTCGCGCGTGGCCACGGAGCCGTCCGGCATGACCACGTCGTCGGTCCGGACCGAGGTCTTGGCGCCGGTGAACGGGGTCCGCGTCCCCCGGATCTCCCACTCCTCGGGGCTGTCCTTGATCGTCATGCCCTGCCCTTCCCCACGCATACCCACGCGTACCTCGCACGTACTCACGTACACAAAAACCGGGGTGCCCGCCTTTGAGGGGTGGGCACCCCGGCAACCGTACAACCGGGTGTGCTACTTCGAGTTCTTCCGCTCGACCGCGGCCTTCACCAGGCCCGCGAACAGCGGGTGCGGGCGGGTCGGGCGCGAGCGCAGCTCCGGGTGCGCCTGGGTGGCGACCAGGTAGGGGTGGACGTCCCGCGGGTACTCCGCGTACTCGACGAGCTTGCCGTCCGGGGAGGTGCCGGAGAAGACGATGCCCGCCTTCTTCTCCAGCTCGGCGCGGTAGGCGTTGTTCACCTCGTAGCGGTGGCGGTGGCGCTCCTCGACGTACTCCTTGCCGTCGTAGACCTCGCGCACGATCGAGCCCTCGGCGAGCTTGGCCGGGTACATGCCGAGCCGCATGGTGCCGCCCATGTCGCCCTCACCGGCGACGATGTCGAGCTGCTCGGCCATGGTGGAGATCACCGGGTGGGCGGTGGCCGGGTCGAACTCGGTGGAGTTGGCGTCGGAGATGTCGGCGAGGCTGCGCGCGGCCTCGATCACGATGCACTGCAGGCCCAGGCACAGGCCCAGCAGCGGGATCTTGTTCTCGCGGGCGTAGCGGATGGCGCCGACCTTGCCGAGCACACCGCGGTCGCCGAAGCCGCCCGGGATGCAGATGCCGTCGACGTCACCGAGCTGCGCCTCGGCGCCGGCCGGGGTCTTGCAGTCGTCGGAGGTGACCCACTTGATCTTCACCCGGGCCTTGTTGGCGAAGCCGCCGGCGCGCAGCGCCTCGGTCACCGACAGGTAGGCGTCGGGCAGGTCGATGTACTTGCCGACCAGCGCGAGGGTGATCTCGTGGTCGGGGTTGTGGACGCGGTCCAGCAGGTCGTCCCAGGTCGTCCAGTCCACGTCACGGAAGGGCAGGTCCAGCTTGCGCACCACGTACGCGTCCAGGCCCTCGGAGTGCACGACCTTCGGGATGTCGTAGATCGAGCGGGCGTCGGGGCAGGCCACGACGGCGGCCTCGTCGACGTCGCACATCAGCGAGATCTTCCGCTTGATCGCGGTGGGCACCTCGCGGTCGCAGCGCAGCACGATGGCGTCCGGCTGGATACCGATGTTGCGCAGGGCGGCGACCGAGTGCTGGGTCGGCTTGGTCTTCAGCTCGCCGGACGGCCCGATGTAGGGCAGGAGCGAGATGTGCACCACGAAGACGTTGTCCCGGCCGACCTCGTGGCGGACCTGGCGGACGGTCTCCAGGAACGGCAGCGACTCGATGTCGCCGACCGTGCCGCCGACCTCGGTGATGACGACGTCCACCTCGTCGGTGGCCATGCGCCGGATGCGGTGCTTGATCTCGTTGGTGATGTGCGGGATGACCTGCACCGTGTCACCGAGGTACTCGCCGCGCCGCTCCTTGGCGATCACCGTGGAGTACACCTGGCCTGTAGTGACATTGGCGGTGCCGTCCAGGTCACGGTCGAGGAAGCGCTCGTAGTGTCCGATGTCCAGGTCGGTCTCGGCACCGTCGTTGGTGACGAACACCTCACCGTGCTGGAAGGGGTTCATCGTGCCCGGGTCCACGTTCAGGTACGGGTCGAGCTTCTGCATCACGACGCGCAGGCCACGGGCCTTGAGCAGCATGCCCAGGCTGGAGGCGGTGAGGCCCTTGCCGAGCGAGGAGGCGACACCCCCGGTGACGAAGATGTGCTTGGTCGTCGTGGCTGTGCTGTTCCGGAAAACAGTGGGCGGCATGGCCAAGAGGGGGCTCCCGTGGTCGCGGTCTGTCGTGCGGTACGGCGGTCCGGCCCGGGGAACCCGGGTTGTCCGGCTGGGGTGCCGTCGCTGCGGTTCGGGGGTTTCGAGCCCACCGGTCCACGGGCTACCAGGGTATCAGCGCCAGAGGGCGATGGCTTCCGGCCACGCTCCGTGCACGCCCCGACACGGGCGCCCACCGCTTACAGTTTCCTCACCCGTGGCTCACCCGTTCGGCGCATGCGGGTTGCCGGGAGCGGCGCGCGGATCATGTACGTGCGTCGTATCCTGCTCGGACACTCGCTGCCGAGCCCGGCCGGCAACACGGCACACCCCAGCCCGTATACACCGGAACAACAAGAGCTCGTCAGTTCGTTGAGCGAAGGTTGTCGTTCTGCCCCCAGGGCCGAGCGGCGGTCGTTCCACCGCTCGACGACGCTTTACAACCACCCCTTGACCGCACTAGCGACAGCCCCTTTCGTGGGGTGTGACGTGGCCGTTCGACTGGAGTTGCACGTGGCCGGGCGCATCGAAGACTACGCACTCATCGGAGACATGCAGACCGCCGCCCTGGTCTGCCGGGACGGGACGGTCGACTGGCTGTGCCTGCCCCGCTTCGACTCGCATGCCATCTTCGCCGGTCTGCTGGGCACCGAGGAGCACGGCTTCTGGCGGCTCGGCCCCGCCCACCAGGCCGACGCGAAGCCGCCGGCGGCGGCCCGGCGCAGCTACCGCGGCGACTCGCTGATCCTGGAGTCGGAGTGGGACACCCCGCGCGGCACGGTCCGGGTGACCGATTTCATGCCCCCGCGTGACGGCGCCCCGCAGCTGATCCGCATCGTCGAGGGCGTCACGGGCCGGGTCCCGATGCGCTCGGCGCTGCGCATGCGCTTCTCCTACGGCCGGGTGGTGCCGTGGGTGCACCGGCACGAGTCCCGCACGGTGGCGGTGGCCGGCCCGGACTCCGTGTGGTTCGACACGGAGGTGGAGACCTACGGCGAGTCTCTGACCACCTACGCGGACTTCACCGTCGCCCCCGGTGACCGGGTCGCGTTCACGATCTCCTGGCAGCCCTCGCACAAGGAGCCGCCGCCGCTGCCGGAGCCCGAGCAGTCGCTGGAGGCGACGGAGGACTTCTGGCGCGAGTGGGTCGCGCACTGCACGTACCACGGGCCCTACCGCGAGGCCGTGATCCGCTCCCTGATCACGCTGAAGGCGCTGACGTACGCCCCGACCGGCGGCATCGTCGCGGCACCCACCACGTCCCTTCCGGAGGACATCGGCGGCGTGCGCAACTGGGACTACCGCTACACCTGGCTGCGGGACGCGGCGATCACCCTGTCCTCACTGCTGCGCACCGGCTACCGCGAGGAGGCGCGCGCCTGGCGCGAGTGGCTGCTGCGGGCGGTCGCCGGCGACCCCGACAACCTGCAGATCATGTACGGCATCGCCGGTGAGCGTGAACTCGGCGAGGCGGAACTGGACTGGCTCCCCGGCTACGAGAACTCCGCGCCGGTCCGGGTGGGCAACGGCGCCGCGCACCAGCTCCAGCTGGACGTCTACGGCGAGGTCACCGAGGCCCTGCACCTGGGCAACATGACCGGCCTGGCCCGCAACGACTACGCCTCCCTGCTCCAGCTCAAGCTGATCCGCTACCTGGAGAAGCACTGGCAGGAGCCGGACGAGGGCATCTGGGAGGTGCGCGGGCCGCGCCGCCACTTCGTGCACTCCAAGGTCATGGCATGGGTCGCCGTGGACCGCACGATCAAGCTGCTGGAGTCCGGCGACGTCGACGGCCCGCTGGAGCGGTGGAAGGACCTGCGCGACGAGATCCACCGGGACGTGTGCGAGAAGGGCTACGACAAGGAGCGCAACACCTTCACGCAGTCCTACGGATCGCGCGAGCTGGACGCCTCCCTGCTGCTCATCCCGCAGATGGGCTTCCTGCCGCCGGACGACAAGCGGGTGATCGGCACCATCGAGGCGATCCAGCGCGAGCTGTCCACGCCGGACGGCTTCATCCTGCGCTACCCCACCGACGGCGAGCACCGCGGCGTCGACGGCCTCCCCGGCGACGAGGGCGCCTTCCTCGCCTGCTCCTTCTGGATGGCCGACGACCTGGCGATGATCGGCCGCGTCGACGAGGCGCGCAAGCTCTTCGAGAAGCTGCTGTCGCTCCGCAACGACCTGGGCCTCCTGGCCGAGGAGTGGGACCCGCGCCTGCAACGCCAGGTCGGCAACTTCCCCCAGGCCTTCAGCCACGTCCCCCTGATCGACACGGCCCTGAGGCTGACGGCGAGCGGCGCGTACGGAGGCTAGTGCCGGGGCAGACGAAGTTCGTCGCGACGGGGCGAACGTCGCCTGTCGCGGCACTGGGTACCCAGGTGGCTGCGGGTGTGCCTGCCCGCAGCGCCGCAGGCACAGGTACCGTCCGCTTACATGGACCGCAGTCTCGACACCGAGGGCGCCGGCATCACCGTCCAGCGCGCCCTCGACCTCCCCGGCCTGCGCAGCGGCCTCCCGGAGGTCCTCGCCGGCGCCGACCGCCTCACCCGCACCGTCCGCTGGGTGCACGCCGGCGAGGTCCCCAACATCGCCTCCCTCCTCAAGGGCGGCGAGCTCCTGCTGACCACCGGCTACGGCCTGGGCACCCGCCCCGCCGACCAGCGCGCGTTCGTCCGCACCCTCGCCGAGCGCGGCATCGCGGCACTGGTCGTCGAGCTGGGCCCGCGCTTCACACGCCTGCCCGCCGCCCTCGTCGAGACGGCACGCACCGCCGGGCTCCCGCTCGTCCAGCTGCACCGCGAGGTGCCGTTCGTGACGGTCACCGAGGAGATCCACACCGAGATCGTCAACGGCCACTACGCGCTGCTCCAGCGCGCCGAGGAGGTGCACCGCCGCTGCACCGAGGCGCTGCTCGGCGGCGGCGGAGTGCCGCAGGTCCTCGGCATCCTGGCCGACTTCGGCGACAACCCGGTGTTCCTGGAGACCCCAGAGGGCCGGCTGCTGTACGCGGCCGGCTCCGGGCCCGAGGGAGCCGATCCGCTCCAGGTCTGGGAGGGGCTGCGCGGCCAGCACAAGGACGTCCCGCCCCCGGCCGGCTCGGTCCTGGTGGACGTGCCCGGTGGCGGCCCCGGCTCGGGATCGGTGCGCGCGCGGCTCGTGCTGCTGCCGGTCCGCTCACCGCTCGCGCCGGTGCACCGCATGGCCGCCGAGCGGGCGGCGGGCATCCTGGCCGTCGTGCTGATGCAGGCCCGTCAGGAGGAGGAGCTGGCGGCCCGCGGGCGCGGCGACTTCCTCACCGATCTCGCCGAGGGCCGTGTCACCGCCGAGGACGCGCCCGCGCAGGCCCGCGTCCTCGGGTTCAAGCCGGGCGGCAGTCCGCTGCTGCCCGTGGTCATGCGGCTGGGCGACGCCCTCGCCCCGGGCGGGGGCTGGGCGGTGCTGGCGCGCGCGGTCGCCGAGGAGCTGGCGGCGGTGGGCGTGCCGGTGCTGCTGGGCGTGCGGCCGGTCGAGGGCCGGGTGCCGCTGCTGGTCGGGCTGCGTTCGGAGGCGGAGCGGGCGGCGGTCGCCGGCCGGGTCGCCGGGGCGCTGCGGGCCGGGGTGGAGCGGGCCGGGATGCGACGGCCGGGCGGGCAGCCGCCGGTGGTGGTCGTCGGGGTGGCGGGGGGCTGGGCGGCGGCCTCGGCGGGTCTCAGGCACGCGGCGGAGACGGCGGCGGCGGCGCTGGGGCTGCCGGAGCGGGACTGGTACGACGCCCGCCGCCTCGACATCGACTTGCTGCTGTGGCGGTTGCGCGACCACCCGGACCTGGCTGCCTTCGTGGACCGGGCGATCGGCCCGCTGCTGGACCACGACCAGCGCTCCAAGCCGCCGCTGCTGCCCACCCTTCAGACGTATCTGGCGCACGCGGGCCGCAAGGCGGAGACGGCCCGCGAGCTGCACCTGAACCGGCAGACCCTCTACAACCGCCTCGCGCGTATCGGGGAGTTGCTGGGCACCGACCTCGACGACCCGCAGACGGTCCTGGCGTTGAGCCTCGCCCTGCGCGCCCGCCGGCACGTTCCCTGACGTCTCCGCACGTTCCCCGGCTCCCCGGCCGCCTCCCGGCGTTCAGTAGCCTCCGGCCGAGCGGCCTCGGCCAAGGCCTGTCCGGCGGATCAAGGTGCGGGTAAGCGGCGGCGCCGATCGACCCGGGTGAGCGGGGGCTGGTGCGTCCGGATGAAGGCGGAGGAGGCCGTCCACGCGATGGGGGTGCCCCCGCGCGAGCTCGTTCGAGCCGGGGGGGGAGCCGGCAACCGCCGACAACGCCGCTGGGGCCCCCACGCCCTTATGGCAGTGGGGGACGGCGTGCCAGGCGCCGCGAGCCCGGCACGATCGGCGAGACACCCCCTAGGGCTGGGTCAACTCGTCGTAGATGCTCAGTACTTGGGCGACGGTCTCGTCCTCGGTGGGCCAGGTGGCCGCCTGCCGGGCGCCCAGGTCCCGTAGCGCCTGCCGGCGTTCGGGGTCTCCGAGCAGCCGCAGCACGGCGGCGGCGAACGCGTCCGGGTCCCGGTGGGGCACGAGTTCGGCCGCCTCGCCCACGAGTTCGCCGATGCCGCCGGTCCGCGCGGCGACGAGCGGCACGCGCGCGTGCAGGGCCTCCTGCGCGAGCACGGAGCGGGCCTCCTGGCTGCCGGGCAGCAGCGCCACGTCGGCGGCGGCGAGCAGTTCGCCCACGTCGTCGCGGCGGCCGACGAGCCGTACCGGCAGCTGCTCGTCCTCGATGCGTCGTTGCAGCAGGGCGCGCAGCGGTCCCTCCCCCGCGATCACGACCAGCGGCACGGGGTCCGCCAGGCGCCAGGCGCGGGCGGCGTCCAGCAGCAGCTCGTGGCCGCGGTGCGGGTCCAGGGAGGCGACGGACAGCAGCAACGGCCGTCCGGTGGCGCCGAGTTCGGCCCGCACCTTGGAGCGGGGGCGCTCGGGGTGCTCGTAGCCGGTGCGCGGCCGGGGCAGGGCGACCGCGGCGAGCCGGGCGTCCCGCGCGCCCCGGTGGCGGGCCCGGTCCACCAGCTCGGAGGTGGTGCCCAGGACCAGGGTGGCCGACTTGACCACCCGTCGCTCCAGCACGCGCAGCAGCTGCCCGCGCGGGCCCTCGGCGCGGGCGTGGTTGTGCCAGGTGACGACGAGCGGGGTGCGGCGGCCGCTGAGGGCGAGCGCCGCCCGGAAGGAGGCGTGCAGCCCGTGCGCGTGCACCAGGTCGGCGCCCGCGCAGGCCGTGCGCAGCGCGGCCACGGACACCGGGTCGCTGCTGCGCGGCACGGGGACGTGCTCGGCGCCGACCGCGGTGAATCCGTAGGCTCGATCGGTCTCGGCGGGGGCGCACACCGTGACCCGTACGCCCCGCGCGACCAGCCCCGCGGTCAGCGACCGCACATGCACGCTGCTGCCGGCGTTGCCGCCGCCCAGCACCTGCACGGTGCGCAGCGTCGACTGACCGTGCGGTACGCGGCTGTTCACGGGGCTCACGCGGCCGGGGCTCCTGGTTCGGCGTCGGGCGGTCACGGGGAATCGCGGGGGAACGTACAGAAGGTATCGAGCCGGGGGGCCGAACCGCGCGCGCCCGCTCCGCGTGCTGCCCCCGGCTCAAGGATGCCAGTACGTACGGGTGTTCCGGACACGCCGGGCCCCGGCGAACGCGACGGCACGCCCCGACCCGACAACCCGGCGTCACTCACACGAGTGAACCTGACAGGCCCATGCCGACGCCGGTCCCCTCTCGGAAGACGCGCCGGCCCAGCGCCGCGGGCGTGCCCGTCGGCGTCGGGGCTCCCGAGCGACACCTCTCAGGCGACCGATCCACGCCGGAAAGGAAGGGGACCCTCCTCAGCGACCCGGGTCGCCTCGGACGGCACACTCCCCCTCGGACGCGCCACACCACCTCCGGCCTGCGTCGGCTCGGACGACCCACCTCCAGCGCGCGCCCCGGCCCGGCGACCCCGTCGTCCCGGACCACGCGATGCACCCCTGGTCGACCGACTCGCCCCACCGGCAGCGACCCGCCCGAGGCGGCCGGTCCGCCTCGGCGGGGACGACGACGCGCCTCGGGCGCCGCACCGGTTCGCCATCGGTTCGCCTCGGCCGCGCCGGCCGCCTCACCAGGCGCCGGCCGCCCGCCGGCTCACTCGGTCGCCGTGGACGGCCGCGGCCACGAACGCGGCGGCGTGGGCGAGAAGTCCGGCGCGTCCGTTGCACAGGACGGCGGCGGTGCCGAGGGTGGCTCCCAGGGCGTGCGCCCCCGTGTCGCCGAGCATGGTGCGCTCCCCGAGGTCGTCGGGCAGCACCGCGGCAGCGGTCCCCGTGGCGACGGCGGCGAGTTCGGCGCCCGGTCCGCGCCGCAGCAGTCCGGGTGCGGCGAGCGCGAGCACCGCGCCGGCGGCGCGGCCGGGGCGTACGTCCACGAGGTTGACGGCGTGCGCGGCCCCGGCGATCACCACGCCCGCGAGCACTTTGTCGGCCGGCCGTTCCTTCAGCAGCGAACCGGCGAGCAGTCCGGCCGCCCCGATCCCGACCAGCTTGACCGCCCCGCTGGTGATCTCGCCGTGCCGAAGGGCCGTGAGGTGCGCGCGGAATCCGCGCCGTGGGTCACCTGCGCCGGCGATGTCGTCGTAGGCTCCGCAGGCCCCGGCGGCCAGCACCGCGAGCCCGGCGGCCGGCCGCACCCGCGCGGCGGCGACCGCGGCCGCCAGGGCCGTGGCGGGCCCGGCGTACAGGTCGACCGTGCGGCCCGCGTGGTTCGTCCGCTCCCAGCGCCGGCCGCCGCCGGGAGCGGTGGCGCGGAGGGCGGCGGTCGTTGCACGGCCGAGGCCGGCGGCCAGGGCGAAGGAGGCGGCGAGACGGGAGATCATCCCGCCAGCCTACGCACGCCCGCTCACAGCCGTGCCATGCCTACTGATCCGCGCGGGCGGTGGCGAGCAGTTCCTCGGCGTGCGCGCGGGCCGTCTCGGAGTCCTCCTGGCCGGCCAGCATCCGGGAGAGTTCGCGGATGCGGTCCTCGCCCTCCAGCACCTTCACGCCGGAGCGGGTCACCGACCCGTCGTTCGTCTTCTCCACCAGCAGCTGCCGGTCGGCGAAGGCGGCGACCTGGGGCAGGTGGGTGACCACGACGACCTGCGCCGTCCTGGCCAGCTTCGCCAGCCGCCTGCCGATCTCCACGGCCGCCTTGCCGCCGACACCGGCGTCCACCTCGTCGAAGAGGTACGTCGGCACCGGATCCGTCCCGGCGAAGACGACCTCGACGGCCAGCATCACGCGCGACAGCTCACCGCCGGAGGCGCCCTTGGCGATCGGCCGGGGCGGCGCACCCGGGTGCGGGGCGAGCAGCAGCTCCACCTCGTCGGCCCCGGACGGCCCGTAGGCGACCGTGCGGCCGTCCACCTCCACGCCGTCCGGGTCCTCGGTCTGCCGGATGTCGAACGACACGCGCGCGTGCGGCATGGCGAGCGAGGCCAGCTCGGCGGTCACGGCGGCGGCGAACCGCTCGGCGGCCTCCGTCCGGGCGTCGGTCAGCGCCTGGGCGAGACCGCCCAGCTCGGTGCGCAGCGCGTCCCGCTCGGCGGTCAGCTCCCCGATCCGCTCGTCGTCGGAGTCCAGCTCGGTCAGCCGGGCGGCGCTCCGCTCGGCCCAGGTGAGCACGGCGGCGACGTCCTCGCCGTACTTGCGGGTCAGCGCGGTCAGCACGGCCCGCCGCTCCTCGACGGCCGCCAGCCGCAGCGGGTCGGCGTCCAGGTCGTCGGCGTACCCGGCCAGCTCCCCGGCCACGTCACCCAGCAGGATCCCGATCTCGCCGATCCGGTCGGCGAGCGCGGCCAGCGCCGGGTCGTGCGCGCGCACGGCCTCCAGGGCCCGCTGGGCGCCCGCGACGAGGGTGGCCGCGTCGATGCCCTCGGGGTCCTCCGGGTTGCCCGCGAGAGCGGCGTGCGCGGCCGTCGCGGCGGACGACAGGGCCTCGGCGTGCCCGAGCCGCTCGGCCTCCTCGGCCAGCTCGACGTCCTCCCCGGCACGCGGTTCCACGGCGGCGATCTCGTCCAGGCCGTAGCGGAGCATGTCGGCCTCCTGGGCCCGCTCCCGCGCGCGCGTGGTGATCTCCTCCAGCTCGGCGGAGACCGCCCGCAGCCGCCGGTAGGCCTCGGTGTACTTGGCCAGCGGCACGGCGACGGCGTCGCCCGCGTACCGGTCGAGTGCCTGCCGCTGCCGGGACAGCTTCAGCAGGCCCTGCTGGTCGGCCTGCCCGTGCACGGCCACCAGGTCGTCGGCGAGCTCGGCGAGCAGCCCGACGGGCACGCTCCGGCCGCCCAGGTGCGCCCGCGAGCGCCCTTCGGCGGAAACGGTACGGCTGATCAGCAGCGCCCCGTCGTCGAGTTCGGCACCGGCCTCCTCGGCGCGTACGACGGCGGCGGCGTCCTTGGGCACGGTGACCCGCCCCTCGACGACCGCCCTGTCCGCTCCGATCCGCACGAGCGCCGCGTCGGCCCGCCCGCCGAGCAGCAGTCCCAGGCTGGTGACCACCATGGTCTTGCCCGCGCCCGTCTCACCGGTGACGGCGGTGAACCCGGGCGACAGTTCGACGACGGCATCGTCGATGACTCCGAGCGACCGTATCCGCATCTCCTCCAACACGGAACAGACCATACGAGGTCCGGGGCGGGGAGTGCACACGGCCCGCCCATGTCACTCCGGCGAGTGGTGCGGCGCCCCCCGCCACCCGGTGGTCGGCAACGCGAACTTCGCCACCAGCCGGTCGGTGAAGGACGCGTGGTGCAGCCGGGCCAGCCGCACCGGCACGGCCCCGCGCCGCACCTCCACTCGCGCCCCGGGCGGCAGCTCGATGGTCCGCCGGCCGTCGCACCACAGGACCCCGGGCTGGATGTGCGGCAGCACCTCCACGGCGAGCACCGAGTCCGGCGAGGTGACCAGCGGCTTCGCGAACAGCGCGTGCGCGCTGATCGGCACCATCAGCAGGGCCTCCACCTCGGGCCACACCACCGGTCCCCCGGCGGAGAACGCGTACGCCGTGGAACCCGTGGGCGTCGACAGGACGACCCCGTCGCAGCCGAACCCCGTCACCGGGCGCCCGTCGATCTCCAGGACGACTTCCAGCAGCTTCTCGGCGCCGGCCTTCTGCACGGCCGCCTCGTTCAGCGCCCAGTCGGTGTGCACGATGTCCCCGTTGCGGTGCACGACGACATCGACGGTCATCCGCTCCTCGACCTCGTAGGACCGGGCCACCACCCGGTCGACCACCCGATCGAGGTCGTCCCGTTCGGCCTCCGCGAGGAACCCGACGCGCCCGAGGTTGACGCCGAGCATCGGCACCCCGGAGGCCCGCGCGAACTCGGCGCCGCGCAGCAGCGTGCCGTCGCCACCGAGCACGATCAGCAGCTCGCAGCCGTCCAGGCACTGCGGGGTCGCCTCCTTGACCAGCCGCACCTCCTCGGGCAGCGGCAGGTCGCGCGCCTCGTCCTCCAGGACCCGTACCCCGATGCCGTGCCGCAGCAGGCCCTTCACCACGAGTTCCGCGCTGCGGATCGCGGCGGGCCGCCCGGTGTGGGCGAGCAGGAAAACAGTTCGCGCTCGGTTCTGTGTCAACGCGGCCCCTCCGCCACTGCTCGGTCGACGTCGGCCGGGTCCAGAGCGGGCGCCCCGGCGCGCAGCCAGAGAAAGTACTCGACGTTCCCGGACGGCCCGGGCAGCGGGCTGGCGGTGACACCGTTCACCCCGAGCCCCAGCTCCCACGCCTTGTCCGCCACACCCCGCACGGCCTCCGCCCGCAGCTGCGGACTCCGTACGACACCCCCGCTGCCCAGCCGCTCCTTCCCCACCTCGAACTGCGGCTTGACCATCATCACCAGGTCGGCGTCCGGCGTCACGCACCGCGCCAGCGCGGGCAGCACCAGGCCGAGCGGGATGAAGGACAGATCCCCCACGACAAGATCCACAGGTTGCCCATCGATCGCCTCGAGCGTCAACTCGCGTACGTTCGTACGGTCCTTGACGGTGACGCGTTCATCGCTCTGCAGCGACCAGGCGAGTTGCCCGTAGCCGACGTCGACGGCGACGACGTGTGCGGCGCCCGCGCGCAGCAGGACGTCGGTGAAGCCGCCGGTGGAGGCGCCGGCGTCCAGGGCGCGCCGACCCTCGACGACGAGCCCCCGGGGGACGAACGCCTTGAGCGCGCCGGCGAGCTTGTGGCCGCCCCGGGAGACGTAGTCGGGGTCGCCGTCGTCGGCGGCGACGACGATGGCGGCGGCGGTCTCCACCTGCGTGGCGGGCTTGGTCGCGACGGTCTTGCCGACGGTGACCCGCCCGGCGGCGATCAGCTGGCTGGCGTGCTCACGCGAGCGCGCGAGCTTCCGGCGGACCAGCTCCGCGTCCAGACGGCGGCGTGCGACTCCTGCCACGTTCGGTTCAGCTCCTGTGTCGGTACGGCTGTGGGTGCGCCGGTGAGGGCGCGGGGGGCGCCGCAGGTCCCGGGCGGGCGTCGAGCGCGGTGAGCGCGTCGCGCAGCGCCCCGTGTACATCCTCGTACACCTCCGCGTGCCCGTCGGTGGCGAGGTGGTCGACGTCGCCGAGCCGCTCCAGGGCCGCGTCCACGCCGGCGTTGCCGGTGGGGGTGCGGGGGACGTCCAGGGGGGTGGGGTCGTCGGAGGCCGAAGGGGCCTCAGCGGGTTCCGCCGGGGCGTGCGCCGGTTCCGCGGCTGGGCCGTGCGCGGGGGCCCCGGTGTCCTGGTCCCCGGCCGCCGCTTCGGCCGGGGCCTGAGTCTCGGGCACAGAGTCGCTCATGCCCAGACGCTACCTCGCGGCGCTGGGGTACCGTCGGTCGCGATGGCCACGATCGAGGAGTGCCGCAGAGCACTCGAGAAGCTCTCCGACAACATGGCGAGCGCGGAAGGGGACGTCCGTGAGGCGGCGGCCCTGGACCGCTCGGTGAGCTGCCACATCAAGGACCTCGACGTCAGCTTCGTGGGCCGCATGACGGGCGGCCGGATCCAGGTGCGGGACACCGTCCAGGGGCCGCCGCCCGAGAGAGCCCAGATCCGGCTCGCGCTGGCCGGCGACGACCTGGTCGCGCTGGTGGGCGGGGAGCTGAACTTCACCACGGCCTGGGGCTCGGGCCGGGTGAAGCTGGAGGCGGGCCTGCTGGACCTGTTCCGGCTCAGGAAGCTTCTGTAGCGCCGGCTCCGCGCCCGGCCCCCACCCGTGGTGCCGTCGTGCGGGCCCGTGCCGTACGCGCCGCCGGCACCACCAGCGGAGTCCCCGTCTCGGGGTCCTCGATGACCTGGCAGCGCAGCCCGAACACCTCCCGCACCAGCTCGGCCGTGACGACGTCGTTCGGCGCGCCCTGGGCGACGACCCGCCCGGCGCGCAGGGCGATGAGGTGGGTGGCGTAGCGGGCGGCGTGGTTGAGGTCGTGCAGCACCGCGACAAGGGTGCGCCCCTGCTCCTCGTGCAGCTCGGCGCACAGGTCCAGGACATCGATCTGGTGCTGGATGTCCAGATACGTCGTCGGCTCGTCGAGCAGCAGCAGCGGCGTCTGCTGGGCGAGGGCCATGGCGATCCACACCCGCTGCCGCTGACCGCCCGACAGCTCGTCGACGTACCGTTCGGCGAGCTCGGCGACGCCCGTCCGCTCCATGGACTCCCGTACGACCCGCTCGTCCTCGGCCGACCACTGCCGCAGGAGGCCCTGGTGCGGGTAGCGGCCGCGGCCCACCAGGTCACCGACGGTGATCCCGTCGGGCGCGATCGACGACTGCGGCAGCAGGCCGAGCGTCCGGGCGACCTTCTTGGCGGGCATCGACTGGATGACCCGACCGTCGAGCAGCACCCGTCCCTGAGTGGGCTTGAGCATCCGGGACAGCGCCCGCAGCAGCGTGGACTTGCCGCACGCGTTCGGGCCGACGATCACCGTGAAGGAGTTGTCGGGTATCTCCACCGACAGCTGCTCGGCGATGACCCGCTGGTCGTAGGCGAGGGTGACGTTGTCGGCGGACAGACGGTTCACGGTGCTCCTCTTGCTGTTCTCGTGCTGCTCGCTGACGGAGTCGTGGCCGGGCTCGTCGCCGGGCGCATGGCCGGGTGCGCGGCCGGGCTCGTGGCGGGTGGTCATATCCGGCCCTTCCTGCGCTCGGCGACCAGCAGCCAGAGCAAGTACCCGCCGCCGAGCACACCGGTGACCACGCCGACGGGCAATTGGTCGGCGCCGAAGGCGCGCTGCGAGGCCCAGTCGGCGGTGACGAGCAGGGCGGCGCCCATGCACAGGGACGGCACCAGGTTCGGACCGGGCATGGGGGCACCTCCCGCGCCGTTGAGGCAGCGGGGGAGGGTGAGGCGCCGGGCGAGCTGCGGGGCGGTCAGGGCGACGAAGGCGACCGGACCGGCCGCGGCGGTGGCGGCCGCGGTGAGCAGGACGGCCGACGCCATCAGCAGCAGCCGTACGCGCTCCACGCGCACCCCGAGGGCGTACGCCGTGTCGTCGCCCATCTCCAGCATCCGCAGCCCGCGCGCGTTTGCGAGGACGAGCGGGAGGAGCACGGCGCACAGGATCAGCAGCGGCCGGACCTGGCTCCAGTCGCGTCCGTTGAGCGAGCCCGTCGTCCACACGACCGCGCGGGCCGCGTCGACGAAGTCGGCCTTGGTGATCAGGTAGCCGTTGACCGCGGTGGCGACCGCGTTGACGCCGATGCCGACCAGGACCAGCCGGTATCCGTGCACGCCCCGCTTCCAGACGAGGAGGTGGACGGCGAGCCCGGTCACCAGGCCGCCGGCGAGCGCGCCGAGAGTGACCGCGGTGGCGCCGCCGGAGAACAGGACGATCACCATGAGCGCGCCGGCCGTCGCACCCTGGGACAGGCCGAGGACGTCGGGACTGCCCAGAGGGTTGCGCGAGACGGACTGGAACAGCGCCCCGCCCAGTCCGAGGCAGGCGCCGACCAGCAGCCCGACGAGGACGCGTGGCAGCCGCAGTTCACGGACGATGAACTCCTGACCCGGGTTGCCCTGGCCGAACAGCGTCTTCAGCACGTCCGAGACCGGGATCGGGAAGTCGCCGGTGCCGATCAGCACGACGCTCGCGGCGAGCGCGGCCAGCGCCAGCAGGAGGACGACGGCCAGCGCCCGGACGTCCAGGCGGAAGGACAGCCCGCCCGGAGTGCGGACGACCCGTGCGGTGCGCGGCACCGGGGCGGTGCGAGAAGCGCGGGCGACAGCGGTGACGGAAGTCTGGGTGGTGGTGCGGGTCGTCTTCACAGCTGGGCCGTCCTCCGCCGCCGTACGAGCAGGATGAACACCGGGCCGCCGATGATCGCGGTGACGACCCCGACCTGGACCTCGGCGGGCCGGGCGACGAGCCGTCCGACGACGTCGGCGCCGAGCAGCAGCACCGGCGACAGGATCGTGGCGTAGGGCAGGATCCAGCGCAGGTCGGGTCCGGTGAAGGAGCGGACGACGTGCGGGACTATCAGCCCGACGAAGACGATGGGCCCGCAGGCGGCGGTCGCGGCCCCGCACAGCACGGTCGCGGCGAGCATGGCCAGCGCCCGCGTGCGGTTGAGGTTCACGCCGAGGGCGCGGGCGGTGTCGTCGCCCATCGCGACGGCGTTGAGCGGCCGGGCGAGCAGCAGCGCGAGGACCGTGCCGGCCAGGCAGAACGGCAGCACCTGGACGATGGTCGCGTCGGTGGCGGAGGCCAGGGACCCCACGGTCCAGAAGCGCATCTTCCCCAGCGCCGCGTCATCCATGATCATCACAGCTTGGAGATAGCCGTAGAGCGCGGCACCGATCGCGGTTCCGGCGAGCGCGAGCCGTACGGGCGTGGCGCCCCGGCCGCCGCCGAGGAACCACACCAGCGCGCCCACGACGGCGGCGCCGAGGAAGGCGAACCAGACGTAACCGCTCAGGCTGGTGACACCGAAGCAGGTGATCGCGGTGACCACGGCGGCCGACGCGCCCGCGTTGATGCCGAGGATCCCCGGGTCGGCCAGCGGATTGCGGGTCAGCGCCTGCAACACGGCCCCGGACAACCCGAGCGCGGCCCCGGCCAGCAGACCGAGGAGGGTCCGGGACAGCCGCTCGCCGACCACGACGTCGCCGTAGGTCCCCGAGTCGTGGAACAGACCGTGCCAGATCTGGTCCAGGGAGAGCTCCTTCGCTCCGACCGCGATGCTCGCCAGGGCGACGAGCACCAGGATCACGGCGGAGAGAAGGAGCCCGAGGGCTCGCGCCCCACGACGGGTCGGTGGCGCCGCGGCCACCGCCGCGCGCTCTTCCGGAGGACTGTCGACCAACACGAGGTTAGGTTAGCCTACCCTCGCTATCGCCTCGACAGGGCGTCAGCGTACGCGCCGGAGGGCCGGCCGCTTCACAGTCCCAGCCGCGCCAGCGCCTTCCCCCCGTCCAGCTCGCACGCGCTCTCGCCGCCCGCCGTCCATGCCGCCGCGCACAGCGCGCGCAGCCCGTCCAGCGACTCCCCGTCGCCGGTCAGCTCCACCCGCTCCGCACCGGCCCTCGCCGTCCACTCACCACACCGGAAACCATCACCCTCCCGGGTGATCTCCGGCTGCCCGGTGAGCAGCCCGCGCAGATCCGCGTCCACATACGTGGGCCGGTGCTGCGGCGGCGCGGCGAGCAGCCGCGCCCCGTCGGTGACCCCGGTCAGCACCAGCAGCGAGTCGACCCCGCCGTTGAAGGCGCCCTCGATGTCCGTGTCCAGCCGGTCCCCGACCACCAGGGGCCGCCGCGCGCCCGTGCGCAGGATCGTCTCGCGGTGCATCGGCGGCAGCGGCTTGCCCGCCACCTGCGGCTCCGCGCCCGTCGCGATCCGCACGACCTCCACCGCCGCGCCGTTGCCGGGCGCGATGCCCCGCGCACTCGGGATCGTCAGATCGGTGTTGGAGGCGAACCAGGGCACCCCGCGCGCGATGGCGTAGCAGGCCTCCGCGAAACGCCCCCAGCGCAGCTCCGGCCCGCCGAAGCCCTGCACCACCGCCACCGGGTCGTCGTCGGCGGACTCCACCGGCTCCAGACCGCGCTCGCGCAGCGCCACCCGCAGCCCCTCGCCACCGATGACCAGCACCCGCGCCCCCTGCGGCACCTGGTCGGCGATCAGCCGGGCCACCGCCTGCGCCGACGTGACGACATCGGACGCCTGAGCCGGTATGCCCAGCTCGGTGAGGTGCGCGGCCACCGCGTCCGGGGGACGCAGCGCGTTGTTGGTGACGTACGCCAGGTGCATGCCGCCCGCGCGGGCGGCGGCCAGCGAGTCGACAGCGTGCACGATCGCTCTGCCCCCCGCGTACACCACCCCGTCCAGATCGAGCAGGGCCGTGTCGTACGCCTCGCTCAGGGCCTGCCCACTGCCCTCGGGCCTCGTCCTGACGCCCTGGCTCATTCCGCATCGCTCCTCGTGGTACCGGCTTTCCCCCGATCATCCCCCATGCCACCGACACACGTACGATGCCGGGATGAACACAGCAGGTCACTCACCGGCACCACCGCGCCGGGGCCTCGAACTCACCCCGTTCCGAGGCCTTCGCTACGACCCCGAACGGGTCGGCAGCCTCGCCGCCGTGACGTCCCCGCCGTACGACGTCGTCGTACGCCCCGACGGCCTGCACCACCTCCAGTCCGCCGACCCCTACAACATCGTCCGCCTGATCCTCCCCCAGGCCGGCACGCCCTCCGCCCGCAACGAGCAGGCGGCCGACACGCTGCGCCGCTGGATGTCCGAGGGCGTCCTGACCGCCGATCCCGAACCGGGCCTGTACGTCTACGAGCAGCGCGACGGCGACGGGATGCTGCAACGCGGACTGATCGGCGCACTGCGCGTGTCGGACCCGGAGGACGGCGTGGTGCTGCCGCACGAGGACGTGATTCCGCACGTCGTCGCCGACCGCGCGGCCCTGATGCGGGCCACCCGCACCAACCTCGAACCCTTGCTGCTCACCTACCGGGGCAACGGCTCCACCGCGGCCACCGCCGTCGTCGTCGAACGCACCGCCGCCCGGCCTCCCCTGCTGGCGACGACCACCGAGGACGGTTTCCGCCACCGCCTGTGGGCCGTCACCGACCCCGCCGACCTGGCTGCCATCAGCGACGACCTGGCCGGGTACCAGGCGCTGATCGCCGACGGCCACCACCGCTGGGCCACCTACCGGCGGCTGCGCGCCGAACACCTCTCCCCCAGCGCCTGGGACTACGGCCTGGTCCTCCTGGTCGACACCGCCCGCTACCCGCTCAGGGTCCGCGCCATCCACCGCCTGCTGCACGGCGTACCGGTCGCCGACGCGCTGTCCGCGCTGGACGGTCTGTTCCGCATACGGCGACTGGAGGTGCCCCTGGCCGAGGCCCTGACGGTCCTCGCGGACGCCGCCTGCGCGGGCAACGCCTTCCTGCTCGCGGGCGACGGCGCCTTCCACCTCGTGGACCACCCGGACCCCGCCCTGCTGGCCCGCACGGTTCCGTCCGACCGCCCGGCGGCCTGGCGCACGCTGGACGCGACCGTCCTGCACGCCGCGCTCCTCGAGCACGTCTGGCACATCCCCGAGGACGATCCGACCCGTATCGCGTACATCCACGACACGGCCGCCACCGTGGCGAAGGCCGAACGCGACGGCGGTACGGCCGTCCTGCTGCACCCGGTCCGCGAGGAGGTCGTCCGCGACCTGGCCCGCCAGGGCGTCACGATGCCCCGCAAGTCGACGTCTTTCGGCCCGAAGCCGGCGTCGGGGCTGGTGCTGCGGGCGCTGGACCTGTGACACAGGAGACACACGAGAGGGGTGGCCCCCGACCGGTTTCCCGGCCGGGGGCCACCCCTCTCCTGTCTCTGTCTCTGTCTCACAGCAGCTGTCCCACAGCCGGAGTCAGACCTCGCGGTCGTCCTCGCCGCTCTTCGGGCTCTGCTGGGAGGCACCCTCGGACGGCTCCTCGGACACGTTCTCGGACACGTCCGCGCCCTCGCTCTCGTCGAGCGCGTCGGTGAACTCCACGCCGTCCAGCTCGGCCAGCCGGTCCGAGGCGTCGGTGCTGCCGTCCCGGTCGGCCTCGACGGCCTTGGCGAACCACTCCCGCGCCTCGGCCTCCCGGCCGACGGCCAGCAGCGCGTCGGCGTAGGCGTACCGCAGCCGCGCGGTCCAGGGCTGCACGGAGTTGGAGGCCAGCTCGGGGCTCTGCAGGGTCACGATGGCCGCGTCCAGCTGCCCCATGTCCCGCCGGGCACCGGCCGCGACGAGCCGCATCTCCACCTGCCCGGCCTTGTCGAGCTTGTGCACCTCCGGCGCACCGGCCATGTCCAGCGCCTTCTCCGGCCGCCCGAGCCCACGCTCGCAGTCGGCCATGACCGGCCACAGGTCGACGTTGCCGGTCATCCGCCGGGCGGCGCGGAACTCGGCGAGCGCCTCGGCGTACTTCTGGCTCGCGTACGCCGCGAAGCCGGCCGCCTCCCGTACGGCGGCGACACGCGACGCCAGCCGCAGGGCGACCCTGGAGTAGCCGTAGGCGGCCTCGGGGTCCTCGTCGATGAGACGCGCGACCATCACCAGGTTCCTGGCGACATCCTCGGCGAGCGTCTTGGGCAGGCTCTGCAGCTCCTGCCGCACGTCCTTGTCGATCTCCTCGCCGGTGACCTCCTGCGGGATCGGCAGCCGCTTGATCGGCTCGCGGTCGCGGTCGCGGTCACGGTCGCGACCCCGGTCCCGGTCCCGCTCGTCACGGAAGCGGCCGCCGCCACGGCGGTCGTCGCGACGGTCCTCACGGCCGCGGAAGCCGCCGGGACGCCCGCCCCGGTCGTCACGACGAGGGCCGCGTGTGCCACGGTCGCCTCGGCCACGGAAGCCACCGCGCTCACCGCGCTCGCCGCGCTCACTCCGGTCGTCCCGGCGGTCA